>JAJZKA010000074.1 GCA_021809805.1 Actinomycetes bacterium
TGGATGTCAGCGGCACCCCGGGACGGTTTGCCGTTCGTAACGGTGAAGGTGAAGGCGACCGCGGCATGGTCTTCGTCGGGCTGGTTCGGACCTTCGACTCCAGCGGGGACCGCGCCGACCGGCACCTCGTGATCGGTCCGCCGCTCACTCATGCCACCTATGGAAGCCCGGGGCCGCGAACAGACGGACGGGCACGACAGCCGGGGAGGAGGGAGTCAACTGCCGGCTGCTCTTACGACGCAGGCGGATGAACTGGGATCCTTTGGAACCGGAAGCCGGGCTCGTTCTTGGGCCGAAAGCGACCCCGAGACCTACGGGATAAGGGCTTTGTTAAGATCGAGGTCGATCTCCGCGGCCTGCATCTCCTGGGCCAACTTGACCTGCCAGTCCGCGGCGAAGGGCACGTACAGGACGCCGTCGATGTCAGACGGCTTTTCGACGCCCTCCTCGCACAGGGCAACGACGCCGCTCCTGCCGAGGAGACCTATGAACAGCCCGAGCTCCAGGACCACGTTCTGTCGCGCCCGTGGCCGGAGGCCCGCCTCATCGACCCCGCCGACGTCGTCCCCGGTGAGGAGAACGACGGCGAACCCGGCCTCGGCGGCGTGTTCCTCGAGCTTCTCGATGACGGTCCGGCCACGGTTCGACTGCTCGTGGAGGATCGTGGGCCGTCGCCCGGTGACGCGCTCGATGAAGTGCGCGACCTCGAGCTTGCGTGCATCGTCGTGCCCGTGCACGACGAACACCGTCTGTCCCCTGGGCATCGTCGCCGTCCTCCCCGCTGCGGCACCCACTCCCGACGGTTCGTCGTAGAGATCGAGCCGGTTGGCTATTGAGACGAGCTTCTGCTTTTGGTGTTCGATGTCGTGCCGGACCGATTGCAGGCGTCGCTGCGGGTCGGACGAGCCGCTCGCCATGAACATGACGGGCACGTACTCATCCGCGAGCGCCGTCGTCGTGAAGAGGCGCTGGAGCAGTCTCTCGTTGTAGTCATGCCACGTGTGAAAGTCGCTTTTAAGCTTGTCGACTTCCTGTGCGGGGTTGACCTGGCGGTCGAGCATCTGCTGGCCGAGCCCGATCCGCTCGTCGAGGCTCCGATGTGCCTCCGCCCGAGCGACCTGCAGCCTTGGCTCCTCCGGCGGCGGACCATCCGACATCCGCTTTCGTGTCGCCATGGGTTCCACTCCTCCGATTAGCGCCCCTGGCACCAAGGACACCGACGAGCCAGCCCGACCGGGCGCCCGCTCAGGCTAGCGAGGAGCCTCTCACCTCCGTTTGACCTACATCAGGATACATCGACTGACGAACGTGTGTTTGGGCTTGAAGTCGAACGCCCATTACGGGGCGGAGGGCCTGCGCCGCCTCGGCCACACTGGTCGGTTGCAGCTCTTGCAGTAGTACAGGATCACCTGGCCGCTACAACGGGGACAGGTGGCCTTCAGGGCAATGTCGCTGGCGATGTGGAGTCCGACCATCACCACGCTCAGCGGTAGGCCACCGGAGCCACTGCGCTCCTTCTTCGCCATCCTGTCCTCCAGTCTCTCGGCCCGACGGCGACTACCCACCAGCTTGCCTCGACGGTGTGACAGTGACCCCGTTCAGTCACGAAGGAGGACGGGCAACACCTGTGCAACCGCCCGAACCTCCCCTCCAATCCGGTCGTTGGCGCGCTCGAATTCGAAGTCCCTGCGAGTCTCGGCCACGTCAGGCGGTCGCTGGTCGGTCTGGTCGCCTCGGGACACCAGGCACACCCCCGTGGTAGGAACCTCCTCCGTGTGTGATCCTCCCGACGTGCGGTGGAGGCGGTCGCGTCGAGGTCCCCGCATCGCGTCCGTGCCGGAACTAGTGTCCCGTTATCGGTGCTCGCAGGGAGTTAACGGAAGATGGCAGACAATGAGGAGGTGTTGACGACCGAGGAGGCGGCCAAGCTGCTCCGCGTCAGCACGAAGACCGTCCTCGGCCTTGCCCGCGACGGCGTTCTCCCTGGTGAGAAGGTCGGTCGTGCCTGGCGGTTTCTCCGCAGCGACCTCCTGAACTACCTCCGTGGATCCAAGCGAGAGACGAACGGAGTCGCGCTGTGAGCCCGACCCCGGTCTCGCAGGTCGGCGGTGGTCGCACCACGCTCATCGGTCGGGGTGAACCTCGTCGCTTCCGCCCGCGGCTCAGTCTCGGGTACCACCAGGACCTCTACGCCCTGGTCGCCCAGCTCCGAGACCGCGACACGGACGATCGGGTGCTCCGTGTCCGCCGCGCCATCGACGCCGCCGAGGCACGGCGGGTCCAACTCCGTCAATTCGGCGTGGACGACGACGACATGCAACCCACCGTGTACTACATCGCCACGCTGCGGCTGCTCCGCGACCTGATCCTGCAGGGATGGGTACCGGATTCCGACGACGACGGGATCTACATCCTGCCGCCCATGCTCACGCCGGGGGGCGAGGATCCCTCTGAGGCGAAGTCCGATCTGCGCAACTCGTTCCGGTTCGCCGTCGCGGACCAGCTCCTCTCCCCGTCGGTCGCCGACTTCATCGCCAAGATGGAACGGCACGACGTCGGGTCGTTGTTCGCCGACGGGCCAGAGTTGGCGAGCCGCATCCAGAAGGCCCGCAATATGGGCACGCCCGAAGCGGCGATACGTCCGGTCCTCGAGTTGGTCATAGCGGACTCTCGGGACGAGGCCACGGGGCTCCGCCTTCAAGACGTCTGGCGCTATGCCCGGCTTCAGTGGTCGATCCCCTACCAGACCACGCCCGGCCGGAACATGCACTACCTCGTACGCGACGAAGCAGGGCCGAATCGACCGATCATTGGCATCGCCGCGCTGGGCAACGCCATCCTCGGCCTCGCACAGAGGGACGACGCACTGGGATGGTCTGTCCACTCGCTCGCCCGCCGCCTGGACTCTTCGTCACCGGCAGAGCAGAGGAAGATCGTCCGGCACTTACTCGCCTTCATCCACGCCGAGGCTGACCGCATCTACGTTGACGACTTCAAGCTCGATGGCCTGAGCCCTCAAGAGGCTGTCGCCTACCTGCACGGGAGCGAGCAGGCAGCCGACAGCGCTCGCCGGGGAGCGCTGCAACGGGCTGGCGACGATCGCACCGCTGAGTACCTCCTCATTCGTGAGGCGCACAACCTGGTCGAGGACGGTCGCGCTGACGACGTGGACTGGGCGGCTGTTGCCACCACCCAGCTCTACCGACGGAAGCGCTCAGCGAACCTTGGGGACACCCTTCGAGCCATCGCTGTCTTCGAGGGGGCCGGTGTGGCCGAGGATCCAAAGCGGATGCGGGAATTGCTCTGGGCCGAAGATGGCCGCCGGGCCGTCGAGACGGTCCTTCGCAGGATCAAGCAGCAAGCGGTTGCGGAGAACGTTATGGAAATCATCACCTGTGGAGCGGTCTCCCCGTACCAGCAGGTGCTTGGTGGAAAGCTCGTCGCCATGCTCATGACCAGTCCCCAGGTCGTGAACGACGTCAAGCGCCGGTATGCGGGCAAGATCAGTCTCATCGCCTCGGGCATGGCAGGACGCCCTATTCGTCGGAAGCCGGCACTCTCCCTGCTCACGACGTCGAGCCTGTACGCCTTCGGCAGCGCCCAGTACAACCGCGTGCGAGTACCCGGAGACGTCGTCGGTGCCAGCGGGGACATTCGCTACGAGCGCGTGGGCATCACGGACAGCTTCGGCACCGTCCAGTTCGCCTCCGACACCACGGAGAGCTTGATCGCCGCCGCACGGCTTGCCAACAACAAGCGGAGGATCGTCAACCACCTCTTCGGCGAGGGGATGAGCCCCAAGCTGCGCTCGCTGCGCATGGGCCTCGACGCTCTGGGGCTCCGCCCGGAGGAGTTCCTGCGCCACCACTCTCCACGCCTGCTGTACGCGGTCCCGCTCGCAACGAACGCGGATGACGTCCTCCTCGGCCTCACGCGCACCCCCAAGTACGTGCTCCCTGCATCTGGCGGCGACTCGACCACGCAGGCCATCGCCGCGCACTGGCACGATCGCTGGTTGAAGGGTCGGCTCGCCCGTACCGAGACCCTCGGCATCATCAGAGGCATCGAGCGCGATGACCATCTCCTCAGCCGCGTCGCATCCGACCTCGGAGCATCGAGCTACGGGGACTCCACCAGCGCCCACCCTACGGCCATCTCCGACCTGCGCGTTGCCAACACGAACGGCCCGATCTCCTTCGTCGAGAAGCTCTACCGGAACGCCAACAGCTACGCGGACCGCCTCACCACCGAGGAGCTGGACTGGATCCACGTGGACCTCGGCCTCGACGACTACCTGCTCCAGTCAGCCAAGGACGGCTGGCAAATCGTCGTCACCGGCAACCCTGGCGATGGAAAGACGTTCCTCATCGAACGCCTCCGCGCCACCCTGACCACGCAGTACGACGCCGTGGTCATCACGGATGCCAACGCCTGCACCGACGCCGAGGTACTGGCGTCCTGGCGTACCTGCCACGAGACCGGACGGGCCTTCGTGCTCGCTATCAACGAGTGGCCCCTCTTCGAGTTGCGCCGCCTGGCGCGTTCGGAGGGGTTCGAGCCTGTCGACGAGGCTGTCCGCCAAGTGCAGTCCGCCGTCTACTACGGCGAGGCACCCGAGCCCCCCAAGGGCAAGGTCGCGGTCATCGACCTCAACCTCCGCAACGTCCTGGCCCCGAGCGTCGTCACGGCGGCGATTGAACGGCTCACGGACGACCGGTTCGTCGCCGACCTGGCTGATGCCGACCCGGCGCGTCGCAATGTCGACCGGCTCCGGACCAGCCGTGTGCAGGCGCGGCTCGCTGCCCTCCTGGATCAGGCGTCGCGCCGTGGTGAGCACGCCACCATGCGCCAGCTCATGGGCTTCCTCGCCTACATCATGACCGGTGGCACCGATGCCACCGGTCGGATCATGAGCCAAGGCAGTGGCCGCTACCTCTATGCCAACGCCGTCTTCGAGGGAGGGGAAGGACCCCTCTTCGATCTCGTCCGGCGCTCTTTCGACCCGGCCGCCGTCACCCACCCTGACCTCGACGAACATCTCTGGCGCGGAACCACGGATCCGAACGACTGGCTGGATCCCACCGACGTCCCCGTTGCAGCCGCCTACAGCTCGGACGACGAGCAGGAGCAGTGCTTCAAGGTCGCCAAACGGCGCTTCTTCTTCGAGCACGCTCGCGGCGCCGACTTGTTGAAACTGCTACCCGCAGACGAGACGGAGTTCGACCGCGTGCTCCACGAGGGTGTCAACGGTGATCCGCAGCTGGTGCGCGAGATGGTGCTGGCCGTCAACCGCTTCTTCGAGCCCGACTGCTCCAAGGACGAGGACAACCGCCTGACCCTGTGGCAGAGCCACCGCTACGACGTCCGAGCGCCAGCGACGTTCGTTGCGCTCTACTCACAGCCGGCCGATGCCATCACGGTCTGCGGTCCCCACCTCGCCGAGTGGGTGACGGCCTGGCTTCCCGGGGAACTCCGGCGGGTGAGCCAGTTCGCCCTCAGCGCCAATCCGCAGAGCGAGAGGCCCAGCCGGATCGTCTTGGACCGCGAGGTCTACCTGACGCTGCGAGAGGCGGCTGTCGGGCTCGGCCGCTCCACCTGGTCTCGGAGCGTGGCGCGCAAGGTGACCCGGTTCGTCGATGAGCAGCACCGGGTCTTCCACGAGCAGAAGCCGCTCTCGGACCTCGAGATCCGCAACGTCGACACCAACCTTCGTGCCAAGGTGCAGGTGAGGCGCCAGCCGGCGAGGTACGAGCTGTGACCGTCGGAACCGAGGCGAGCGAGATCGAGACCCCGGCGCAGGTGCTCGGGCGCATCTACGACGAGGAGTTCGGCTTTCTGCCCACCAACGCCTCGATGAAGCCCGTACACGTCGCCAACGGTCTCTCCCGCCGTCTGCTCGGGATCGCCAACGACCACACGCCGCTGGCACGGGTCCTCCGTCAGTTCGTGAAGAACCAGCGCGGTGACTACCTCGACGAACGCAACCCCAATGCCGCCATCCTGGAGGCGTACGGCCCGCAGTTCGCAGACCGCTTCGGCAACCCACCGACCGACGACGCCCTGACCCGCTTTCGATCACTGGCCAAGGACACCCTGGGAGCCGACGATGCCGTCTTTCCGACGCAGGCGTCGTTCACCCTCACCCATCGCCGCATGGTGACGTCGGACATCTCCGACAACGGCTCCGGCGACTTCCTCGCCGCCTTTCTCACCGCCGGTGCTGCCGCGAGGGCGCATCCTGCGGCCGACCTACTGGTGCATCTTCTCGAGACGGACACCGACCCGTGGACGATGATCGGCTGGCCACTCCTCGGCGTCGACGAGGAACGTGACGCCCCGATGGGGCCACGAGCCCAGGTGCGGGCGGACCGCTCAGCGGCGCTGCTGGCCACGACGTCGAAGGGGGAGTTCACCTCGGGGACCCTGCGCGAGTTGCGTGGCCGCTATGACCAACTCGCCGCGTACGAAGGATCATTCGGAGCAAAGCTCACGACCCTGCGACGGCTTCTCCTGTTCGGCGCCTTCACCATCCACGTCCACATGATCCGCCGCTACGGCGATGCGACCGAGACGGGGCAGCAGCCCCCGATCCTGCTCGACCTCTTCGACGGACGTCTGCGCTCCCTACGCGAGGCGTCAGCCGCGACGCTGCAGAACGGCTTCCGGGCCATCGAGCAGCTTGTGATAACCAAGATCCGTGCACACCTGGACTCGGTGTGCGGGGCGGACCCGAAGGCGTTCCTCGGTTCTCTCCCCAGCGACAAGGAGAGCAACGCGCTCCGAGACGAGTTCGCGGCACAGAGTCCCTGCGACCCTCTGACCGCGCTCGCCGAAGCCTTCTGGAAGGTCGGGTACTCCGGCGTCGGCCCAGGCGAGGTACAAGGCCTGCCGTGGAATGCGCTGCTTGCCCTCGGGCGCCGCAGCGGCTACCTCCTCCCGTATGACAACCGTGGCCGTGGTGGCAAGGAGCACAAGCGCTACGGCGTCAACGCGGAGTTCGCCGAGGTGCTCGTCGCCGCGACCGTGAAGCCTGGTGACCCCCTCGACTTCGACGACTTCCTCGACATCCTGCGTTCGTCCTTCGGGGTCGTCCTCGGCCGCACCGTCGACTTCGAGGTCATCCGCCGCAACGACCTCAGGGCCGGCGGAGAGATCCGGCGATCCGTGTCGGTCAACGAGGCTGACTTGCGGGCGAATCTGACTGCCTTCCGGGACCTCATCGTCGACATCGGCTTCGCGAAGTCATACGCCGACGGCAGGACCGTGGTCACGACCGATGAGCCACGCGGATGACGCCTGGCCCCGTACCCAACGAGCAGACCCTCATCGCCCAGTTGCTGGGCGAGGCCCTGCGCCAGGCACAGGGGCAGCCCGGCGTCCTCGTTCGCGACGTCCCCCACCTCGACGCCGCCGCGGTGCTCTCCGAGATGGCAAGGATCCTGAGCCAGGACATCGACCTTCGCATTGCCTATCTCAATCCCGCCGCCGCTTCCGAGGCGCCTGCGGCGGGTATTTCCGACGACGTCTTCACCACCCGTGTGGAAGATGCTGAAGCGTGGCGCAACACCCGGGGCCTGCACGCTCTCATCGTCGTCATCACCGAGTCGGACGCGGCGAAGCTCACCTCGTTGGAGGAGTTCGTCCCGATCGGTTCGGCGCTGCTGCGCCGCTTCCTCGTCGAGCGCGCCGCCACCGAGTTCGGCGAGGTAAACGAGGTCCTCCCGCGGTGGTGGACGATCATCGGCGGTGACGACCAGATCTCGTTCTCCGATCTCGTTGACTACTACCTCGCTCTGGAGCCCTTGGACGGCCCCGCACGTCGCGATCAAGCAGCCCTTCAGATCAACAGGCTCGGCCTGCTGCCTGACCCAGGATTCTTCGACAACCCGGGTGAGAGGCAACTCCGAAAGCGCCTCGACGACAACCGCGCGCTGGCACTGAGGCTTGCCAACTTCAGCGAAGAGGACCGCCAAAAGGTCGACAAGGCGCTCGCTGCGGAGACCGACACGGCGCGGCGCTCCGAGCTGCGCGAGCGGCTCCGCGACCTACAGGAGTACCGCCGTGGCGGACGGCTCGGCCTCTCGGCGGCCGATGCGCGCCAACTGTTACGCGTCAAGTCCGGGACGCCGCCACCTCCCGCGCCGCCGCCCGGATCCGGTGACGAGCCACCTCCCGCACCACCTCCACCTCCACCGCCGCCTCCACCCAAGAACCTCACGGCCCTCGCGGTGGAGAACCTCCTCAGCAAGGACGGCGAAGACGACGACGTCGGTGCCGCGTCGCTCGACCACGCGGTCACCGAACTGCGAGCCCAGCTCAACGACATCGACAGCTCCACCGTTCGTCCCGAGCCGGTGAGCGTCAACCTGCCGAGCGGTGCCCAAGTCGACGAGGTCGTCTCGACCGACGTCGTGAACCTTGTCAATCGGCTCCTCGGTGAGGGGCGCTACGGCGGGCTCATCAAGTCTCGGGGCGACAACATCGCGTCCATGATCCGCAACTTCCAGCAGACCGTAGAAGTCCTCCGCTACTGGGACCGCGATCGCGTGGACGAGTTTCTCACCGCCTTCGCCGAACACTCCGAAGCGGGCGTTCAGGTTCGTCATGCCTTCGACGCCTTCGACGCGGCTCGCAATGCCCTCCTGCCCCACGTCGGTGAGCTCTGCGTCGCCCCTCTGCTCATGACGACGGCCGCCGCGACGCGTTCGCTCGTGCCGCCCATCATCGACGCATACCGCTCGCTGCTCACGACCACCGAGCAGGCGTACGGCGCCCTGCACGAGGCCTTCGGCGACGATGCCCGCAACCTCGTCGAACTGCTCATGCTCACCGATACCGTGTTCCTCGACAACGGAGAGACGGTCGTCGCACTCCTCACCCCGCTCCATCCCCTCCTCTTGTGGCACTACTACGAGTACACCCGGGTCATCGAGAGCCAAAAGGACCTCCTCGAACCACGCGACCGTGATTTGGTGAGGAGCGAGTTCGCTTCCGGAGGCATCCCGGCGGGTAGCCGGGGCGCATTGCTGCGCCCCGGCCCCCTCAGAACCGGACGTGCACGTTTCCGCGCATCCGGCTCAAGCAAGCCCGGGTCTGTAACTACAACGGTGTAACTGCCCTCCTACAGTAGCCGGGCCCGCCCGGCGGAAAGGACTGCAGTGACCGACGTGATGGACGTGACGAGCTTCACCGTGAGCACCCCCGGCCGAGGAGGGCCGTCGCGGCCGATCAACGAGCTCGCCGTCGAGCTCATGGCGCGCGCCGACGCCGAGGGGGTGAGCCTCGTCGGGCCGGGCGGTCTGCTGGCCGGGCTGACAAAGACCGTGCTCGAGAGCGCCCTCGAGGCGGAGATGACCGAGCACCTCGGCTATGAGGCCCACGACCCCGCAGGGGACAACTCGGGGAACTCCCGCAACGGCACGAGGCCGAAGACGGTGCTCACCGACGTCGGCCCGATCGAGATCGACGTGCCACGAGACCGGGACGCGAGCTTCTCCCCGGTGATCGTGAGGAAGCGCCAGCGCCGCCTCGGTGGCGTCGACCAGATGGTCTGCTCGCTCTCGGCCAAGGGGCTCACCCATGGCGAGATCAGCGCCTATCTGGAGGAGATCTACGGGGCGAAGGTCTCCAAGGAGACGATCAGCCGCATCACCGACCAGGTGATGGAGGGAATGACCTCCTGGCAGAACCGTCCCCTCGACCGGGTCTACCCGGTCGTCTTCATCGACGCCATCGTCGTGAAGATCCGAGAGGGCCAGGTCGCCAACCGGCCGATCTACCTCGCGATCGGCGTCAGCGTGGACGGCGAGCGAGACATCCTCGGCATCTGGGCGGGCGAAGGCGGCGAGGGCGCGAAGTACTGGGCGCACGTGCTCACGGAGGTGAAGAACCGCGGGGTGCAGGACGTCTGCATCCTCGTCTGCGACGGGCTCACCGGTCTGCCCGACGCGGTCGCGACGGTGTGGCCACAGACGATCGTGCAGACCTGCGTCGTGCACCTGCTCCGCAACAGCTTCCGCTACGCGTCCCGCAAGGACTGGCCGGCCATCGCGCAGGCGCTGAAGCCCATCTACACGGCCCCGACCGAGGCGGCGGCCCTCGAGGCGCTGGCGGGCTTCGCCGGCGCCTGGGAGACGAGCTATCCAGCCATCGTGCGCCTCTGGGAGAGCTCCTGGGCCGAGTTCGTGCCCTTCTTGTCCTTCGACCAGGAGGTGCGCCGGGTCATCTACACGACGAACGCGATCGAGAGCGTGAACGCTCGCATCCGAAAGGCCGTGAAGGCACGGGGGCACTTCCCGACCGAGACCGCAGCGCTCAAGTGCATCTACATGGCGCTCATGAGCCTTGACCCGACCGGCATAGGCCGCCAGCGCTGGTCGAATCGCTGGAAGGGGGCGCTCAATGCCTTTACCGTTGCCTTCCCAGGACGTATGATCATCCCAACGAGATAGCTGAGCTTCGCTCGAACCGAGCAGAACCAGTTACACCGTTTCTGAGACAGGCCCGCAAGCCCCACCGGTTAGTCGCTGGTGTTCGCAGCAGTAGTGGTGCTGGGCACGGTGCCGCCTCCTGGTGGGGGCCGTCGATGGCAGCGGGCGTGGATGAGACGAACGGCGCTGCCGGGGTTGCCCGGACTGCTGGGCTGCCGGTAGGCGACGGACCGTTTGGTCAGCGCTTTCCCAGTAGCACACACCCACTGCTCCCACTCATCAGGTGTTTGCGGTGGATGGTCGGCGGCGAGGAGCAGCTGACTGCACAAAGGGCAAACTCCATGCTGCGCTTTGAGGAGGCGCAGTGCGAGATTGTCCAGGGGCGGGGGCGCCGCTCGACGTCGACGACCGGCCCAGTACTCGGCCAAGGCCGGATCATCGGGTGATGCTCCGGCTTTGACCATCTGGTGTCGGACGATCCCGGTCCAGGCATGTTTGACCAGGTAGGCGCCACTGTGGTGGTCACCGAAGACCCAGCGATCATTCCTGGAACGGTTGAACCTGCCGAAGTACCGGTTGACGATCCAGCGCTTCGGTTTCTTCGGGTGGTTGAGCTTGGCCCACTTGTAGAGGAACCGCCACATGTAGCGGTCCAATGCGGAGAAGGCTTTGCTGGCAACCACCGTCCGGTAGTAGGCCGCCCACCCCCGCACGATGGGGGTGAGCCGTTGCAGCACCTCGACAGCGTTGTGACCACGAAGCGAGCGCATCTCGGCGGCCAGCCGCTGCCGATATCGTTTCAGGGCCGCTTTGGACGGTTTGATCAGCAGCTTCCCGGACTGGCGGCGGACGTTGAATCCAAGAAAGTCGAAGCCGTCATCGAGGGCGACGATGCGCGTCTTTTCCTCGTTGAAGGCCAGCCCTCTGGGCGCCAGCCACGCAGCCAGGTCCGCCTTGACCTGCTCGGCTTGGGCCTTGGTGTGGCACAAGGCGAGAAGATCGTCGGCGTAGCGGATCACAACCGGAGAGCCTGGAATCGTCACGCCAGCCATTTGGCCGTTGTGGCGGTAACGGACGCCCGCAGCGGTCTCCATGCCGTGTAAGGCGATGTTCAGCAACAGCGGGCTGACGACCCCGCCCTGGGGAGTTCCCTCCACCGTGGCGGAGAGCCGACCGTCTTCGACCACCCCAGCTTTCAGCCACCCGGCGACCTGATCCCTTGCGGGGAAGCCACCAAGCGCGTCGAGGAGCCGGGAGTGGTTGATCCGGTCGAACGCCGCCACCAAGTCGGCGTCGAGGCACCACTTCCGGCTCGGGTTAGGTCCCCTCGCCACATGAAAGATGGCCTCGATAGCGTCATGGCAGCCACGCCCCGGCCGGAACCCATACGATTTCGGCTCGAAGCGTGCCTCCCACTCGGGTTCCAGAGCGTTGACCACCTGCGCTTGGCGCACGCGGTCGACGATCACAGGTATCCCGAGCGGGCGTTGCTTCCCGTTCGCCTTCGGCACATACACCCGTTTGACGGGTAGAGCAGCGACAGGTCGATCACCGCGACGCAGCCGGTCGGCCAACATGGCCTTGCCCGGCCCGGTCACGACCACCTTCCCGTCGACGCCTGCCGTCTTGCGTCCAGCATTCAACTCGGTCACCCGCCGCACGCTGACGACAGCGTTGGCCCGTGACCGGAGCATCAACTTCTGCAAACCGCGGACCCGCTTGAGGTCCCCTCCCTGCGACGCCGTGAAGATCCGCTGCCGCAAACGCCGTACTTCGGCCTCGGCCGCCTGCCAGTCGATCGACAGCCAGTCGAAGTCGTCGCCCTCCAGTCCGTTCACCACCGCAGTCTCGCTGCCGTGGCGCCCAACGTGTCCTTCGGTTCCGGCTTCTGTGTCCACCTTCGTCTCCACAGGCTCACCTGACCCGCGTCAGCGCCCTTTCGGGTCCGGGCACAACGTCCCGTATCCGGCCAGTTATACGAGACGGCCAGCGGAGGGCTGGTCATGATGTCTCGGTTTCCTGTTGTCTTTCGACCACCGGCATTCGCTTCCCAGGTCATCCGACCCCCACTGGGGGACTGGGCCTCCCTCGCGGTCGGCTTACCCGACACCACCAGGCGCCGGGACCCCAACAGGGTTCCCACGTTCCACACGCACGAGATGCGACCGGGGAGGGTGCCTCCTGTATCTCGGGGGCGGCGGTGCTCACCCGGCCGACAAGAAATCCCCGGCCGGCGCCTGCCGCTTCCCAACGGCCAGCCCCTCAACCCCACCTGCAACAACCCATCGGCGAGGCTCGCGATAACGAGACATCAACGGAGGTTCACGCGATTCACCCGTCCGGTCTGCCCCTTGCCCGTAACCCCCGGATGGAGCAGGAGTCCTTCGGCTTCCCCCCGAGCTTCGCACCCCGCCTCACAGCGACGCACGTCGAGGGCGGGGCCAGGTCAGTTGAGCACGGACCTGGTGCTACGCAACCGGCATAGGCCGGACCTCCGATCTGCGAGCACGCTCGCTACGTGCGACCTCGTGTCGCACTTTCTTCTTCGCATCCATCGGAGTCCCGAGGCTGGTATCCGAGCATGCCCCCTCAAGCCTGCCGTTCACCGGCAGGGCGGGCGGGCTCCCGCACTTCAGCGAGCAGGCCGACGCTCGCGATCCCACGGACGGCCTCCGCCCTATCCGGCGGTTGGCTGAGGCATACGTCGCCCTTGAGCCTGCCGCGGCCGAGGGCCTTCGTCTCGCCCTGCTCGAGCCACCGGACGCAGGCACCTACCTCTCCATGTGCTGCGATCTCGCCGACCCGGAGCGGCTGCGAGGAGCGCACGTTACCGTGCTACGCCGCGGCCAGACCGTTGGGGCCGAGCTGAACCTCTCCGGAGACGAAGAGCGCCGCGTCCAGCAGCGCTTCGGCAACCACAACGAGCGTCGATTCACGTTCGAGAGCCGGCGCGTCGGTCCGACCCCCACCTCTCCTCCGGACAGCCTGACGCCCCACATCTTCGTCGCCTTCGATCAGACCGAGCGCACCTCCGCCGACGCTGGAGCAGCGCTCCAGAAGATCCAGCCGCTCGCCAACCGACGCCGCCTCGTCTACCGCATCGGCACGCATAGCCTCGACCTGGAGCCGGCCCTCGGCGGCATTCTCGCTGAGTACAGCTCGCTTGCCGGACTGGCGATCGGCAAGAAGATCGTCTCCTACCAGACGATGCACCAGACGACGGCGTTGGAGACGCAGTTCACCGAGGCGGCAAAGCTGGTGCCCTGGTACGTCGTGGCTGACGGCCACGTGGACCGCGATCTCGATGTCGGGGCGCTCCGTGTCCTTGAGGGGACCCCGATAGTTGGTCCACCCGCTATGCGAGTTGGTGTGCCTGTCGGTGGAGCCAGGCCTCGACGAACTCGACCGGGGTGAGCCAGTTGTGTGCGCTGTGGGGCCTGTTCATGTTGTAGTCGATCCGCCAGTCTTCGGTGAGGACCTGGGCTTCGAGGAGGCTGTCGAACTGCTGGCCGTTGAGGTGCTCGTCGCGCATCCTGCCGTTGAAGCTCTCGATCCAGGCGTTCTGCCAGGGGCTGCCGGGATCGATGAAGACGGTGCCGGTGCCGTTGAAGCGGCACCAGTCGTTGACGGCGTGGGCGATGAACTCGGGCCCGTTGTCGAACCGGACGTAGACCGGTGCTCCGCGACCTGCGGCGAGGCGCTCAAGGCATCGGACGACACCGTCGGCGTCGATGGAACGCTCGACGTCACAAGCGAGGGCTTCTCGGGTGAACTCGTCGACGACGTTGAGGATCTTGAGCATCTTCCCGTCTGACGTCTGGTCGAACTGGAAGTCCATGGCCCAGACCACGTTGGGTCGGATCGGGCACATCGCCCCCACCGGCCGGCCGATGCCCCGCAGCGGCTTCTTGCGCTTGCGGTAGGGCACACGCAGGCCTTCTGCGATCCAAAGGCGATGTATCCGCTTGTGGTTCGCCCTGAAGCCGGCCTTCTTCGCCTCGACCGCCGCACGGCGCCAGCCCCAGCGGGGACGGCGCCGGGAGAAGTCACGCAGCCACGCCCGCAGCGCCAGCTCGTCGTCCGACGGCACCGGCGGCGCCAGGCGCTGGGTGGAGCGAGGCTGGCCCACCACCCGACACGCCCGGCGTTCGGTCACCCCGAACTGCTCACAGAGGGCCCCAACGGCCCGCCGGCGGCAGTCCGGGGTCAGAAGTTTCCCCGGTTCAGCTCCTTCAGCATGTCGATGTCGAGCGCCTGGTCGGCGACGATCTTCTTCAACCGGCCGTTCTCCTTCTCGAGCTCCTTCAGACGCTTCGCGTCATCGGCCTTCATCCCGCCGTACTGGTTCCGCCACCGGTGGAACGTCGACTCGGTGACCTCGAGCTGGCGAGCCACCTCCTCGATCGACTGCCCCTGGCCGAGGAGCTTCTCGCCCTCGGCCAGCTTCCGGATGATCTGCTCGGGCGTGTGCCGGCGTCGCTTCATCGTGTGCTGTCCTCCATCCCCACATCGTGGGGCTCGGACTCGCACAACAGGTGGACCAGCCCACGGGGACCCGGTCATCCTCACCGACCGCGAAGGCACTCGCGACGTCGTGGCGTTCACGCGGTCCCCCGCAGCGTTCCGCCGGAGCCTCCGGGAGGTCCTGAGACAGTTCAACACCTTCGTCACCGATGATCAACTCGACGTTCTTCTGATGGAGTTGAGTGACCTTCTCGATGCCGGCCTCTTGACCTTGCGTCCTGGCCGCTCGGGCGAGGTCGTGCAACCCCACGTCCGGGGACTTCTCGGCTTGCTCGTCGCCGTCCAATCGTTGCGGGCCATGACGCCCGAGGGACACCACCGCATCATCCTCAGTCTCGACAGCGAACAGGCCCGGCGATGGCTGCACCTGGCCGACGACCCCTACCGTGCGGACCTTCTGGTCATCGACGGAGCCGACGGCCGCTTCGGCATCACCGTCGTCGAGGTCAAGACCCGCCAAGACACGACGTCGGAGTACGCCATCAACGCCGGGCAGGTCTCGGGCCCCGCGATCACCCAGATGCTCTCCACTCATCGCATCCTGCGGCAGGTCTTCGATCCCGGCCACCCGGACCTTCTCGTGACGCCCTCGCGTCGGGAGATCCTCCGCGAACACCTGTACCGAGAACTGTCCAAGGCGGTGTACCCCAACGACACGAAGCAGCGGTGGGCGAAGCGCTCCGAGCAACTCTTCGATGGCACCCCCGACGTCGATCTCCGGTGCGCGCTGATCGAAGTGCATCTCGGCACGGCGACGGCAAGCCTCGAACCATTGCGCAACGTGTCTGCCGCCGACGGCGATCATCTCGTTCCTGTCGCGATCATCAACCTCAACGAGGACGGCGTCACCTCCCTGGAAGCAGCCATGACGCCCCCGCCCGAACCCCCGCAGCCCGAGCCACCCGCAGATGACCAGCCGACCGGCGGAGCACCATCCTCGGGATCAGGAGGCGGGAAGGGTGCCGGCCCCGCCATCACGCCCCCCGCTCCGTCACGGCGACCCCCCGAGCCAAGCCTTCCCGAGGTGCCCAGCCACAGTCGCGTCCTGCTGGGGACGTCATCGGCCAGCGGACATCCGCGCGACGTGTGGTTCGACCCGCAAAGCTTCGATCAACCGCTCAGCAATCCCCACATCTCGATATCTGGAGAGACGGGAAGCGGCAAGACCCAAGCGGTGAAAGCGATCCTGCACGATTTCCTACCGCGGGGGGTTCCGGCGCTCATCCTCGACTTCAAGGACGACTACTCGAAGGCGGACTTCGCCCAACGCGAAGGGTTCACCGTCCACGACGCGACGTACGGGAGCCTGCCCTTTAACCCCATGGTGCCGCCAATCGACCCGGAAACGGGCCGGGTCAACCCGATCTCCCACGTCCACGAACTCGGAAACATGCTGCAGCGCATCTACAAGCTCGGTGACCAACAGGCGTTCCAGCTCCGTGAGGCCATGAAGGAGACGTACGAGATCGCCGGTATCGGATTCAAGCCGTTCACGCCGGAACCCGATCAGCGATACCTCCCCTTCGAGGCCATCCGAGACGTCCTGGTCCGGGAGGAGGCGACCCAACTCCTCGGCCGCCTCTCTCCCGTCTTCGATCTCGGGCTGTTCAGCCTCGGCGACGCAGCGAACACGCTCAACGACCTGCTTGCCCAGCCTACGGTCATTCGGCTCAGCCAGTTGCCCGGCGACCAGGTGAAGAACGCCGTCGCCGAGTTCTTCCTTATGGCGCTCTACAGCTTCCTTATCCGCCGGGAGCACCCGCACCGCCTGGAGCGCCTCCTCGTTCTCGACGAGGCGTGGCGGCTAGTGCAGTCGCCGTTCCTCGAACCGCTCATGCGCGAAGGCCGTGCCTTCGGCCTCGGCGTCGTGATCGCCACCCAGTTCCCCCGGGACCTTCCCGACAGCATCGCTGGATCCACCGCGACCCGGGTCTTCTTCAACCAGACCAAAGCTGAGCAGGTGCGTGAGATTCAGCGGACCCTCGTCGGCAAGACGTCGGGGACCGAGGCGGACCATCTCGGCAACCTCATCCGTGGCCTCGCGCCCCTGGAGTGCATCCTCCAAAACCTCCAGTACCGGCCCTGGGTCCGACTGCGAGCAATCCCGTACTTCAGTCGGGAAGCTGAACAGGCCGAGCAGGAGTAATGCGGTTTCCGCAAGCTGGGGCGGCCTCGTACGTGTGCAGCCGAATCCTCTCTGGTGTAGACGGCAATGAGATGCATCGCTGCTCCTTTCGATCCGTTCGCTGTGAGAGGGAGGGGACCTCCGTCGGGCGAGGAATGCAAGCCGGCCGTCACGCGAATACGTCCCCGGCACCTGGCCTTACGGGCACAGTGCGAGATCCCGGACATGAACCGTGCCGGTGGCGGCGTGTGCGTGACCTCGATCCCGCCCGCCAGTGGCGCAGTTTGTCGGGGGCGTCGGCCCAGATTTCGACCTGCTGGTGCTCCAGCGGGCTTCGACCTTACCCCACCGCCAGCGTTCCGTCATCGAACACGCGCTGATCGTCCCGCCACGGGAGACCGCCGATTGATTGCCCTTACGTTACAGCTATGGCTGTAACGTAAGGGGGTGGCCATCCTTGCGGAGACCCGACTGGACGCGCTGGCCCGGGTGGGCCGGGCGCTGGCTGACCCGACGCGGTGCGCGTTGTTGCTGGCGCTGCTCGATGGACCGGCCCACCCGAGCGAGCTAGCCGCCCG
>JAJZKA010000075.1 GCA_021809805.1 Actinomycetes bacterium
CCGCGCCCGCGCACTTCACTCGGGCTGGTGCGCGGCGCCTCGCGGCCCGCGGCGCGCTCCGCGGTCGCAGGTACCTCGTTCTCCGCCAGCCAGCCGGCGACCCCGCCGCGCACCCCGGCGAGTGTCCCGTCGCTGCGCAGCGCGCAGACCCGCTCCACGGTGCGCTCCAAGAACGTGCGGTCATGGCTGACGACGACAAGCGCACCCGGCCAGTCGTCGAAGAAGTCCTCGACGATGCGGATCGTGTCGAGATCGAGGTCGTTCGTCGGCTCGTCGAGCAGCACGACGTTCGGCCGGCTGGCGAGCATGACGAGCAGCTGCAGGCGCCGGCGCTCCCCACCCGACAACGTCCCCACCGGCGCCCAGGCGAGCTCGCCGGCGAACCAGAAGCGCTCCATGAGGGCGAGGTCCTCGGGCGAGCCGGGAGCGCGATGCGGGCCGGCGACGACCTCGCGCACGCGAAGGGCCGGGTCGAGCTGCGCGCCGTGCTGGTCGTAGTAGCCGAGCGCGACCGTCGACCCCCGCTCGATCCGCCCGGCGCTCGGCTCCCGGCGCCCAGACAACAGATCGAGCAGGGTGGTCTTGCCCGAGCCGTTCGGGCCCACAATCGCCAGGCGCTCGCGGCGATCGAGGTCGAGGTCCACCCCCGACACCACCGGGCGGTCGCTGCCGTGGTGCGCGTAGGCGACCCCCTTGCAGCAGATGACGTCGTCGCCAAGGCGCGCCGTCCCGAACGCGAGGTCGATCGCAGCGCTTCTCGCCGGTGCATCGGGGCGGTGTTCGATCAGCTCGGTGGCCGCGTCGACGCGAGCCTTGGCCTTGCGCGTACGCGCCGGCGCGCCGCGCCGCAGCCAGGCGAGCTCGCGCCGCGCGAGATTGCGCCGCGTCACCTCAGCGGAGGCGACCTGTTCTTCGCGGGTCGCCTTGGCCTCGAGGTAGGCGCTGTAACCGCCCTCGTGGATATAGGTGCGGCCGCGATCGAGTTCGGCCATCCGCGTGGTCAGGCGATCGAGCAGGTGGCGGTCGTGGCTGACGAGCACGAGGCCGCCCTTGAAGCTCGACAGCCGGCGCTCGAGCCAGGCGACCGCCGCGAGGTCGAGATGGTTCGTCGGCTCATCGAGCACGAGGAGCTCCGCCTCGTGCACGAGCACGCGGGCGAGCGCGACCCGCTTGCGCTGGCCCCCCGAGAGCTCGCGGATGTCGTCCTCAAGCGTCCCGCCCATCCCCAGGCGCTCGAGCGCGGCCTCGCCCTCCCATCCGGCGCCCACCACCTCGCGCACCCGTCCGGGCGGGAGTGGTTCCTCCTGGCCCACATAGCCGATGCGCACCCCCCGGCCGCGCAGCACGCGGCCGTCGTCGGGCGCCACCAGGCCGGAGAGGACGCGCAGCAACGTGGACTTGCCCGTGCCGTTGATGCCGACGACCCCGAGCCGGTCGCCGTCGGAGATCGTAAGCGAGAGCTCCGCAAACAGCGCCCGGTCGGCGGTGCGGACGCTCACGCGCTGGAGGTCGACGAGAACGGCCACGACGAGGGAACCGTAGCGGGTTCACCACGGGACGCCGGGCGCTCGGCGCGCCGTTAGCGTGGCCGTCGTGGGAATCTTCAGCCGGTGGCGCCGCGAGGAGCGCGACCGCGTTGACGAGCAGATCGAGAGCTTCGCAGACCAGAAGAACAACCCAGACCTGCTCGCCGCCGAGCGCGAGGTGAACGAGCTGCCTCGCCACGAGGCGAACGGCGACTTCCTCGACGCCTAGTCCCAGACCCGAGATCAGGCCGTGTGGATCCGCTCACGCGAAAGCACCTCGCGCAGCCCCACCCGATGACCCGTCCGCAAGATCGCGCGGCGGTAAATCACGGCCGCGAGGCGTGCCACGCCGATCGTGCAGGCGACGCTGATCAGCACCGAGGCGAGGACCTGCCACCAACTGACAGCACCCAGGCCAACGAGCGCCGGCATGGCGAAGGGGGCTGTCGGCGGGACGTAGGCGAGGACCTTGGTGAGGAGTGAGGCGCTGTCCGAGGCCTGGGCAATGATCCCGACGACATAGCCGATGGCGATCGGGATGCTGAGTGGGAGCGCGATTGCCTGCACCTGGTCACGACGCTCAGCCATCGAGCCGGCCGCCGCGTACACCCAGGCGTAGAAGGCGTAGCCGACGAGGAGCCAGATCACGATCGCAGCCAGAAAAGACGGCGTCGTCCCCTGCGCGAGCGACGAGCCGGTGGCCTTGGCGACCGACAGGGCGACCCCGACGATCAATCCCGCCTGCACGAGCGCGAGGACACCGATCCCGAGGACCTTGCCCGTCAATAGCGCGGTCGGTCGCACGGCAGCGAGGAGGACCTCGACCACCCGGGTCGACTTCTCCTCCATCACTCCGAGCAGGGTCCAGGTGTTGTACTGGATGAACATGAAGAACAGGAGGGGCAAGCCGATCAGCGACGCCACTTGTGCGCTCGTGTTGGTGCTCTTGGAAAGGCTGAGGATGGGGACCGGATGCGCCCGGGCGAGTGCCGCCACCTGCGCCGCGCTCAACCCGGCGGCGCGGAACGCGTCCAGCGCCCCGAGCTCGTTCGACAGCGTGTTCGCGAGCTGGTCGGCGGCCGAGCTGGCAGCGCGTCGGGGCGACTTGTCCATGACGATACGGTCCGCACCCTCGACGGCGATTGCGACCGTCCCGGCGCGCAGCGCCTTTGCGGCCGCTTGATCGCTTGCAAGCTCCGTTAGCCGCACCGTCATACCCGCCGCTGCACCACTCGCCACGATCGGCGCATGCAATCGGGTCGGGACGTTCACCAAGGCGACGTTGACGACTGGCCGCTTTTGGTGGGCGAGCGTCGACAAGCCGATCGCGAGCGCCACGATCACCACCACGGCGAGCGTCCCGAGCCGGAAGGGCCGGCCCCGCGCCCGCTCTTTGATCTCTCTCGCCGCAACGAGCCCTGCGTCGCCGAAGAGCGCCGCGATCCGAGCGAACGCGACGTCGAGGCCAAGGCTGCGTCCCGACTCGCCGCGTGCCGGCGTTCCCGAGCGCGCCCTGCGGCGCCGGCGCAGGCCGAGGCGCGCCAACACCGCGACGACAATCACGCCGAGGATCGCCAGTTCATGCTCGAGTTTCATGCCATGGCCTCCCGGAAGACCTCCGAGAGCCGGCGCCGCTCGAAGGCGAACTCGGTCACCCGACCCTGCGCCATGGCGGCGCGCAGCACGAGGTCGCTGTCGACCCCCTCCTCGAGGACGAGGCGCAGCGAGTCGCCGTGCACCTCCGACACCGTGACCCCGCAAAGGGCTCTCGCCCAGGTGGGGTCGACGACCGACTCGACGCGCACGCTCAGGCGCTTGGCACCGCTCGTCGTGAGCTCGCGCACCGTTCCTTTGGTGACGAGGCGGCCGTGGTCGATGATCACGACCGATTCGCAGAGGTCCTCGACGAGGTCGAGCTGGTGGCTCGAGAGGAGCACTGAGACCCCGGCGCGTGCCCGCTCGCTCAGCACCTCGCTGATCTCGTCGATGCCCCCGGGATCGAGCCCGGTGAGCGGCTCGTCCAGCACGAGCAGTTCCGGGTCGTGCACCAGCGCTGCGCAGAGCTGCGCGCGCTGCTGGTTGCCGTGCGACAGGGCCTCGAGTTTGGTGTCGGCCCGATCCGCGATGCCAAGGCGTTCGAGCCATCGCACCGCCCGCTCACGTGCCGCCAAGGGCCCGAGGCCGTGCAGGCGGGCGAAGTACTCGAGTTGCTCGCGCACCTGCATCGTCGGATACAGGCCGCGCTCTTCGGGCATGTAGCCAAAGCGCCGCCGGGCCGCGGCATCGATCGGCCGACCGCGCCAGGCCACGTCGCCCGCCTCGAGCTCGACGAGACCGAAGATGGCCCGCATCGTCGTGGTCTTGCCGGCGCCGTTTGGTCCAAGAAAGCCCACGACCTGAGCCGGGGGCACCGCGAAGGTCAGGTCGGCGAGTGCCGTGACGGCGCCGTAGCGTCGGGTGAGGCCCTCGAGATAAAGGCCGTCCTCAGCCACGCCGACCGCCAGCAAATGAGCGCCCGCGAACTATTGGCCACGGGACAGGTCCCCGGCGGGCAACGGCCAAGACTGGTCTCACTTATGAGAACGTTACTCAACCACGGGCTGTCCGGGTGAGGAAGCCCTGACCAGGTGCTGGACCTCCAAGTTCGTCAACCCCGCGGGGCAAAGAGGGGCCGATCCCTCGACCTCGAGCCGGGCCGGTACCGTAAGACCCCATGCAGAGGCGAGAGCGGTCCGCGCTGGGCCGCACGAGACGATCCCGCACGTGAGCAGATTCGGATCATGGCGCGAGCGTCGCCGCGAGCGCCTCGCCAATCGCAGCAAGCTCCGCCGTCGCCTCACGAGGACCGGGATCGGCTTCGGACTGCTCGTCGTGATCCTGCTCGGCGGCGGTGCCGGCTACTACTTCTACCGCACCGGCCAGGTGAAGACCATCGCCGCGCCCCACATCGTCGCCGCCAAGGGGCCCACGGAGAACATCCTGCTCATCGGCTCGACGAGCCGCTGCGCGGCGAAGTCGATCGCCCTGTATCGCCAGGAGTGTGCGAGCGGGGTCAACGGCATCAACAGCGACGTCGTCCTCGTCGCCCACCTGAATGGGACGACCGGAAAGATCTCCCTCCTGTCGATCCCCCGCGACGCCTTCGTCCCTGGGGCGCGCAGCGGCTCGGCGCTTTGCGGCTCGACGTCATCGCTCACGCCCAACCTGTGCCCGGACAAGATCGATGCGGCCCTGGTCGAGGGTCCCGACCAGCTCATCGCCGCCGTCGAGCAGGACTTCGGAATCCCGATCAACCATTTCGTCGACCTCAACTTCGCGACGTTCACCAACGTCGTCAACGCGCTCGGCGGGATCAAGATGTATTTCCCTAACCGACTCTTTGACGCCAGCTCGTTTCTCAAGGTCACGCACACCGGGTGCCAGCTGTTGAACGGCACCCAGGCGCTCGCCCTCGTCCGAAGCCGGCATCTGTACTACTTCACCAAGGGCGAGACGCCCAACTACGCGGCGATCCAGGCGGTGACCAACGCCGGCACCTACTACACCTCGAGCTCGGGGGGTCACTACGACGGGACGGGGGACCTCGGTCGGATCGTCCGCGTCCATCTCTTCTTGAAGGCGCTCGCGCAGCAAGTCGCCGCCCGCGGGCTCGGCAACCCGATCACCGACAACAGGCTGATCGGCGCCGTCGCCCCGAACCTCACCGTCGATTCGGGCCTGAGCCCGATCGACATGGTCCACCTGGCGCTCGACTTCCGCCACGCCAACTTCGGGAGCGCTCCGGAGCTCACGCTGCCAACCATCACCTACGCCCAGCCCTACACCTACGAGGGCGCCAACTACGGCGACGTGATCTTCCCGACCCAGCCCCAGGACCAACAGGTCATCGACCAGTTCCTCGGGACGACGCCGGCGGCGGTCGCCCCAAGCTCGGTGACGGTATCGGTCGTCGACGGCACCAACTCGGCGAGTCAGACCACCGCGGTCTCCACCGCGCTCGGCCACCTCGGCTACCACATGGTGCCCACCACGGCGTCCAACTACGTGGGCCCGGTCTCTGAGACCACCGTCTTGTACCGGCAGGGCCACCTCGCCCAGGCCCAGAGCGTGATGCGGGCATTGCGCGGGATGGCCGTCTTCGGTCAGGGAGCTCCCGCAGCGGGCGCCGACGTCAGCGTCGTCACCGGCTCGGATCTCGCCGTGGCTGCCCCGACGCCGCCGGCGTCCCCCTCGACGAGCTCGCCGAGCTCCACGACGGCCCCCGCGACGACTACGACGAACCCGATCAGCTCGACACCGGTCAGCGGCAATCCCAACTACGGCTACAACGCCCCCACGACCTCAATCCCGCCGTGGGATCCACGCAGTTGCCCTGGCTCCTGACCGGCACCGATCGCACGGTCCGCCCGGTCGGCCAGGTGCCCGGCGCGCTCAAGCCGGTGGGAGTCCGAGGTCCTGGCGGGCGATGACGCCCACGCGCGAGCGCATCGAACGGATCATGCGCTCGTAGGACGGCGATCCGATCGCCATCCCCGAGGCGATCCAGCGCTGCAGGGCCACCTCGGCGACGTGGTTCTGGTGGATCAGCGCCGCGATGGCGCCCTGAGCCGCGGGCGACCAGTCGAAGGCCTCGAAGCGCCGGCGCGACATCCCGAAGGCACGCACGAGACCGGATGCCACCTTGCGGCGCAGCGTCGCTGGCAGCCGCGGCCACAAGGCGAGGCCCGCCTCGAAGGTCGACAGCACGCGGTCCAGGCTGCCGGCGTAGGAAAGGTAACGCGCCGGCACGCCGGTCGGGCGCAACAAACTGAAGCTGTCGCTCGAGACCGCGGTGGGCACGAACGTCCCGCCGCGCAGCGTCATGAGTGTCTGGCCGTCCCCTCGAGCAAGTGAGGGTGGCGCGCCGTTCACCATCAGCCGGGAGAAGGTCACCGTCGACAGGCGCGGGTAGGGCAGGTCGACCGGGGTCACGTGCGCGGGGGCCGGATCCTCCTGGAGCCACTCCGCCTGGTTGAAGGTCTGGCCCCTGCCGTAGCTGAGTGACTTCGAGGCCACGGCGCCGTTCGTCTCATCCCGCACCGCGAGCCGCCAGCCACCGCTCCCAAGACGTCGCATGCTCACATCGACCACATCGCCCGGGGCGACCCCGCCCATCGGCTGGGCAGCGAAACCGACCTGCACGTCGCTCCAGAACAGCAGGTACATCGGAGCATCGCCGGGCTGCTTGAACTCGATCGTTCCCACCTGGATGAAGGGTCCTGCCGACGCCGAACCCTGCGCGCCGATCCAGGTGGCGGCGAAGCCGGCTGGAGACCTCGGCGCGATCGCGGGAACCGTCCAACGGGCGCTGATCGCTGCCACCTTGGTCGTGGTGCGGTAGCCACCGAAGCCTGTCGCCGGGTAGGACGCGGTCGACGGCCCCATGATCATCCTCGACAACCCCGGGAGATGAGGCGAAGCAGGTGCCGGCACGGCCAGGCCGACACCGACGGTTCCGACGAGCAAAGCTCCTGCGAACCGCGCGCGGGCCGGATGCACAAGGACCTCCTTGTCCGTCGATGCATGCCCTGGAGCGCCGTCTCCCAACCGTGCGATCGACCCGCCCGGCCCCTCGCATCGATGCGGCGGTCCGCCCTGGTGCGCGTCAAGCAAGTGGACGAGACCGGAGGCGGTCGAGCTCGCGTCGACGGGGCGCGCACCCAACTCGAGACCCGTGGGCCCGGCGAGATCGCTTCGCCGAGATCGGCTCATCCCACCGTGGCAGTCAAGCGTCGCGCCGCGATGGGCGGTCGCGACCCATCGTCATCGGGTGGCCGCCGCGTATGTCCAAGGGATCGCGTGCCCGATGGCCACGCGCGATCGTTGGCGCCCGGGTCTTGCCCGCGCCAATGCGACCGGGCCGATCACCCGCGCTCGTCACCCACCAGCGGTGCTGAGGCTCGCTTGTTGTGCAGACCGGCCCAGATGGGCTACGACCAGCTGCAGGAGCGCCGCGACCGTCAATACGGCGAGCACCGCTTGGGAGGGGGAGGACACCGCGAGCAGGACGAGCAGCAGGGCGACGGCGACGATCCGGCCCGCATTGGCGGCGATCTCACGCGAAAGCACGTAGCTCCCGCGCATCACCGCAGCATCGGGATCGACCGCAATCGTCTCCAGCACAACGCTCGCGAGGGGGACCATCAACCCCGGATAAATCAGGCCGGTGATGAACGCGTAGACAAGCAGGACCCTGAAGTCGATATGCAAAAAGAGCAACGCGTTCGCTCCGGCGAAGCCAAGGGCACCGATCCACATGCCGGTCGGTCGCCACTCGGTGCGGAGGCGGCCGGCCAGCAGCGAGGTGCCCACGCCAGCAAGTGATGCCATCGCGGCGAACTCTCCCTGGTCCTTGCTGCTATGGGTCGCCATGGCGACGAGAACCACGAGGCCGATGCTCCCAGACGCCTGCTTGAATCCGCGCAGCGCAAGCGCTACCCACATCCGGCCCCACTCGGCGCGTTGGAAGGGGAAGCGGAGTGCCTCGCCGAGCGATGTCCCCCCCACACCGGGCGTGTCGGCGAGACCGCGCGCACTGACGAACGCGGCGACGAAGCTCGCGAGCGCGAGCGCGAAGACTGCGACGTAGCCGCTCAACCCTCCCACGCGGGAGATCACGAACCCCGCGCTCAGCGGCATCAATACGTTGAGCACGCTGAGGACGGCAAAGCTCCAGCCGTAGTAGTGGCCCCGCTCGTCCGGCGCGAGGACGTCGTAGGTGAGGGTGTTGGCCCCGAACCAGTAGGTGCCAAGGGCGACTCCGTTGAAGATTCCGAGCGGGCCCGCGAGGGCGCCGGCCGAGTGTCCAAGAAAGATCAACGCACCGTAGAAGGCCGCGCTCAGCACGAGGCCCGCGCGAAAGAGACGCCTGGGCGATGAGGCCGGGAATGCCCGGACCACGACGAGCGACATCGCGATGAGTCCGACATACCGACCGAGGCTGTAGAGCGCCATCTCGGTGACGCTCCCGCTCGCGACGTAAAAGAACAGGGCGACAAACACGCTCGAGGTCGCCAGCCCAGCATTGACTAGCCCGCCAGTTGCGAGCAGGCGCCGAGGCGCTGGGCCGAGGGCGCGCCGTCCACCGGCGCCACTCCCCTCCCCCGTGCTCACCGGTGCCACCTCCGTTGGTGAACATCTTATGACATCTCATCGGCGCGCGTCACTCATGGCGAGGGTCGCCACTTCTTCATTTCCGCATTTCCACAGAATTGTTCGCGTTCGCCGCCGCCACGCGTCCGCTGAGGAGCTCGCTTCGCCGCACCGCGCCACGCGGCGGACGATACAAAGCATTTACTTCAATTTGTCTTGATGATCAGACTTCGTGGCAAAGCAAAGCGACGCTTCGCCCCGCTTTTGCTGCCGCAATCGCGCTCGGTCATCGCGCGCTTCACTGTCGGCCAGTGTCGCCACGACCCCCCGCTGGCGATCGGTCGGCCACCTGCGCTTTTGCGCATCGGCTGCGAATCGCTGCGCGAATCTGAGCACTCCGAGCTGTGAACTTCATCACACAAGAGCGAGCCCGCTATCGCTTTGCGGAAACGTCCCGATTCAGTAGACCGCTTAGCAATCTCTCCTTAATAGGGGTGACTGGTGGATAAAAAAGGCGACCGTCCACAAGGTAAATAGCGCCACCGTGCACGAGTCACATATTTGGCCTGAGATGCTGGTTGCGGCCCTTATCGCGTGATGAGTGGGCGCGCACGCGCATCCGTCGTGACTAAAAGATGACTAGCTTGATCATGAAAGTTTGCCATTCCACAGGGACTCCGGCATTGCTAAACGATGCTAGAATTCCAGTTAAGATGGCAGCGCGCTCAGAAGACCGTCGGACCATGCCATTGAACATTGGGAGCCGCTCCAAGCGGCTTGGACTCGGTAACGACCAGATCGTGCGGTGAATTGATGAGCAATGCCGTGGCTCAGCGTCCGCAACAAGACTCAACGCCAACGCGACCCTCGCGCCGGCGCGTGCACGTCTTCGGCACCGTCTTCTTCGACCTGGTGTACTCCGGGCTCCCGGCCTCCCCGCAGCCAGGGACAGAGGTCTATGCGTCGTCGCTCGGCCTCTCCCCGGGCGGGATCGCGAATATCGCCGTGGCGCTCGCTCGCCTTGGTCTGGACGTGGGGCTGTCGGCCGTGTTCGCCGACGACGCCTTCGGGCACTACCTGTGGTCGGCCCTGGCGCATGAGGGGATCGACCTCACCTACTCGACGCACGTCGGCGAATGGACGACGCCGGTGACCACCTCGATCGCCTACGCCCACGAGCGCGAGATGATCACCTATGAGGAACGGCCGCCGATCGAGCTGGCGTCACTCGTCCCTGACAACTATCACGCCGACGCGATCGTGCTCGGGGTCGCCGACGCTCCGGTCGCCTGGCTGGAACAGCTGCATCGCGTCGCGCCACTCGTGTTCGCCGATGTCGCCTGGGATCTCGACGCGCTGCACTCCTCAGCGATCCACGAGAAGCTCGCGCACGTCGACGTCTTTATGCCAAACGCTGCCGAGGCGCTCGCCCTCACCGACACGAGCGACGTCGAGGACGCCGCGACTCGGCTTGCCGGGAACGGAATCGTGGCGGTGATCAAAGACGGCAGCAACGGCGCCGTGGCCGTCGACGCGCGCACTGGGATGTGCCTGCGGGTGCCAACCGTCGAGGTCGCGGCGAGGGACACGACCGGTGCCGGAGACGTCTTCGACGCCGGGTTCATCTACGCCTCGCTGTGCGGGCTGCCGCTCGACCAGCAGGTGCGCTTCGCCAACCTGTGCGCCGCCGAGTCGGTCCAATGGGTGGGCGGCGCTCTGGCGGCGCCGTGCTGGCGGGACCTCGCTGCCTTCTGGGACGGCCTCGAGGACCCACAGGACCGCCGCAACTACGACTTCTTGGCGCCACTCTTGGCGATCAATCAGTCGCGCCAGCCCTGCACCAGGGCCTGCCCGAGCATGGCGTACGCAGCGACCGAAGGATTCACCGCCGACCAGTAGGCACGCGACGCGACGATCAGTTCCTGGGAGCTTGCGGCATCGTGCGCGGGTCACCTCATCGAGCAGACGGGAGAGAGGAACTCATGAATGGACTGCTGGCTCCGGCCGCCCCATGGAGCCCGGTCGTTGCGACCGAGCACCCAGCGCGCGTGCTCGCCATCGGTGCCCATCCTGATGACATCGACTTCTGCGCGGGCGGCACGCTCGCTCGCTGGGTCGGCAGCGGATCCACGGTCTCTTACTGTGTGGTCACCGATGGGGATGCCGGTGGCCACGACCGCTCGGTCGCCCGCGCGGCAATGCCCTCGATCCGCCGCGACGAGCAACGAGCGGCGGCCACCACGATCGGCGCGAGTGAAGTGGTCTTTCTCGGTTACCGCGATGGCTCGCTGGCAGTGACCTGCGAGCTGCGTCGCGACCTCGCCAGGGTGATCCGCCGCTTCCGACCGGACGCGATCGTCTGTCAGAGCCCTCAGCGCAACTGGCTGGCGAGGGTGCAGGCGAACCACCCGGACCACCTCGCCGTGGGCGAAGCGACGCTGTGCGCGGTCTACCCCGACGCGCGCAACCCTTTCGCCTATCCCGAGCTGCTCGAGGAAGGGCTCGAGCCCTACCACGTTCCCGCCGTGTGGATCGCCAACCCGATGTATCCCAACCGGGTGGTTGACGTGACCGATACCCTCGGGGCAAAGGTTGCGGCCCTCGCCCAACACGAGAGTCAGCTTCCAGCGGGCGCCGAGCGGATGGAGCGACACGTACGGGGAGATGCAGAGCGGGTAGCGGACACCACGGCGCTCGGCGCGGGCAGGATGGGCGAAGCCTTTCAGCTGGTCGTCACCGAGGAGCTCCACTAGCCACGGCACGACGGAACGCTCCTGTAGCTGCGGAGCGCGTAATTCCAAGCAAATCCATAACCTAAGGGGGAGACATGAAACGACGTCATCGCATCGGTGCGACAGCGCTCTCGGTGATGGCTGCCGCGGGGACCGCGGCGGGGCTCGGCGCGTCGGCGGGCACCGCCGCCGCGGCGGCACCGGTTGCGTTCACCTACTGGACGAGTGGCTATAAGCCCGCAGAGATCACCGCGATCGATAACGCCTTCCACGCCGCGTACCCGCAGTACGTGGCGCACGGGCAGTACATCTCAACCTCCGACGAGTACCTGCCGAAGGTGATCGCGGCGTTGAAGACCGGCACGCAGCCGACGGTCCTCACCGACCAGAGCCCGTCCGACCTTCCCTTGATCGAGCAGAGCGGCAAGCTCATCCCGCTGAACGGGAAGCTGACCGCGGCGACCAACTCGCTCTACCCGGGCATCAAGAAGTCGCTGTTCTACCGCGGCAAGCAGCTCGGAATGGCGCTCGCCGGCGTGGGCGACATCGTCTTGTTCTACAACAAGACGGACTTCGCCAAGGCGGGCATCACCAAGCCGCCGGCGACCTGGACCCAGCTCGCCGCCGACGCGAAGAAGCTGAGCAACCCGGCGACGAACCACTACGGCTTCTATGTGCCGATGGGAGACGCCGAGTGGATCTCTTATGACTGGGAACCCGTGCTGTGGGGCAACGGGGGCAACCTGCTCAACCAGAGCCAGACCAAGGCGGCCTTCGACAGCCCGGCGGGCGTGAAGGCGCTCAGCACCTGGGTGAACCTCGTGAAGAGCAAGTCGGCACCCGCCACGAGCTTTGCGGCGGGCGGCAACTTCGACGGCCCGACGGCCTTCAGCTCGAATGCGGTGGCGATGATCACCGACGGCCAGTGGCTCGAGGGCGAGCTGCCAAAGGGGCTTAACTACGGCGTCGCGCCCTACCCCGCGGGCACGCACGGACCGTCGACCAACATCGGCATCGGCGTCGTGGCGCTCCTCAAGACGACTCCTGCGCAGGACAAAGCCGGCCTCGCCTTCATCAAGTTCATGTCGACCGCCAAGGAAGGCGCGTACCTCGCCGACCAGTCCGGTGGGCTTCCCTCCAGCCAGAGCCAGCTGAGCCAGCCGCTGTTGAAGAAGGACGAGTCGAAGAAGTTCTTCTCCGTCTTCGCCAACGACGAGCGCTACGGCCAGGTCCGCCCGATCAGCCCGGAGTACAACGCGGTCTCGCAGTTCCTGTGGCAGGCGATCAACGCCGCGATCTCCGGCAAGGAGACCCCCGCCGCAGCACTGCACCACGCCGCTCAGCAAGCCGACCAAGCCCTCGCACAGCACAGCTAGGGACTTGGCCGTTTCTTCAGGCCACAGCAAGAGCGCGCCGGCGACGAGCCGGCGCGCTCTTGCGTGGCGAGGCGCCAGGCCAACACCAGCGCGGCGGCGACGGGGCGGGGTCAAGCAGCCGCTCATCCTGCCCTATGTGTTCATCGCTCCGGCGGTGGGCCTCACCGTGCTCTTTTCCCTCGTGCCGCTCGGCATGCTCGCCTACCGGAGCCTCTTCGGCGGCGGCGTCTTTGCCACGTCCCTCACCTACGTCGGCCTCCAGAACTACTCGAACGCGTTCGCGAACGGCGGGACGCAATCCCTCGAGGTCACCGCGCTCTACACCATCGGCTTCGTCATCCTCACCATGGGGATCGGCCTCGCAGTCGCGCTGTTGTTGAACGTGGACGTGCGAGGTGCGGCCCACCTGCGCGCGCCGTTCATCATCCCGCTTGTGATGCCGAGCGTCGGGACGGCTCTGATCTGGGCGAGCCTCTTTGCTCCCCAGTTCGGCTTCATCAACCGGATTCTCGGCGGCCTCGGCTTGCACCAAGCCGACTTCACTTCGACGCCATCGCTCGCGCTCTTGATGGTGCTGACCTTTGGGGTGTGGCAGTTCTTCGGCGAGAACGTCATCCTCTACCTTGCCGCGCTGAAGACGCTGCCCGTCGACCTCGTCGAGGCCGCCAACGTCGACGGCGCCGGCGCGTGGCGGCGATTCCGCTACATCCGCTGGCCGTTGCTGCGCCGCAACACCGTCCTCATCTGGGTGATCACGACCCTCACGGGCCTGCAGACCTTCACGCAGATCTACATCCTCACCAACGGCGGACCCAATGGATCGACGACCACTGCCCTCTTCTACATCTTCAACCAGGGCTTCGTACAGTTCAACACCGGACAGGCGGACGCCATGGGAGTGATCTTGTTCCTCATTTCCCTATTCATCACGGTCGTCCAGGTCGGCATCTTCGGACGCGGGGCTCGCCGCGATGCTTAGGTCTCGATTCGCCTCACGAGCGCTCGTCTACACCCTGCTGGCGGTCGCCGTCATCGTCGTCGTCTTCCCACTCGTATGGATGCTCGGGACCGCCGTGAAGTCCAACGGGCAGATCCTCGATCTCGGTGCCTCGCTGTGGCCGACTCACTTCGAGTGGGGCAACATCGCCCGCGCCTGGAACTCCGCTCCCTTTGGGCGTTGGACCCTGAACAGCGTCATCTTCAGCGTCGGCGCCACACTCGGCCAGATTCTCACCAGCTTGCTCGCCGGCTATGCCTTCGCAATGTTCGATTTCCGCGGCAAGAACTTCTTGTTCTACGCGCTCTTGTGCGGCCTGATGGTCCCCTTCAGCACGGTGATCGTGCCGGTCGTCCAGATCCTCGCCGACTTCCACTGGCTCAATACCTACCAGGGCCTCATCGTGCCGAACATCGCCTCGGCACTGGGAACCTTCCTGTTTCGCCAGTTCTTCCTCGGCGCGCCCTACCAGCTCGGTGAGGCCGCCCGCATCGACGGCGCCTCGGAACTGCACGTCTTCTCTTCCATCTACGTTCCCCTGGCCCGGCCGATCATCGCGGCATTCGGGATCATCGCCTTCCTCCAGAACTGGAACAACTTCCTCTTCCCCCTGATCGTGGTGAACACGACGAGCATGGACGTGCTGTCTCAGGGATTATCGGTGTTCCAGAACCAGTTCAGCTCGAGCTACAACCTCATCATGTCCGCGGCACTGATCGTCGTCGCACCCATCTTGATCGTCGCCGTGGCAGCCCAACGCCAGATCATCGAGGGCATCACACTCGGAGCGATCCAGTGACCACCGCGCCATCGCCCGATCAGGTGCTGCGCTGGCCGGCAGGGCTCGAGCTCATCGGCGCGGACCTAGCGATCCCGCTCGTGAGCGGCGAGCAGGTCCGCGGTGTCGACCTCGACCGGGCGGCCACGACGCCGTGCCTCGAGGTCGTCAAGGTCGCCGTCGACGAGCTTCTCCCCTACTACGGTGCCCCCTCGCGGGGCGCAAGCTTCAAAGCCCAGGTGACGACCGATCTCTATGAGCGCTCTCGCAGCGCCGTTGCACGCTTCGTCGGCGCGCGCCCGAGCGACGTCGTGTGCTTTGTCCGCAACACCACCGAGGCGTGCAACCTGCTCGCCCATCTCGTCGACGGCGTCGCCGACGTCGTGTGCTTCGAGCTCGAGCACCACGCCAATCTCCTGCCGTGGCGGCGCATCGGGGCGGAGATCCTTCCGACACCCGCCCGCCCCACCGAGCTGATCGAGCAGGTCGCCCGGGCCACCGCCGCGCCCCGCCGCCGCCCACTGCTCGTCGCGCTCACGGGCGTCTCCAACGTGACCGGCGAACTCCTCCCCATCGACGACATCGCCCAGATCATCCAGGGCAGCGGCAACGCGCGCCTGTTCGTGGACGCCGCGCAGCTCGCGCCCCACCGATCCCTCGCCATGGCCGCGCGAGGGATCGACTACCTCGCCCTGTCGGGCCACAAGCTCTATGCGCCCTTTGGTGCAGGCGCACTCGTCGGTGCCCGCGACTGGCTGGAACAACGACCTCCCCCGCTGCTCGGCGGCGGCGCTGCGGTACTCGTCACCGACGAGGACGTCGTCTTCAAGGACGCTCCCGATCGCCTGGAGGCGGGTACGCCCAACGTCGTCGGCGCAATCGCCCTCGGTACCGCCTGTGAGGCGCTCATGACGGTCGGCATGGAAACCCTCGAACGTCTCGAGGCCGAGCTCACTGCAGCACTCGACGAGCGCCTCGCAGGGGTCCCGGGCCTGACGCGCTACACGCTATGGAAGGGTGAGACTGATCACGTCGGTGTCGCCTGTTTCAACCTCCAAAGGCGCCATCACGGCCTCGTCGCGGCCGCCCTCAGCTGTGAGCATGGCATCGGCGTGCGCCATGGATGCTTCTGCGCCCACCTGTTAGTCCGCGACCTGCTCGGCATCAATGCCAGCGAGAGCCGGGAGGTGGCTGCGAGGCTGCATTCCGGCGACGCGGTCGATCTTCCCGGTGCGGTGCGCACAAGCATCGGGATCGGCACCACGATGCCCGATCTCGACCGGCTGCAGGTCGCGTTGACCGAGCTCTCGCATCGGGGCCCTCGCTGGCGCTATGGACAACGTGGTGGCGAGTTCGTCCCGACCCCGGACCCGCGTCCGAACCCGCTGTCCGCGGCGTGACTCGCGACGGCAGCGGCGCGGCGGTGGGCCGTGCACGTCGGTGGCGCACCGTTGGGCGGGCGGGTGAGGGAGCGGCCGAGCGGATGAGGCGCCCCTGAACGCGCGGGACCCCTTCACGCGCCTCAGTTGGGTGACGATCCGGGGTGCAAGGCCGTGGTGCCACCTGTGGCCACGGTATGGTCCTGCGCCGGATCCGCCGCCACCTCCTCGTCGCCTGGTAAGAAGGTCGAGGTCCCGCGCCTGGACTGCTCGAGCCGCGCCAACACGGTGATCTTTTGGTCCGGCTCCACCCGTCCGGTCCACTTCCTTGCAATCTGTTGCGCCGCTTGCTCCATCGGGCCTGCGCACTCACCCACGCGCTGCTGCGGCGTGCGCTTTCCTGAAGTGACTGAACGCCACCGCGACGCTCGGAGAGGCGATCGACGCGGTGCTCCAGGGCCAAGCCAGCCTGCGGTCCGTCGCCCCGCCCGGGCTCCGGCCCCCGGCAACTCGCGGCTGGCTGTGCCGACTCACCGAGCCCTTCGTTGCACTCGCGGTGGAGCTCGGCGTGGTCGTGTGGGCATCTGGGCGCCGCGCTCGGCCGCGCCGACGGGCAATCTGTTGGCATTTGGCGCTGCGTGCGCACGTCGGGCTGGGCGCGAGTTGCCGCCTGGCACTTGTGTTCGGTCGTGAACGGCGGATGGCTGCTCGCCGCCAACACCATCTCCCCCTCTCTCCCTCCTCATCGACAGGCGCGCCGGGTCGCGCGGCGAAATACGGAAAAGTTGATCAGATTAGTCAGGGTTTGCTAACCTGACACCGCCGACGGCCTCGGCAACGAGGACCGCCGAGACGTGCGCCGGTCGACGAGCCGGCGCCTCCGAAGAAAGGACCGCTGATCGTGACCGTCGAGGGAGCGGCACCGGCCAGGGATCGGGCCGTCGAGCCCACCTGGGACCTGATCGTCAAGCGCAACGCCATCGAGCGCCACAAGCGCGAGAAGTTCCCGCTCGACATCATCAACGAGCTGCCACACATGATCGCCCAGGGCTACCAGGCAATCCCCGAAGAAGACATCGTCTTTTTGAGCTGGTGGGGCCTGATGCATGACAAACCCAAGATCGGCACGTTCATGATCCGGGTGAAGGTCCCGGGGGGGCGGATCCTCCCCCGCCAGTTGGTCGCCCTAGGTGAGGTGGCGCGCCGGCGCGGCCGCAACTACGGCGAACTCACCACTCGCCAGGGAATCCAGCTGCACTGGGTGCACCTGAGCGAGCTGCCCGAGGTCCTCGGCACCATCGAGGAGGCGGGCCTCACCACGGCCGGTGCGGAGGGGGACACCGTCCGGAACGTGACCAGTTGCCCGGTGGCCGGGGTCGACGGCGACGAGCTGTTCGACGTGACCGGGCTGGTCCAGTCGGTGGCGAGCTTCTTCTCCGGCAACCGCGAGTACTCGGATCTGCCCCGCAAGCACAAGTACACCATCAGCGCCTGCCCGTCCCAGTGCAACGCCCCCGAGATCCATGACGTGGCGCTGGTGGGCACACTCAAGGACGGCCGGCCGGGTTACGCCGTGCGGGTCGGCGGTGGCCTGTCGGCCACCCCGCGGCTCTCCC
>JAJZKA010000076.1 GCA_021809805.1 Actinomycetes bacterium
ACCGTCGATCTCGCGAGTGGCCACCAGGCGGGCCAACCGGTCGATCTGACGGTGCAGACGGTCGGCTCCATCGGCTACGGGGTCCATCCCAAGTGGGTCTCCTACCTGGTGAAGAACCAGCAGGGCAAGTGGATCCACTCGACGCTTTGGAACCTGCCGGCGGACACGACGGTGCATGTCACGATCCTGCAGTACGACTCGGGAAGCCCGCTCCGGAACCAGCAGCGTGGCCTCGTCACCGGCGTGGACGGCGCCCAGTTGAACGGCAAGGCGCTGACCAACGTCAACAGCAACGTGGGCAACGGCGTCGGCCACACCTTCTCGGTCCCCGCCCTCGGCATCAACGTGCCGCTCGTCGGCGTCGCCAGCAACGCCAAGAACTTCTGCAACGCCGCACCCTGCACGATGCAACAGGCCCACAACACGGTCACCTTCACCTTCAAGACCCCGGGCGTCGGGCAGTACCACTGGCAGTGCTTCGTGCCCTGCGGCCTGGGTTATCTCAACGGCAACGGAGGCCCGATGCAGACCATTGGGTACATGGATGGCTTGCTGAAGGTGGTTGCCTGATGGCCACCGCCGCCCCCAGCGCTCCCCAGGGGGGCAACTCCCATGACCTGCGCACCATCGCCACCATCTGGGTGGTGCTGAGTATCGTCGGCGACCTGGCGTTCTGGTTCCTCGCGGGTCCGCACATCCCGCCCGGGCGCATGAGTGACCAGGCCAGAGGCGCGCAGTTCGACTTCAACGTCTTGTTCGTCATCGCCCTGCCGGTCGTCATCTTGGTCTGGACCTATCTCGGCTTTGCCGTGATCAGGTGGCGGGCATCGCGCCCGAACGCCGACGAAGCGCCGGTCATCGTGCCGCCGCGCACCGCGCTGCGCATCCAGACCTCCTGGATCGCCATCACCTCCGTCGTCGTCATCGGCCTCTTTGGCTTCGGCACCTATGAGCTGATCGCTCCTGCGGGAGCCGGTGGCGGAGAAGGCCCGACGCCCATTTGGAAACCGAACACCAAGACGATCCTGCCGATCCAGGTCATCGGCCAGCAGTGGATGTGGACGTATCGTTACCCGAGCTTCGGCGGTTTCGAAACCACCCAACTCATGGTGCCGAAGAACACCGAGATCGCCTTCCACGTCACCTCGCTCGACGTCGTCCACGACTTCTGGGCCTATCAGCTCGGGGTGAAGGCCGACGCCAACCCGAACGAGGACGATGTCGCCTACGTCAAGCCCGAGCAGCTCGGCCGGTTCACCGTGCGCTGTGACGAGCTGTGTGGCCTGTGGCATGGCGCCATGTACAGCTACGGCCACGTCGTCGCGCCAACGGCCTTTTATCACTGGGCGACGACGACTGAACAGAAGCTCGCGGCGAACACCAAGACGCTGCCGCCGTTCGCCTGGACCTACACGCCCGGCGCCAACGGCGCCAGCGGCAGCTTGTATCCCAGCAATGTCGATCCCTACAGCAAGAGCTCGCTGTATGGGTCAAGCACCGTGAAGGTGAAGCAGTACGGCGCCAGCGCGGCGCAGTCTTGAGCGGGACGAGCGGGAGGATTCGCTGAGATGGCGAGCACCATCACCACCCCGGTCGAGGGGAGCACCGGAGCCCCGCCGCCGGCGCAGCGGATGCGCAATCGGCCGGCCTGGGCGAGCCAGCACCTCGGTACCGCGCTGATCGGCGCGGTGGGCGGTTACGCCTTCGGCCACTGGATCGGCAACGTCATCGCTGCGGGCTACACCGTGCCGCAGAGCAACGGCCAGAACGATGTCGCGGTGGTCCTCGGCCTCTCGCTCGGGGCGCTCGGCTACCTGATCGGCATTGGGGCCTTCAACTATCCGATCGCCAAGATGTTTGGCAGGGAGCCGCTCCCCGAGGTCGCCGAGGAGGGTTGGCAGCGCTTCTTCCGTTTCAACCTCGACCACAAGGTCGTGGGCATGCAGTACGTCATCGTCTCGCTGCTGTTCTTGTTCACCGGCGGGCTGTTGGCGATGGCGATCCGGACCGAGCTGCTCAACCCCACCAACCACATCTTTGGGGCCGGCACCTACATCGCGGTGGTCGGCGAGCACGGCACCATCATGATGATGATGGCCTCCTCGGTCGTCATCGGCCCGCTCGGCAACTGGCTGGTGCCGCTCATGATCGGCTCGCGCCGCATGGCCTTTCCCCGCGTCGAGGCGACGTCGGTGTGGCTCTTCAGCGCCGGCTACCTCGTCATCTTGACGGCGCTCCCGCTCGGCGGGTTCCCGACCGGCTGGACGGGCTACGCGCCACTGCAGAATCAGTCGACGGCGGGAATGGACTCCTATCTCGTCGGCTTCGCCATCATCGGCATGGGCATGATCCTCGCCGGATTGAACCTCGGTGCCACGATCATCAACTACCGGGCTCCGGGCATGACCTGGGGACGGGTTCCGATCTTCGTCTGGTCGGTCCTCGCGACGACGGCCCTGCTCGTCTTCGCCACCCCGACGCTCGTGGTCGCCGGCCTGTTCGGCGTGCTCGACCGCACGGCGCTCACCGCCTTTTACGTCAACGAGCACGGGGGAAGCTCGTTTCTGTGGGAGAACCTCTTCTGGTTCTTTGGCCACCCCGAGGTCTACATCATGGCGCTGCCGGGCTTCGGCATCGTCGGCGAGATCTTGCCGGTCTTCAGCCGAAGGCCGCTGTTCGCCTACAAGGTGGGCGCCGCCGGCATGCTCGGCGTGGCGCTGCTCTCGTTCTTCGTCTGGCAGCACCACCTGTTCCAGAGCGGCATCAACCCGGACATGCGTCCGTTGTTCATGTTGACCACCGAGCTGATCTCGATCCCCACCGGATTCATCTTCCTCGTCGGTCTCGGGACGCTTTGGAAAGCCCGGATCAGATTCGAACCGCCGATGCTCTTCGCATTGGCGGTCTACTTCAACTTCTTGATCGGTGGCGTGACCGGGGTGTTCTTGTCGGACGTGCCGGTGAACGTGACGGTGCACGGCAGCTTCTTCGTGCTCGCCCACTTCCACTACACGATCATGGGCGGCCTGATCTTCGCCTTCTTCGGCGGCCTGTACTACTGGCTGCCGAAGATGACGGGTAAGACGCTCAATCGCAAGCTCGCCATCTGGCACTTTTGGATCATGTTCATCTTCTTCAACTTGACCTTCTTCCCGATGTTCATCATCGGGCTGCTCGGTCAACCCCGCCGGGTGTTCGAGTACGCGACGCGCCTTCAAGGCCTGAACGACTTCTCGTCGGTGAGCGCCTACATCCTCGGCTCGTCGTTCTTGATCTTCGCCTTCAACTTCGTGTGGTCGATCTACATCGACCCGAAGCGGGCCGAATCCAACCCGTGGGGCTCTCGCGGCCTCGAGTGGCAGGTCCCCACGCCCGTGCCGCACTACAACTTCGAGCGGCTGCCGGTCGTGGTCGCCGACCCGTACCGCTACGACGAGCCGGACCAGGGCGTCGCCGACTTCGGCACGTTCGGGGATCCGGCGCTCTCGCCGGGGGCAGCGCCGGGCGAGCGTGTGCCCCACGGTCACGTCCAGTCATCAGATGACAGCGGCGACTTCGATCCTCGCCCGCCGATCATCTGAGCCAACCGCACTCGACCAGCCCATCGGATTCGGAGCAGCCATGGCTACCCCAGTCGCAAACTTCAAAGAAACCCCCGAGGAGATCGCGTACGAGCTGCGCGCCGCGGAGGGAGCCGCGTGGATCGGCAGCCGGTCGCTGATCGGTGTCGGGGCGTTCATCTACGCCTCGCTCGCGTTCGCGTACTTCTATCTGCGCTCGGCGAACCAGGCACAGCTCTGGCGCCCCCACCACGTCACGGCACCGACCGAGCTGGGGGCGGCGATCTTCGCGCTCAGCGCGGCCACGGCGGCACTGTCGATGTATGGCGCGTACCGCTTCCGCCGCGGCTCGGTCGTGGACTGGGAAGTGGCGGGCTGGATGGGCTTGCTGCTCGGGGCACTCGGCTTCGCGCTGCAGATCTACGAGCTGACGCGCCTGCCTTTCTACCCGGGCTCGAGCGGCTATGCCTCCACCTTCGTCGGCTGGGGAGCGCTCAATCTCGTGGGCTTGTTGGGCGGGTGCTACTGGCTCGAGACGCTGTTGGCGCGCTCTTTGCGCCTGCGTCGTGCGGTCGCAGAGGACGGCGGGGCGGCGAACTCGACGCTGCCAGCGGCGCGCCTGTTCCGCGCGAGCGTCGAGGGTTGCACGGTGTTCTGGGGTTTCCTTGCCATCGTGGCCGTGTGCTTCTGGGCCCTGTTCTACCTGGTCTGAGCAGAGGGTTCGCGGGTGGGACGGGCAGCGGTGGAAGGCGGCAGCGGTAGTGTGGCGTGGGCAGGAGAGAGATCCGTCGTTGGCGGGGCTCGTCGGCCGGGAGGGCGGGGATGATGGTTGCGGCGAGCTCGATGCTCGGAGCTCAGGTGCTCACGTTCGCGATCCCGATCGGGACGCTCGTGGCGGTGTGCTTCTGGGCGTTCTTCCAACGGCACCCGAGCCGGTAGCGGTTCGCCCGGCCTGGGCGTTGCAGATGCGGCGCTTGGCTGGAATCGGAGGCCTGCTCGCCTTCGTGGTCGTGTTGTGCCCGCCTGTGATCACGGGGATGGGGCGTCACGGCTACCTCGAGGTCATCCAGTTCGTCGTGCTCGCCCTCGTGGTGCCGCCGGCGATCGTCGCGGCGGGGCCCCTCACGTGGTCCGCTGCGACGCGACGCTTCGCCGAGCGGCTCGGCGAGCGCCGCCGCCGGCATGCCAGCTTCGCCCGAGCGGCGCGATTTTTCGGGTTGGAGCTCGCGGCGACGATCGGCTGGCGCCTTCCCGTGGCGGTCGACATGCTCGTGGATCACCGCGTGGTCGTGATCGCCGAGGTGGTCACCCTCGTGCCGGCGGGGGTCGGCCTGTGGCTCGAGCTGATCGACAGCCCGCCGCTCTCGCCGCGGCTCGCACCCGGTCCCGCGCGGGCGCTCCTGGCGGCCCTCACGATGTGGGCCAGCTGGATCGTGTCGTACATCGCGGCCTTCTCGACGAACTGGTATCCGGTCTACAGCGGTTCGCACGTGAATCGGGCGCTCGTGGTGACCGACCAGCAGATCATGAGCGGGGTCGTGTTCCTCGCGGCGGCGGCGGCGTTCTTGCCGGTGATCTTCGTGACCCTGCGCATATGGCTGGACGACAGCGATCGACCCGACACCGAGCTCCGCCGCCTCGTGCGCGAGGAGCGGCGCCGCGGCTTCGGGCCACCGAGTCGGGGGTTCGGCAACAAGATGGGTGGGACGACACCATGGGTGCCCGGCGATGAGTGAGCAGAACGTGACGGATCGTCCTTCGCGCATCGGTGCTGTCGTCGGCTTCGGTCTCGACCCGCACCGCCCGGCCAAGGAGCGTCGGGTCTGGTATCGCCGGCGTGGCTCGCTCCTGGCGCTTGTCGTCGCGGCGATCCTGGCGGTCACGGTGGTCACCGATCTGCCTCAGCACACCTCACGGGCTGCAGCGATCGCCCAGGAGAACTCGGTCGTGCAAGCGATCAACACCGACGCGGGTTCTTGCACGTTCTCGGTGGGCGAGGCGTTCCGGCTCTACCACGATGCGCAGTCGCCGAGCCTTGCGGCTTCGAACCGGATGCGCATCCCCGGGTTGCTCCGCGACGACCAGGCGGCGTGCTCGTTCACGAACAACGACATCTTCAACCTCTCTGGCATCGAGACTCCGGGATCGGCGCCGGGGCGCGAACTGTCCCAGGCGGTCACGACGGTGACGACATGGACGACCTCGGACGCGCTCGCCGCGATCATCGCCATCGAGACCCTGGTCGACAGGCCCGCCCCGACGGCCAAGGCCAAGGCGCTCGCCACCTTGGACAAGGCGGAGCGCTACGCCGCTGAGGACCGGGCGAAGCTGCACGCCGAGATCGATACCGCCAACCGGCTGTTGCACGCCCACATCGCCTATCCGAAGCTCCCCGTGCTTCCCCAGGGGAGCTAGCGATGCGAGGAGGACGCGGGCGCGAGCGCGCGGAGGTAGGTGGCGATCCCGTCCGCCCAGCGCTGCTGGAGCGCGGGGGCGAGGTGGTAGGTGCCGTTGTGCGCCTCGTTCGCGTAGGGCGTGGCGCGGTAGGCAACGCGGCCCTTTGGGTCGATGAAGTAGAGCAGGTTGCTGTGTGCCACCTGGCCGGTGCTGCTCACCTGGATGCCCACGCCGTAGTGCTTCCAGATCGGGTTGAGGCTGGCGATCGGACCGGTGAGGAAGGCGGCGTTCGCAAGGTGTTGCAGGCCGGTCCGCGCGAGGGCCGGCGGTGCCGCCTGCCAGGCGGTGGCTCTGGGGTCGCTGTTGACGATGAGGAACTCGACGCCGCGCGCCGCGCTCTTGAGGCGCTGGTCTGCCGCTGCGAGCTCGGCGCCGATGACCGGACAGGCATCGTTGCAGGGCGCGTCGAGGAACGTGAGCACCACCGCCTTGCCGCGCAGCGCGGAGAGCGAGAGCTCCCCGCCGCGGCTCGACGCGAGGTGGAACCCCGGGGCGGCGTGGCGCGCCAGGGCCTCGATGCCGAGGAAGTTGACGAGCGCGGGGCCGCCGGGCAGGTGCTTGGCCGGAACGCGCAGGGCACGGATCGCTCTGGCCCGTGTGGTCGGCGAGGTGACGTTGGGAACGCTGCTCGAGGACATCACGTGCTCGACCAGGGTGCCGGAGATCGCGAGCGCCGCCAGGACCACCACCCCGATGCCGATCGCCTTGCGGCTCGCTCCGGGCGGGCCAGCGGCGAAGGCCGCCTGGCGATCGACCACGGGCTGAGGCGATGTCTCGGGCCGCTCGGCGGTTGCCGCCCCGGGCTCCCCAGCGTCGCTCGGCGGGGCCATCGCGCTGAGGCTACCACCGCCGTTGTTTGCGACCTCCCCGCGCCGCGCGGGGCGATTGTTCCCCTCTTCCCTGCGACCCTAGGCTGGCGCTAATGGCAACTCGCTCCATCGAGACGACGCGCGCGCCGAGTGCGGTGCTGCGCCTCGCCAAGGTCCGCAGCTACGTGGCCCTCACCAAGCCGCGGATCATCGAGCTGTTGTTGATCACCACGCTGCCGACGATGTTCGTGGCACGCCGCGGCGTGCCGTCGGTCACCTTGATGCTCGCCACCTTGGTCGGTGGCACGCTCGCCGCCGGCGGCGCAAATGCCACCAACATGGTGATCGACCGCGACATCGACAAGGTGATGCGCCGGACGCGCAACCGCCCGCTGGTCACCGGTGAGCTCACCGCCCGAGCCGCGCTGACCTTTGCGATCGGCCTCGAGATCGTTGCCTTCATCGAGCTCTGGCTGACCGTGAACCTGCTGTCGGCTTGTCTCGCGGTCGCCGCCACGGCGTTCTACGTCTTCGTCTACACGATGTGGCTGAAGCGGAGCTCTTCGAGCAACATCGTCATCGGCGGCGCGGCGGGTGCCGTTCCCGTGCTCGTGGGATGGGCGGCCGTGACCGGCACGCTGGGCTGGGCGCCGGTCGTGCTCTTCGGGATCATCTTCGTCTGGACGCCCCCGCACTTCTGGGCGCTCGCCATTCGCTATCGCGACGACTACGAAGCCGCCGAAGTCCCAATGCTCCCCGTCGTCGCCACGCTCGCGAAGACCGCCCGGCAGATGCTGATCTATACGGCGGTGCTCGTCGCTCTCACGGTGCTCTTCGGGTTCGTCGGCCACATGGGGGTGCTCTATTTCACCGTCGCCATCGTGCTCGGCGCTTCCTTTTTGACCTACGCGGTGCGCTTGCGGACGCGCCTTGATGCGGTGACGGCACTGCGCATGTTCAAGTACTCGATCAGCTACCTCAGCCTGCTGTTCTTGGTGATGGCGGTCGACGTGGTGGTGCGCCACCCCTAGGGGCGGCCCGGTGGAGATGGTGATGGAGCCAGTCGTCAGCGCACCGCCGCCGCCCGATGGCGGAGCCGCGGATCTCGAGGTGGCGCGCCGGCGATACCGCCGCCGGATGCGCTGGTCGATCGGCGCCTTGGTGGTGCTGATCGGCGCCGGCGGGTACTTCGCCGCCACCGGCGGCGGCTCGGCGCCGAAGAACGCCGCGGTGCCGCTGCCGGCACCGCCGAAGTTCCGTCTCGCCGAGCTCGGCAAGGCGCGCACGCTCGCCTATCCGTCCGCGGCCTACGCGCACCGGCCCGTGGTCCTGGTCTTCTTCGCCTCGTGGTGCCCCCCCTGCCAAAAGGAGATGCCCGTGCTGTCCAAGGTCGTCCGCGGCCTCGAGGCGGCGCACACCCCGGTCGCATTCATCGGGATCGACGGCAACGACCCGACCGCGAGCGGCCTTGCCTTTGCCCGCAAGGTGAAGCTCCCCTTCGTCGCGGTCGCCGACCAGCAAGAGGCGGTCGCCGACCAGCTCGGCCTCCCCGGGCTGCCTGACACCGTCTTCCTGTCGGCCAAGGGCAAGGTCGTCCACGTCGTCGATGGGCCGATCAGCCCGGCGACGCTGCGCCACTGGGTGGCTCGCCTCGCCCACGGGGTCGCCTGAGTTCAGGCCCCCTCGCGTGAAAAGCGCGCCGCCCCGGCGGCGAGCGCGATCGCGGCGTAGCAGGCGAGGACCCCGAGTGCCTCGGGCGCGTTGAACAGCGTCGAGCGCGGGAGCCCGGTGCCCGAGAGGGCAAAGCTGACGATCCGGCCGTGGCCGACGTTCACGAGCACGGCGAAGAGATTGGCGATGACCAGGCGGTCGAGGGCGTTCTCGATTGAGAGGGGGAGCGCGATCATGAGCGCCGGCACGACAAAGAGAAGTGCCGCCAGGGACGAGATGGCGGCGGCGCCGTGGCGCAGCGCGCTCGCCAGGCCGAGCCCGACCAGCGCGATGAGCGCGACCGAGGCGCCGCCGAAGACCACGGCGCGCAGCACCCCGGGGGCGCCGATATCGGCGCGCAGCGGGGCGGCGAGGGTTCCCTGGCCGATGGCAAAGGAGGCGAAGGAAGCCACTTCGCCGACCGCGAAGGCAATCGCGGCGACCGCCGCCGCCTTGGCGAAGAACACGGCCATGCGGCGCCCGCCAGCCGCCGCGAGGCTGAGCGCCAAGGTGCCCCGCTCGTCGTCGCCGGAGAAGGCGACCACCCCCACCGCGCCGACCATCACCTGCGCGACGAGCAGACCGAGGAGGCTCAGCACCGTGGGGTCGAACAGGCTGCCCCCACCTTTGTGGTGGCTCGCGCACAACCCGACCGACACCGCGATGCCGGCCAGCGTCGCCCCGGCGAGCACCCGGCGCGCGGAGGCGAGGCTGGCGAGCTTCACCAGCTCCCCGCGCACGAGTGCCACGCCGCGCCCGCGTCGGCGCGCGAATCGAGGACGGGGCACGTCGAGTGAGTGGGCCATCGCGCCCGACCATAGCGGTGGCGCCCCGGCGAGCTCATGGCGCGCCAGCGATCGCGCCGTGAGCGATGAGCGAACGCGGTGGGCGAGTGCGGTGTCGGGCCAGATCTCCGCACTGCCAAGACCCCCGCCCGGCGAGGTGACGCCGTGCGGGCCGAACAGATGCTCGCGCGCGTCCTTGTCGTGCGTCTCGCCCTGAACATTGCTGATGACGCGTCGATTCGCTGAGCAGCGGCGCCTCAAGCGTGATGGCGCCAGATGACGTGCCGAGTGCCTTGTGTGAGCGGCCCTTTGATGCAGGGGCGCAGGGACCGCTCGCGGGCCGCGTCGCACCGGCGACGAGGACCCCTCGCGCCGCGGCTCGCCACCGAGCGGTGCGGTGCTCGCCAGCAACACAAGGTGCCCGCGTTAGGGTTCGAGGCAATGCTCGAGCCCGGTGTCGTCAAGATCGCCCCGTCGTTGCTGTCCGCCGACTACGGCCATCTCGCTGCCGCGGCGGGCGAGGTGACGAGCGTCACCGACTGGCTGCATCTCGACGTGATGGACGGTCACTTCGTGCCCAACGTGACGATCGGGCCGCCGGTCGTGGCGTCTTTGCGCCGCCACTCCCCGGCGTTCTTTGACTGCCATTTGATGATGAGCAATCCACAACAGTTCCTGAAAGCCTTTGCCGATGCCGGTGCGAGCTCTGTGACGGTGCATGTCGAGATCGGCGACACTGCGGCGCTCGTCGAGGAGATCCACGCGCTCGGGATGAAGGCAGGGCTCGCCTGCAACCCCGACACGCCCCTCGAGTCGGCCGAACCCTTCCTCGCCGGCGTCGATCTGCTGTTGTTGATGACCGTCTTTCCCGGCTTTGGCGGCCAGTCGTTCATGCACGAGGTCGTGCCGAAGATCGCCGCCGCGCGCCGCCTCATCGATGAGCGCGGCCTTCGCGTCGCGATCGAGGTCGACGGCGGGATCGCGCCGGGCACCGTCGAGCTCACCGCCGCCGCCGGTGCCCGCGTCTTTGTCGCGGGCAGCGCCGTGTTCTCCCATGAGCGGCCCTTTGATGCCGTGGTGGACCTGCAGCGCCGCGCCGAGGAGGCGGTCTTGGCGGCTCGCCGCGACTGACGGCGAGGCGAGGACCGGGCCCGGCCGCTGGCGGCCCGGCGCCATTGCGGGCACGCTGTAGGGATGCTGCGGATCGTCCTTCCCAAGGGATCGCTCGAGCGCGCGACGCTCGAGCTGTTCGCCGACGCCGATTTGGCCGTGCGCCGCTCCTCAGAGGTCGACTACCGCGCCAACATCGATGACCCCCGCGTCGCCGAGGTGCGGATCCTTCGGCCCCAGGAGATCCCCGTCTATGTCGCCGACGGTCTGTTCGACCTCGGCATCACCGGGCGGGATTGGATCGAGGAGACCGGGGCCGAGGTGACCACGCTCGGCGAGCTCGCCTACTCCAAGGCGACGAGCGATCCGATCAAGGTCGTGCTCGCCGTCGACGGGGCCTCGGCGTACCACAAGGTGGAGGACCTGCCCCAAGGTGCACGGGTGGCGACGGAGTACCCGCGCCTCACCGAACGCTTCCTGCTCGCCCACAACGTCAAGGCCGACGTCCGCCTCTCTTACGGCGCGACCGAGGCGAAGGTGCCCGAGATCGCCGATGCCGTCGTCGAGATCACCGAGACGGGCCGAGCGCTGCGCGCCGCCGGGCTGCGGGTGATCGCGCAGGTGCTCCAGTCCTACACCGAGGTCATCGCCAATCCGGAGTCGGCAGCCAATCCCGACAAGGCGCACGCGATGAGCCAGCTGCTCGCGCTCTTGCAGGGCACGCTGGCCGCACGGTCCCAGGTGCTCGTGAAGGCGAACGTCGCCGAGGAGAACCTCGAGGCGGTGATCTCGGTCCTGCCCTCGATGAAGGCCCCGACGGTGAGCAAGCTCTTCGGCGAGGGCGGCTATGCGATCGAGACCGTCGTGCCCAAGGCGACCATCAACGTCTTGATCCCCGAGCTGATCGATCGGGGCGCGAGCGACGTGTTGGAGCTGCGGCTGTCCAAGATCATCCCGTGAGGCTCGATCCGGCCGGCCTCGGCGCACTGGCCACCGCCCGGCGCGGCCGCGTCGTCGCCTTCGATGCCCACCGCGGCCTCGGCGAGCTCGTGGAAGAGCACGGGGGGCGATTCGCGTTCCCCGCCGTCGCGATCAGCGACGGCACCCGACAGATCCCACCGGGCGCGGCGGTCCTCTTCTGTCTCGTTGCGAGCCCTGTGGGCACCTTGGAAGCGGCGGATCTCGTCGCGCTCGGCGGGCCGTCCGAGGCGGGCTGAGGACAGCCCCGCGCCCGGTGCGCCGGGACGGCGGCGATTCGCCCCGGGCTTTGCTCGGGCGGCAGCGATGCCCTGTGGCGATCTCGCCACGTCAACAGAGCGAGAAGATCCGTTCGAGGACGCTTGCCACGCCGTCCTCGCCGCAGCTCGCCGTGACCTCGTCGGCGACAACCTTCAGCTCGGCGTGCGCGTTGTCGACCGCCACGCCCCACCCCGCGAAGGCGAGCAGGGACAGGTCGTTCAACATGTCGCCGAAGGCGACCACCTCGCTCGCCTCGATGTCGAGCTCTCGACACCGCCGGGCGAGGGCGGCGCCCTTTGAGACCCCGGGGGCGGCGATCTCGACGAGGCCGTCGAGGCTCGAGATGGTCACGGCCGCGAGATCGCCGGCCGCCGCCTGGCAGCGCTTCACGAGCACCTCGTGATCGATCGGCGGAGCGGACTGGCACAAGAGCTTGGTGCAGCCGGCCGCCACGAGCTCCTCGGCGGGCGCGACCAAGGTGTCCTCGGGGCGCTCCCACGTGCAGCGGTAGTCGGGCTCGTGGCCAAAGCTGCTCTCCCGCTCGATCGCGAAGGTGAGCTCGGGGAGCTCGTCACGCAGCCGCTGCACGAGCTCGGTGCCCAACTCGGCGCCGATCGCGTCGTGGCGCAGCACGCGCCGGGTGCGGGCGTCATAGACGATGGCCCCATTGGCGCAGATGACGATCTCGTCGCAGGAGAGCGCGGCGGCGAGCTCGTCGACCCAGCGCGGCGGCCGGGCGGTGACGAGCACGACGCGGGTGCCGCGCTCCCACACGGCGTCGAGCGCGGCGCGCGTGCGGGCCGAGACGGTGCCATCGGGGCGCACGAGCGTCCCGTCGAGGTCGGTCGCCACGAGCCGCACGGGCGGCGCGCCCATGCTTAGTTCGCCTCGAGGTTCGCCGAACCGCCGTCGCTCGTCCCCTCAAGGGGTGTGCGGGGACCGGGGGTGTCGGTGCCAGAGAGCTGGACGAAGGCGAGCCGGATCTGCGACAGGCCCTCGCGCAGCGCCGAAGTGCCCTCGCCGAGGCGCTCGCCGAGCTGTTCGACGACGGCGCCGAGCGCATCGATGGCGATGCGGGCCTGGCCGAAGTTGGGCGGCTCCTGGCTGAGGTGCAGCGCCGCCAGCTCGAACAAGCCATAGCAGTGGTTGGCGACGACGTCGCCCGCCGGCACGCCGAGCAGCTGGGCCTCGAGGCGCGCGAGCTCGGCGGCGGCCTGTTCGGGGCTCGGCGCGTCGCCACCGGGGGCGTCACCGGGGCCAGGGGCGGGGCCGCCGGGCGTGCTCGTTTGGGCTTCGGGCTGTTCACGGCGGACCGGCCGCTCACCGCCAGGTGTCCACAGGCTGCTCATGCTGCTAGCCTAGGGGCCAACTGAATTGGGAAGCGGGGCCGCTTTGGCGACTCCCACCCACTCACCGCCGCCCTGGGCGTGCGTGTGCAGTGGGTTTCGGTGGTTGAGCCGGCAGCGGGCCGCGGCTTCCCTAGTCGACGTCCTGCGAGCGACGCAGGGCTCCCACCGAGAGGAGTGGTGCCAGATCTCCAGTGCTCCCAGCGCCAACGAGCCGCGGTTGAACGATCGGATCCGCGCTCGTGAGGTCCGCCTCGTCGATCCTGAAGGGACCCAGCTCGGCATCAAGCCGTTGCCGGAGGCTCTGTCGATCGCGCGGCAGATGGATCTCGACCTCGTCGAGGTGGCGCCGCTCGCCGACCCGCCGGTCTGTCGGATCATGGACTACGGCAAGTTCAAGTTCGACGAGGCGCAGCGGGCCAAAGAGTCCCGGCGCAAGGCGAGCAATGTCGGCATCAAGGAGATGAAGTACCGGCCAAAGATCGGCCAAGGGGACTTCGACACCAAGACCCGCCAGGTGGCGCGCTTTCTCGACGATGGCCACAAGGTCAAGGTGACGATCATGTTCCGGGGTCGCGAGGTCTTCCACCCTGAGCTCGGCAAGCGGATCTTGGACCGCATCGCCGAGCAGGTGGACGGCTCGGCAAAGGTCGAGTCCGAGGCCCGACTGGACGGTCGCAACATGGTGATGGTGCTGGCGCCCGACAAGCGGGCGCGCCAGGCCAAGGCGGCTCGCGCCGTCCACGGTGAGGAACTACCAGCAAACGACGGCGCTGCGGCGAACCACGCCGAGCAAGCCGACGAGCAAAGAGAGGCCTGAGCGATGCCGAAGATGAAGACGGACCGGGGCGCGGCGGCGCGCTTTAAGGTGACCGGAACCGGCAAGATCATGCGCCGCAAGGCCTTCCGCTCGCACCTGCTCGAGAAGAAGGCGTCCAAGCGGACCCGCCGCCTCTCAAGGGAGGCTGAGGTCGCTGCCGGTGACCGCCGCCAGGTGCGGCGGCTTCTCGGCATCTAAGCCTTCCGGCCGGCGCCAACGGGCGCCAGCGCCGAGCGCCGCGGCACGTCCGCAGGGCGCGTTGACCACACACGTCGTCGAAAGGAGCAGGATCCATGGCCAGGGTGAAGCGGGCCGTCCATGGCAAGAAGCATCGCCGCGTTGTCCTGGAGCGGGCGAAGGGCTACTACGGGAACAAGTCGCGCTCCTATCGCGCCGCGAACGAGCAGGTCATGCACTCCCTGCAGTACGCGTACCGGGACCGCCGGGCGCGCAAGGGCGACTTCCGCAAGCTGTGGATCCAGCGCATCAATGCCGCGGCACGTGCCGAGGGCATCAGCTACAGCCGTCTGATCGCCGGGCTGCACCGCGCCGGCGTCGAGATCGACCGCAAGATGCTCGCGGATCTCGCCGTGCGGGACCAGGCGGCGTTCGCGGCGATCGTCAAGGTCGCTCTCGACGCCCTCGGCGCCGAGGTGGCACCGGCCGCCTCCTGACGCAGACCTCCCTGTCGGGCGCCGCCTTGGGGCCGCGCCATCAGCGGGTGCAGCGGCTGCGGCGGCTGTTGCGCCAGCGCAGCGTGCGCCGGTCCGACGGGGCGTTCGTCGTCGAGGGCACCAAGGTGCTCGAGGCGGCGCTCGATGCGGGCGCCGCCATCGAGGCCGTCTATTTCGCCCCCGAGGCGCATCGCCAGGTGGCTGCGGCCCGCCTGCTCGCTCGCCTCGAGGCCGCCGGCGTGCGCTGCTTCGCGCTGCGGGCGGGGGTGATCGAGCGCGTCGCCGACACGACGAGCCCACAAAGCCTGTGCGGGGTGGTCTCGACGCTCGAGCGCCCACTCGAGGCGCTCGCCGCCGCCGCCGAGGTGCTGTTCGTGTGCGTGGACGTGCGCGACCCGGGCAACCTCGGGGCGATCATCCGCAGCGCGGCGGCGGCCGGGGTGGGCGGGGTGATCTGCTGTGAGGGCAGCGCCGATCCGTACAACCCCAAGGTGGTGCGCGCCTCGGCCGGGGCGCTGTTTAGCGTGCCGATCGCGCTCGGCATCGATGCGGCCGAAGCGTTCTCGGCGCTGCACGCCGGCGGCTTCACGGTGCTCGGCACCTTGGCGCGCGGCGGCGAGGACTACGCGTCTGCAGCCCTTTCGCCAAAGCTCGCGCTCGTGCTCGGCAATGAGGCGAGCGGCCTTCCCGTCGAGCTTGCCGGTGGGCTGGATGGCTCGGTCTCGATCCCGATGGCGAGCGCGACCGAGTCGCTGAACGTGGCGATGGCCGCCACCGTGCTCGGCTTTGAGATCGCCCGGCGGCGCCGCCAGGATGCGGCCACGAAGCCCGGGGCGCCAAGCATTTAGCATGTGGGCCATGCCCGACCTCGACCGCGAAGAGCACCGCGCCAGCCTGCCGAGCAGCGACGAGCTCGCGGCCTTCGTCGCCGAGGCCGAGCAGACGATTGCGGCCACAGGCGAGCTTCGCCAGCTCGAGGCGGTGCGCTCCGAGCTGTTCGGGCGCTCCTCGGTGTGGTCGGCCTGGAAGCGGGCGCTCGGCGGTGCTCCTGGCGACCAGCGCCGTGAGGCGGGGCTTGCGCTCAACGCCACACGCGACGCGCTCGAGGCGGCGCTTGACGCGCGCGTCGGCGCGCTCGCGGTTGCCGAGCGCGCCGCGGCCCTCGAGGCCGACCGCCTCGATCTGAGCGAGGCGGCGACGCGGGGCTGGGCGGCCGGGCACCTCCATCTCGTCAGCCAGGTGCGCACCGACCTCGAGGACATCTTCCTCGGCATGGGCTATGAGATCGCCGAGGGCCCCGAGGTCGAGTCAGACGAGCACAACTTCACCGCGCTCAACATGCCCCCGCACCACCCCGCGCGCTCCAACCAGGACAGCTTCTACCTCGACCTCGGTGACCGCGAGAGCTTCTTGTTGCGCTCGCAGACCTCGTCGGTCCAGATCCGATTGCTGGCGCGAAAGGAGCTGCCGCTGTACGCGGTGGCACCGGGGCGTGCCTATCGGCGCGACACCCCAGATGCCCGCCACCTCCCCGCCTTCCACCAGATCGAGGGGATCGCGGTCGACCGAAACGTCAGCTTCGCCGACCTGGCGGGGACCGTGGCGACCTTCACCGAGGCAATCTTTCACAGCGCGATCAAAAGCCGCCTGCGCCCGGCCTACTTCCCCTTCACCGAGCCGTCGGCGGAGTACGAGGTGACGTGCGTGGTCTGTGGAGGAAGCGGCTGCCGGACGTGCTCGAACACCGGCTGGATCGAGCTCGGTGGCTGCGGTCTTGTGCATCCGAACGTCTTGTCCATGGCCGGCGTCGACCCCGAGGAGTGGTCGGGCTTTGCCTTCGGCTTCGGAATCGACCGCGTGGCGATGATCCGCTACCAGATCGAGGACATCCGGAGCCTGATCGAGAACGACGTCAGATTCCTCACCCAGTTCTGATCGCTCGCCGAGCCTCATCGAGCACCTTGGAGAACCCGTGCACGTACCGCTGTCTTGGCTGAAGGACTTCGTTCCCCTGTCGACCTCCCCGAGCGAGGAGGCCGAAGTCGCCGAGCTCGGCCGCGTCCTGTCCTCGCTCGGCCTCGTCTTTGAGGGCGCGGAGCTCGTCGGATCAGGGCTCGACGGCGTCGTCCTGTCCCACGTGGTCTCCCTCGAGGCGATCAAGGGCGCCGACAAGATCCGCCGGGTGCTCGTCGACGCCGGTGACCCCGAGCCGGTCGAGATCGTCTGTGGGGCCTGGAACTTCGGCCTCGGCGACGTCGTCCCGCTCGCGAGGGTCGGCACCGAGCTGCCGAACGGCATGGTGATCGGGAGGCGCACGATGCGGGGCGTGACCTCGAACGGGATGCTGTGCTCGCCCGGCGAGCTCGGCCTGCCCGGCGAGAGCTCGGGCCTGCTCGTCCTCGCCTCGCCGGGAGCCGGCGGGGCGCTGCCGGCGGGCATCGAGCCGGGCCTTGCGCTCGCCGAGCACCTGGGGATCGCCCCGGACGCGGTCTTGGACCTGTCCATCGAGCCCAACCGGCCAGACTGCCTCTCGATCTCGGGCATTGCCCGCGACCTGGCGGCGCGCCTCAAGCTCCCCTTCCATCTGCCCGAGCCCGACGTGTCCGGCCTGGAGGGCGGCGAGGCGGCGGCGGCACTGGCGGCCGTGGAGACCCGGGCGCCGTCGGCCTGTGACCGCATCGTCGGCCGTGTCCTCGTCGGCCTGACGCCGGTTGCGTCACCCCCGCTCGTCGCCCGCCGCTTGATCCTGTCCGGCATGCGCCCGATCGGCGCCGTCGTCGACGCCTCGAACTACGCGATGTTGGAGCTCGGCCAGCCCACCCACCCCTACGATCTCGATCGGATCCGCGGTGCTCGCATCGTCGCCCGCCTCGCCCGACCGGGCGAGGTCCTCGTCACCTTGGACGGCACCGAGCGCGTGCTCGGGCGGGGGCCGAACGGGCTCGGCGAGGACGTCGACCTCCTCGAGTGCGTGATCGCCGACGG
>JAJZKA010000077.1 GCA_021809805.1 Actinomycetes bacterium
TTAGGTGAGCGCTGCGTCCGGGCGGCGAGGGCGCGAACGTCGCCGTGGCGATGGCACCGGCCGCGCAGCCGATCCGAAACGGGCCAGGGCCCTCCCACAAGAGACCTTTCCTGGAGCCTGCCCAAGACGATCATCGATGCGTTGAGTCCGACCCGCGCGCCGAGGGCGGCGGGCGCGCCGGTGTCGAAGCGCATGGCGACGAGCCCGATCATGACCGACAGGTCGAGGCAGGACGCGAGCCATCGGGAGGGATCGCGTGGTCTTGGCGGCTCGAGCCGACATCTGCGCGACGCCGGCCCGCCGATCAGGAGATGGGCGAAGCCAGATGGTGCAACGGCGGGGGTTCACCGGGCGGTGACGGCGAGGACCCCTCAGGGCGTGAAGGTGATCCCGCCCTTTGCCTGCGTGGTCGTCATCAGCTCCACCCACGTCCGCCCCGGCGCGAGGCCGACGCTGTTCCCGGCGGCATCGGTGAAGGTGGTCGTCGCGCTGTCGCTCGCGCGGTGCCAAGTGACGGGGAGGTAGTGGCCACCGCGCAGCACATAGCCCTGCCCGCTCCCGGTCGTCTGGCTCTCCACGTCCCCGGTGCCACCCGGGCTCTCGGGGTAGGGGCCGAAGGTGTAATGGACGATCTCGACCACGACGTTGGTGGCACTGACCTGCTGGTTGGTCAGGGCGTCGACATCGGGACTATTGGCATAAGTATGCAGCCAGTCCTTGCCGGCGGCGTTCCAGTGCCAGACGACGTCGGTGCCCACGGAGAAGTTGAGCGCCGCCGCGGACAACGGCTTTGCGCCTTTGGGGAGCGAGGAGGTGTAGGTGAAGACCGGAGCAGGTGGCGTGTGGTCCTTTGGGAACAGCCCGTAGAGAGCCTGGGTGCTCGTGTAGAGGTTGTCCGGCGGCACGCGGTTGGTGGTGCGCACCCCGACCGGGCTTGAGAAGTCGAGGAGGTTGACGTTGTGCAGCCAGTGGAGAGCCTGGACCGCTTGCAGGTTCGGATTGATGCCTCCGGCGAAGGCCAGGATGGGGGAGCCGAACTGGCCGGCGAGGTGATAGTCGACCCAGCGCAGTGAGCGATCAGGGCCGATCATCGAGGCATTGGTGCACTGGTAGACGGCCATGTAGCGCATGATGAAGCCCTCGGCAGGCGTGTCGTAGACGATGTCCGCCTCGTTCAGGCCGCTCTGGGGGCGTGCACCATTCGGCTCGTTGCCGATCTTGACCAGCAGCGCCGGGCGCTGGGGCACTTTTCCGCCGGGAGCCGGCAGGTCGGTCAGCGGGCAGCGACTCGCCACTGCGGCGGCCGCCGCCGGTCCGTTCGCCGCGTGGCTCGGGTGGTGCTTGGTCGCCAGCACGACACCGGCGCCGGCAGCGGCGATGACGACGACGAGCGCGGCAGCGACGCCGAGGCGCCGGCGGCGGATGGTTGCGGCCGAGAGCGCGGCGGGCTTGCGGGTATGGGCGGGCACGGCCGAGAAGTTAAACAATCCGCGGCCACATGTGGGGGCAGGTGCCAAAGCGCCCGCCGAGACCGCCTGCCCGCTGCTCCCTCAGCGCCGGTTGAGGGCTGCGGCCCGCCGGGCGGCAACGACCCTCCGCCAGTGTCGTGGTGACAAAAGGGGCGCCAGTCCAGGGTACGTGCGTCGGACATAGACGGAGGCGCCGGGGTCAGGCAGGCGGATGAAGCGGTGGGCGAACCAGGTCGCGAGCCCCAAGGTCCAGGGAACCCGCCGGACGTCGGTGCCGGACTCGACGAAGAACTCGGAGCGTGCCAGCCAGCGGTGCCAGATCGCGGCGAGTCCTGGAACCTTGGCGGGGCTCGCTGGTCGCGGCCGTCCCGCGGAGAGGGCCAACAAGGTGCCCTCGGGGTCCACCACCGCCGGGCACCCAGGGCGGTTGGCCAGGTAGCGGTTGGCGCTCACGAGCAGGATCGGCGCGTCGCTGATCGCGCAGGCGCCCGGTGGGATCGCCGTGTCGATCGCGAGCGCGGGATTGCCCGCCCCCTTGGTGGCGGCGACGTCGAAGTCGATCTCGCCGACGACGAGCGCTGCGACAAGGATCACGACGCAGGCGGCTGCGGCGAGGGGGAGGCGGTGTGCGAGGCGCCGCCGTGGGGTGGCAAAGCGCGCCAGTGCGCGACGGGCACGCCCCGCCACGCAGCCGGCCACCAGCGCGGCGAAAGCGGCAGGGAAGGCGCCGTAGTGGTCATAGAAGTCGGGGGCGGCCAGCACCGCGGCGACGGCGGTGGCGGTGGCGAGCAGGAAATAGCGCTCCTCGACGGCGCTGCGGTCCTGAAGTGCCGGCCAGATGCTTGCCCACCCCGCCACGGCGAGGAAGGCGGCGGCGACGAGCAGGGGGACCGCGATGCCCTGCGGCGAAATGCCGGCGATGCCGTGCAGCCCGGTGAGCACGTCGAGCCGGTTGGCCACGAGGTGCTGGGGGGCTGAGCGCGAGAGCTGGGTGACGATGACGTCGTGGACAAAGCGGGCGGGCGCGAGCGCGAAGAACGGGCCGCAGAGGGCGCCGAAGCCGACGGCGCAACCGGCGATGAGGGGCAGGACTGCCCGGCGCAGGCCACCGCGCTCGCCGTGACGCCCGAGCGCGAGCAGGGCCAGGCAGACGAACGGCAGCACCGCCCATGCCTTGATTGCCCCGCCGACGCCAAAGCACGCCCCGGCGAGCGCGAGCCGTCCGGGCCCGCTCAGACGGCCCTCGGAGAAGGCAAGCGCCGTCGCTCCGAGCAGGCAGGCGACGAGGTAGGGCTCGAGCAACACGGTGCGGTCCGCGAAGAACCCCGCCGGGTAGATGGCGAGGCCAAGGCCCCCGATCGCGGATGCGGTCCTGCCGCGATGGCGCAGCACGAAGGCGGCGAGGAAGGCGTCGAGTCCGGTGACCAGTGCCGTGAGAACGCGGGCGACGCCGAGGCCGACCCCGCTGCCCGCCCCATGGGTCAAAAAGGCGATCGGCGCGAGGAGGACGGCGATGCCGGGGGGCTGGACCAAGGTGAAGTCGCGGTAGGGGAGGACGCCACGGCTGAGCTGGGCCGCGGCGCCGTAGTAGACGCCGTCGTCGTACTGGGTCACCCCGTGCAGCGCGCCGGGCTGAGCCAAGGTGACGAGCACGATGGCCGTGGCAAGGACGCCGCAGCCGAGCGCCATGGCAAACGAGCTCGACACGACCCGCATGGTCACGTCGCGGACACGCCGGGCGGCGCCGTGCTCGGAGGGCGGCGACGCGGCCTGCAGCACCCCGGCCGTCACGGGGAGCGATCGTACCTGGGCGATGCCGCACAGAGCGGCAACGCCGGCTCAACTGTCGCCCGGCTCCGGCCCTGCGTAGTATCGGCGGGCCGACGAGCCGCCGCAGCTGAGGAGGACCGCGCCCGTGGATCTACTCGAATACCAGGGCAAGCAGTACTTCGCCCGCTACGGGGTTCCCGTCTCTGACGGCGAGGCCGCCGAGGACGTGGAGACGGCCGTCACCGCCGCCGAGCGGATCGGCTATCCCGTCGTCGTGAAGGCGCAGGTGCGCGTCGGCGGGCGGGGCAAGGCGGGCGGTGTCCGCGTCGCCCACAGCACCGAGGAGGCGAGGGCTGCCGCCGAGGCCATCCTCGGCCTCGACATCAAGGGCCACATCGTGCAGAGGGTGTGGGTCGAGCAAGCGACCGACATCGCCAAGGAGTACTACGCCAGCTTCACCTTGGACCGCACCGCGAAGAGTCACCTGTGCATGCTCTCGGCGCGCGGGGGTGTCGACATCGAACAGGTCGCCGAGGAGAGCCCCGAAGCGATCGCCCGACTCGAAATCGACCCTCTGGACGGGATCGACGCCGACGGTGCTCGACGCCTGGCCCAGCAGGCGGGCATCGACACCCAGGCAATCGACGGCGTCGCCGGCGTCCTCGTCAGCCTGTACCGCTGCTATGAGGAGGGCGACGCCGACCTCGTCGAGATCAACCCGCTCGTGCTCACGACCGACGGCCGGGTGCACGCGCTTGACGCCAAGGTCACCTTGGACGACTCGGCCGCGTTCCGGCACCCCGAGTGGGAGGTGTGGCGCGACCTCAACGCGTTGGAGCCGCGCGAGCGTCTGGCGCGCGAGAAGGGCCTGCAGTACGTGGGCCTCGACGGCACCGTCGGCATCATCGCGAATGGCGCCGGGCTGGCGATGAGCACCTGCGACGTGGTCAAGCAGGTCGGCGGCGAGCCCGCCAACTTCCTCGACATCGGCGGCGGGGCGAACGCCGAGGTGATGGCGAGCGCGCTCGAGGTCATCGCGACCGACGAGAAGGTGCGCTCGATCTTCGTCAACGTCTTTGGCGGCATCACCCGGGGCGAGGAAGTCGCCAAAGGCATCGTCCAGGCGCTCGAGCGCGTGCACATCGACGCGCCGATTGTCGTCCGCCTCGACGGCACGAACGCCGAGCAGGGCCGGGCGATCCTCGCCGAGTACGGCTCGGAACAGCTGATCTCTTCCCCGACGATGCTCGACGCCGCCCGCCGCGCCAGCGAGCTCGCCGCGCAGCGCGCCTGAAAGGACGCCAATGAGCATCTTCGTCGACGAGAACACCAAGGTCGTTATCCAGGGCCTCAGCCCGACGAGCCAGGGCTGCTACCACGGCCTGCGCAATCGCGCCTACGGCACCCAGGTCGTTGCCGGCACCAACCCGCGCCGCGGCGGTGAGGTCATCGAGGGCATCCCCGTCTACTCGACGGTCGCCGAGGCGATCGCCGAGACGGGCGCCAACGCCTCGTTCATCACCGTTCCGCCAGCCGGGGCGCCGGCGGCCATCTTGGAGGCCGCGGAGGCCGGGATCCCCTTCGTCGTGTGCATCACCGAGTTCATCCCCGCCCACGACGAGGCGCGCGTCTTCGCCACGCTGCGCCGGAGTTTCCCCGAAACCCGCTTGCTCGGCCCGAATTGCCCGGGGATCATCAGCCCCGGCAAGGCGAACATCGGCATCACGGCCGGGGAGATCGCGCTCGCCGGCGGCCCGGTCGGTCTCGTGAGCCGCTCAGGCACCGTCTTCTACCAGGCGCTGTACGAGCTGACCCAGAAGGGGATCGGCCAGACGACCGGCGTCGGTATCGGTGGCGACCCCGTCCCTGGAACCGGCTTCGTGGACTGCCTGGCGGCCTTCCAGGCCGACCCGGAGACCAAGGCAGTGATCATGATCGGCGAGATCGGCGGCACCGAGGAGGAGCGCGCTGCCCGCTTCATCGCCGAGCACATGGACAAGCCGGTGGTCACCTACATCGCCGGGGTCACCGCGCCTCCAGGTCGCAAGATGGGCCACGCCGGCGCCATCGTCTCGGGCACGAGTGGCACGGCGGCGGCCAAGATGGCCGCGCTCGCAGAGGCCGGGGCGCTCGTCGCGCAGAATCCGACCGAGGCGGGCGAGCTCATGGCTGACGTCGTCGCCCGACTCTGAGGTGTCAAGCGACTTCACCGCGCCGCTCGGCGAGCTCGACCCCGAGCTCGCCGGCCTGATCGATGCCGAGCTCGACCGCCAGCGCCACTGCCTGGATTGCATCGCGTCGGAGAACTTCGTCCCGGCGGCGCTCATGCAGGTTCACGGCTCGGTCCTCACGAACAAGTACGCGGACGGCTATCCGGGCCGGCGCGACTATGACGGCTGTGAGGTGATCGACGAGGTCGAGCGCCTCGCCATCGCCCGGGCGAAGGCGCTCTTTGGCGCCGAGCACGCCAACGTGCAGCCGTACTCGGGCTCGAACGCCAACTTCGCGGTGCTGCGCGCCCTGTGTGAGCCGGGCGACACGGTGCTCGGATGGGACTTCACCCACGGCGGGCACCCCACCCATTACGACGCCGACACCTTGACGGGGCGGTTCTACGACGGGATCGCCTACCACGTGCGCCGAAGCGACCGCCTCGTCGATGTGGACGAGGCCGCCGAGCTCGCGTCCAGGCATCACCCGAAGGTGATCTTCGTCGGCTGGTCGTGCTATCCCCGCACCGTCGACTATGCGGCCTTCCGAGAGATCGCCGATCGGGTCGGCGCCTACCTCGTCGCCGACATGGCCCATGTGGCCGGCATCGTCGCCGCCAAGGCGCACCCGAACCCCGTACCGCTCGCGGACGTTTGCACCTTCACGACCCACAAGACCCTCGGCGGCTCCCGCGGCGGTGCGATCTTGTGCCGCGCCGGGCTCGCTGAGCGCATCGACGCCGCCGTCTACCCCGGATCCCAGGGCGGCCCGCTGCCCCACGTGTTCGGTGCCCATGCGCTCGCCTTCCACCTGGCGAAGCGACCTGAGTTCGCCGAGCGCATCGCGCAGACCCTCTCGGGCGCGCGCACCCTCGCCCGGGTGCTCGCCGAAGCCGAGGTGGCGACGCGTTGTCAGGTGGTCACCGGGGGGACCGAGAACCATCAGGTGATCTTGGACGTGTCCCCCTCGGGGATGGATGGGGCCGCGGCGCTCGAGCGGCTGGAAGCGATCGCGATCAACGCCAACGCGATGCCACTCGCCTACGATGCGGTTCCCGGGCCGATTGGTTCGGGGATCCGCCTCGGCACGGCAGCGCTCGCCACGCGGGGCTTCGATGACGACGCCTTCGCCGAGCTCGGGGGGCTCATCGCCGCCGCGCTGGGCCGGGAGGGTCCGAGCGAGGCCGTGCAAGGTCAAGCCGCCCAGCTCGCCGCATCCTTCCCGTTGTATTCAGCGCTCGCCTGAGCCGAGTGGCGATGGACGCTCCTGGTAGCCTGCCGCGGTGATCGCCGCGCTCGCCTCGGGGACGGGCACGATCCTCGAGGCGCTGATCTCCGCCGAACTGCCGATCGAGGTCGTGCTGGTCGACCGGCCCTGTGCCGCCGAAAAGGTGGCCGAGCGGGCCGGGATCCCCATCGAGCTCGTCGAGCGCAGCTTTGCGCCGGGCTTCGACCGGGACGCCTACAGCGAGTCGATCCTCGCCGCGCTCGCGCCGCATCGGCCGCGCCTGATCGCCATGGCGGGTTTTGGCACCGTGCTCGGGGCGGCGGTCTTTGCTGCCTACGCGGGGCGGATCTTGAACACCCACCCCTCGCTGCTCCCAGCCTTCAAGGGCTGGCACGCCGTTGCCCAGGCGCTCGGGGCCGGCGTGAGCGAGACGGGCTGCACAGTCCACATCGCCACGCTCGAGGTCGATGCCGGTCCAATTCTTGCTCAAGAAGCGGTGCCGGTGTACTCAGACGACGACGAGTCGACCCTCCACGAGCGGATCAAGCAAGTCGAGCGGCGGCTGTATCCGACCGCCATCCGTTGTTTTCTCGCCGGGATGCAAGCCGCCGGTGCAAGCCGCGGCGACAAGGAGGTGCCGTGAGGGCGCTTTTGTCCGTGTATGACAAGACTGGCCTCGAGGCCTTTGCAAAAGGGCTCGCCGCCCTCGGCTTCGAGCTCGTCGCGAGCGGCAAGACCGCCGCCGCGCTCGGCGAGGCGGGGATCGCGCACCTCGAGGTCGCCGAGGTGACCGGGGCACCCGAGATGCTGGACGGTCGCGTCAAGACGCTGCACCCCGCGATTCACGGTGGCATCCTCGCCGACCGCTCCAAGCCGGAGCACCTCGAGGCGCTAAAGCAGCGCGAGATCGTCCCGATCGACCTCGTCGCCTGCAATCTCTACCCCTTCACCGCCTCACCGTCGGTCGAGATGATCGACGTCGGTGGGCCGACGATGGTGCGCGCTGCGGCCAAGAACTACGAGCACGTGGTGGTGATCGTCGAACCCGCCGATTACGGCGCGGTCCTCGACGAGCTGCGCCGGGAGGGTGCGGTCAGTTCGACGACGCGCCACCGCCTCGCGCGCGGCGCCTTCGCACATACCGCCGCCTATGACGCGGCGATCGTCGCCTGGCTGGACAGCGGCGAGGCGCCGGCGGCCCCGCCCCGCGAGGACGTGCTCCCTCCGACCGTCCACCTCGCCCTCGAGCGGCGTCAATCGCTGCGCTATGGCGAGAATCCGCACCAGGCCGGCGCCCGCTACGCCGTCGTCAATGCCCGAGCGAGCTGGTGGGACGGCGCAGTCCAACACGGCGGCATGGCGCTGTCGTATCTCAACCTCTTCGACGCCGAGGCGGCGTGGCGGCTCGCGCACGAGCTCGGCGAGCTCGATCCGACGGGCGCGCCAGCAGTGATCGTCAAGCACGCCAACCCCTGCGGGGCAGCGATCGCGCCCGACCTCGCGACGGCCTACGAGCGCGCCTTTGAGGTCGACCCGACCTCTGCCTTTGGGGGCATCGTCGCGCTGCCCGGCTCGATCGACCGCGCGCTTGCCGAGCAGATCGTCGCCAATGCCAAAGCCGATGTGCTCGTCGCCCGGCACATCCAACCGGACGCGCTGGAGCTGTTTGCGCAACGACGCAAGAACATGCGGGTGATCACCGCCGATGCCCCCGGCCCCGAGCCGCTCCAGCTGCGCCCCCTTGGCAGTGATTTCCTCGTCCAGCAGCCCGACCATTTTCTTTCCGGGCGCGCCGACTGGCGCGTGGCCACCAAGGCCGAGCCGACCGAGGAGGTCTGGCGCGATCTCGAGCTCGCCTGGCGGGTCTGCGCCCGCACGACCTCGAACGCGATCGTCCTTGCCAAGAGCGGCGTCGCTTACGGAATCGGTTGTGGGCAGCAGAACCGGGTTGACTCCGCCGCGATCGCGGCGCGCCGCGCCGCTGGGCGTGCCGAGGGCGGGGCCGCGGCGAGCGACGCCTTCTTCCCCTTCCGCGATGGACTGGACGCCTGCGCGGATGCCGGGGTGCGGGCGGTCATCCAACCGGGCGGCTCGCTGCGCGACGACGAAATCGTCGCCGCTGCGGACGAGCGCGGCCTCGCGATGGTGATGACCGGGGAGCGCCACTTCCGGCACTGAGGCAGCGCTCACCGGCGCTTCGCGACGGCGCCGCAGCTGCTTGTGCCGCGGGCGACTCTGGCCGCGTCGAGCGGCCCACCCCGTGCGCCAGCGCGCTGGCTAGCCTGGGCCGAGCCAGCGCCGCGGCGGCGTGGCGAGGAGGGTCCCTGTGTCGTTGCCCCGCCAAAGATGACGGCGATCACCCTGGACGGCGAGGCGGTTGCCGCCCGCATCCGCGCCGAGGTGCGCGTCGAGGCCGAGGGGCTGCGGGCGGCCGGGCACCATCCAGGACTCGGCACGATCTTGGTCGGTGACGACCCCGCAAGCGCCCGATACGTGGCGATGAAGCACGCCGACTGCGCCGAAGTCGGCATCGCCTCCATGCACGAGCACCTGCCCTCTGACGCGACCCAGGACGAGCTCGAGTCGGTGATCAGGCGCTTCAACGCGGACCCAGCGGTCGATGCTTACCTCGTGCAGCTGCCGCTGCCCCGTGAGTTGGACGAGGAGGCTGCGCTGTTGGCGGTCGACCCCGACAAGGACGTCGACGGCCTGCATCCGGTCAACCTCGGCCGCCTCGTGATGGGGGCGCCCGGTCCACTGCCGTGCACCCCGGCGGGCATCGTCGAGCTGCTCGCCGCCTTCGAGGTTCCCGTGGAAGGCCGCCACGTGGTGATCATCGGGCGCGGCCTCACCATTGGCCGCCCGCTCGCATTGTTGATGGCGCTGAAGCGGCCGGGCTGCAACGCGGCGGTCACCGTGGTGCACACCGGCGTGCCCGACCTTGCCGAGCACGTCCGGCGCGGGGATGTCGTGGTGGCGGCGGCGGGGAGCGCCGGATTGGTGACGCCCGAGATGGTGCGGCCCGGCGCCGCCGTGGTGGCGGCCGGGGTGTCCTGGGAGGGACGCCGCGTCCTGTCCGACGTCCGAGACGAGGTCGCCGAAGTAGCCGGGTGGCTCTCGCCGCGTATGGGCGGGGTCGGTCCGATGACGAGGGCGATGCTGCTGCGCAACACCGTGCGTGCCGCCAAGCGCCGCTTCGGCGATCCGATCAGCGGCTGAGCGGACCAGGAGCCGGTGCCGGGTTCGCTTCAGGCTCACGTGCGGCGGCGTGGTGGTGCCTGCGGCCCCGGCCGACGCGCACGGTGAGGGCGATGCCCGGTCGGTTGTCCTGGGCCGGGCTGAGGCGGGTGCCGAGCTGGAGGCTGGCGAGCACGGCGAGCGCGGAGAGGATGACGAGCGCCAGCACGAGTGGTCCGCCCAAGGACGCGCCGAGCAGGATGCCGATGACCGCGGGGGCGACGATGTTCGCGCTCTGGATCACTGACACGCTCACCGCGTTGTAGCGGCCGCGCAGCTCCTCGGTAGCGAGCGCGTTGACGAGGACGTTGCGCACCGGGCTGAGGGCCATCTCGCCGAGCGCGAAGATCGCCCCGAAGCTGATCACGAGAACCTTGGAGGTCATCGAGCCGGGAAAGCGCCCAGCCGTCCACTCGGCGAGCCACGCCAGCGCGAACGCCGAGGAGGCGATTGCCAGGGCGAAAGAGCGGGGGATGCGCTCGACGAAGCGGGACGCCACCTGCTGGAGGCAGATGATCACCACGAAGTTGACGACGAAGCAGTCGGCGACAAGCGAAGGGCTGATGCGCACCGAGGTCACCGAGTAGCCGACGAAGCCCGCATCGAGCGCGCCGTAGCCGACGAGGAAGATCGCGCCGAGCAACATCACATAGCGCAGGAAGATCCGGTTGGCGAGGACCATGCGATAAGCGTTCGCCGACGGCCGCGAGCGGACGCGGGCCTTCGTGCCGGCAAGGCGCGTGCGTCTCGGCAAGGTGACGCTACCGACTGCCGCAACGACGAAGCTCGCCGCGTCGAGCAGGTAGATCAAACTGAACGTGCCGGGGCGGCGCACGGCGACGATCTCGGCCGCGATGAGGGCTCCGGCGGCGAGGCCCAAGTTGACGAACATGAAGTTCAGTGAAAAGGCGCGGGTCTGCAGCACGGGATCGTGGATCAACTGGGCGAAAAGGGTGTTGATGGCCGTCGCGATACCGACCGTTCCCAGCCCGTAAAGGGCGAGCGGAGCAATCGCGCTCGGGGCGGAGCTGATCGCGGGCAAGAGCGCGCTGCCCGTGGCCGCGGCGAGGGCCGACCAGAACAGCACCGCCCGCGCCCCCACGCCGTCGACGAGGCTGCCGGTGAGCGGTGTGGCGACGAGGCCGAACACCGCGGGGAGCGCCATCAAAAGCCCGGTGCTGCCGAGGCTGATATGGCGGACGTCGTGGAGGTAGACGAGGAGGAAGGGGTAGGTCAGCCCTGAGCCCAGGCAGGAGACCAGCGCCATGCTGAGCATGACCCGGATCGGTCGCGGAAAAGCTGGCGCCATGGTGGAACAGCAATCCTACCGAGCGGTCTGCTCGATCGCCGGGGCATTTTCGCGACGCAGGGGAGCGGACTGACGGCGCGCGCCCCGTTGCTCGCTAGCCTTTACAGGTGGTCCTGACCCCGCCCGAGGCCGCCGACTGGCTGGCCGTCACCGACGCCTCGCTGCCCGTCGCCGAGGCGCTTGCCTTCGCCGGCGATCCGGGCTGTGGCGGCATCGTCTGTTTCTGTGGAACGGTGCGCGACCACGCTGAGGGGCGTCCCGGCGTCGAGACGCTCACCTATGAGGCCTACGTGGCGGGCGCCGAGCGGGCCCTTATTGAGCTGGCCGCAATGGCCCGGGCTCGCTGGCCGGTGCTCGGGCGCCTCGTGATGCTGCACCGCACGGGCACGCTCGCTGTCGGCGACGCCGCCGTCGTCGTGGTCGCGAGTGCGCCGCACCGCGATGAGGCGTTCGAAGCCGCTCGCTATCTGATCGACGAGTTGAAGCGCAGCGTCCCGATCTGGAAGCACGAGCGCTGGGCCGGCGGGAGCGGCTGGAGCCCATGCGCCGAGCCGCTCGGCGCGCAGCCGGCGATCGAGCGCGGCTGATGCCGGCGCTGACCGACCGCTTCGGGCGCCTGCACGACGACCTGCGCCTGTCGATCACCGACCGCTGCAACTTGCGCTGCGTCTATTGCATGGACGACGACGTCCGCTTCCGCCCGCGCGACGAGCTGCTCAGCGTCGCGGAGATCGGCCGCATCGCCAAGGTGGCGCGCTCGCTCGGGGTGCGCTCGGTGCGGGTAACCGGTGGCGAGCCCCTCGTGCGGCGGGAGGTCGTCGAGATCGTTGCCACCCTCGCCGAGATGGGCTTTGAGGACCTCTCGCTCACGACCAATGGCACGCGCCTCGCCGGGCTCGCGGCACCACTCGCCGAGGCCGGCTTGCAGCGGGTCAACATCAGCTGTGACTCGCTGCGTGAGGAGCGCTTCCCCGAGATCCGGCGGCGGGGTCGTCTTGAGGAGGTACTCGGAGCGATGGAGGCCGCCGAGGCCGTGGGCCTTCGTCCGCTGAAGGTGAACGTCGTCCTCGCGCGGGGCGTCAACGACGACGAGATCCTCAGCTTCGCCGAGTTCGCGAGGACGCACCGGCGAATCGTCCGCTTCATCGAGCTGATGCCACTCGACTCCGCGGGGGCGTGGTGTCGCGACCAGGTGGTGCCCTCCGAGGAGGTGATCGCCACGATCGCCCAGCGCTACCCGCTCGAGCCGGTGCACGTCGCCGGCGATCAGGCCCCCGCCGAGCGCTACCGCTTCGTGGACGGCGGCGGAGAGATCGGCGTCATCGCCACCGTGACCCGACCCTTTTGTGGAACCTGCAACCGCCTGCGCGTGACGGCGGACGGCGCGGTGCGCAACTGCCTGTTCTCTGACGAGGAGCGCTCGCTGCGCGACCTGATGCGCTCGGGCGCGGACGACGGGATGCTGGTGGCGGCGTTCTTGGGCTCGCTCGCTGACAAGCGGGCGGGGCACGGGATCGACGAGCCCGGCTTCTTGCGGTCACGACGCTCGATGTCGATGATCGGCGGCTAAGTGGTCACCGTCCGCCTGTTCGGGCCGGCGCGCGAGCTTTTCGGGGCACCTATTTGCACGCTCCAGGCAACCGCGCTCGATGCGGTGCGTGACGAGCTCGCCGTCCGTGGAGGGCCGAGCTTCGCCGCGCTGCTCGCCCGCTCGGTGCTGTGGGTCAACGGCGAGCCAGCCGGCGCTGATGCGGCGCTTTCGGCCGATGACGAGGTGGCGGTGCTGCCGCCCGTGTCCGGTGGCTGCTGAGGCCGCGGCAGGCGGCGGTCGGCCGACCGCCGCGGTGCGAGTCCTTGCGCTACGGGGCGACCGGCGCCTTGCCTGGCCCGAGACGGTCGTCGGCGAGGAGCCGCTCGAGATCCGCGTCGCCCAGCCCGACGGCCGGGCCGAGACCGTGGCGGTCACGATGCGCACGCCCGGGCACGACTTTGAGCTCGCGATCGGCTTCCTGCTCTCTGAGGGCCTGCTTGACCGCTCGAGGATGCCGCGCGCGGTCCGCTACTGCGTGGACGCCGGCGAACAGTGGCACAACGTCGTCACGGTCGATCTCGCCGAGCCCGCGACGATCGCGCGCCGGCGCGACTTCACGGTGAGCCCCAGCTGCGGGATCTGCGGCAGCACCTCGATCGACGACCTCGCCGAGCGCTGCGACGCGCTCCCGCCTGGCCCCGTGCTTGGAGCCGACCGCCTGCTCGCCCTCCCCGAGGCGCTTCGTGGCGCGCAACCACTCTTTGACGCGACGGGCGGGGTGCACGCCGCCGGCCTGTTCGACCGAGGCGGCCGGCTGCTCGCGGTCCGTGAGGACATCGGCCGCCACAATGCGGTCGACAAGCTGCTCGGCTGGTGCGCGCTCGAAAAGAATCGCGCCGACGCGGCCATCTTGTGCGTCTCGGGCCGCGTGAGCTTCGAGATCGTCCAGAAAGCGGTCATCGGCCGGTTCCCGATCCTCATTGCCGTCTCAGCGCCATCGAGCCTCGCGGTGGACACGGCGCGCCGGCTCGGGCTGACGCTGATCGCCTTCGCCCGGGGTGCGCACGCCAACGTCTACGCGGGCGCGCAGCGCGTCGGTGCGCAATGAGGGCGACTCAGTCGTCGAGCTTGGCGGACAGGTCGCGTGCCGCGTCGAGCGCTTCAGAAGGAGAGCACCCGGCGCGTGCCGCGAGGTAGCAGGTCACCGGGGCCGCGGTGCGCTCGGATGAGTGCGCCGCCACGCCCGCGGCGGCCAGGAGCGCGTCGATCTCCTCGGTACTGAGCGGCGGCACGCCCAGCCGCTGTGCATAGCGTTCGAGCCATTCGCTTGCCGGTATCGCCATGGACCGAGCCTAACCGGGCATAGTTTGGCGGCAGGACCTGCACCATGGAGGTGGGATGTGCCCGAGTACGGCCGCCTGACACATCTGGACGAGCATGGCCGGGCGCAGATGGTCGACGTCTCGGCCAAAGCCGCCACCGCTCGCCGCGCGGTGGCGGCCTGCCGGCTCGTGATGGAGCCCGACACCGCCGCCGCGCTCATCGCCGGCAAGCTGCCCAAGGGCAACGATGTGCTGGCGATCGCCAGGGTGGCCGGTGTTCTTGCCGCCAAGGCCACACCACAGCTCATCCCGCTGTGTCACAAAGTGTTGCTCGGCGACGTCGCCGTCGACTTCTCCATCGGAGAGCGCGAGGTGCGCGTCGAGGCCAGAGTGGCGGCCCGGGACCGGACCGGAGTCGAGATCGAGGCGCTCAACGCCTGCCTTGCGGCCGCCCTCACGGTCTATGAGGGCTGCAAGGCGCTCGACCGCTCGATGGTCATCGAGGACCTCACGCTGCTCGAGAAGTCCGGCGGGCGCTCGGGGAGCTGGCAGCGCTTAGCCGACGGCTCGGTCCGCCACGACGTGACCGGTGGCGAGCCGTGAGCCCGTTCACGCCGCGCTCGGGCCTGGTGCCGACGGCAGGGCTGCTCCTCTCGGGCGGCGGTGCGATGCGACCGTGGGTCGGCGGCATCCTCCTCACGGGCGGCGCAAGCAGCCGGATGGGCCATGACAAGGCGCTGCTGCGTATTGCCGGAGAGCCGAGCGCGCGGCGAATCGCGGCGATGCTCTCGCGTGTCGCCCATCCTGTGGTCGAGGTCGGCCCGGCCGTCTCCGGCCTGGCCTCGGTGCGTGAGGAACCGCCACTCGGCGGCCCGCTCGTCGCGGTCGCCTGCGGTGGCCGGGCGCTACGCGCCCTCGGCCACTCCGGACCTGCGCTCGTACTCGCCTGCGACCTGCCCTTCCTCACTGAGCGGCTGTTGAGCTTCCTCGCCGAGCGCCACGGGGACGGCTCGGTCGTGCCGTCGGTTGAGGGCGAGTCCCAGCCGTTGTGTGCCCGCTGGTCGGCGGTCGACCTGGCCGTCGCCGGGGCGCTGGCCGCTGCGGGCGAGCGCTCGCTGCGCTCGATCCCTTGGGAGCCGAGCACCGATCGGCCCGACGAGTCGGCCTGGTCGCCCGTCGCCAGCGCGCGGACGTTCGCCGATGTCGACTCGCCGGCCGACCTCGAGCGGCTCGGCCTGTCGATGGAGGATGTCTTTGAGTAGCCGTCTTGTACCCCTCGCGGATGCCCAGCGCCGTCTCGCGGCGCTCGTCTGCCCGCTGGCTCCGCTCGAGGTGCCCCTTGCCGAGGCGGCCGGGCTCGTCCTCGCCGAGGACGTGGCGGCGACAGAGGCCGTCCCGCCCTTTGCCTGCTCGGCAATGGACGGCTACGGGATCGCCGCCACCGGCGAGCCCGCGCCGCTCACCTTGAAGGTCGTGCGCCGCATCCTCGCCGGCGACGCGCCGGGCGAGGAGATCGGCCCCGGGGAAGCGGTGCGGATCATGACCGGGGCGCCGCTCCCACCGGGCGCAGATGCGGTGTGCATGATCGAGGACAGCGACGCAGCGCGGGACGGCACGGTCGTCGTGCTCGGGCACTCGCCGGCGCCGGGCGAGCACGTGCGCCACGCCGGCGAGGACGTGGCGGCGGACGAGGTGGTTCTCGAGCGCTCGACGGTGCTTCGCGCCCGCCATCTCGGCGTCCTGGCGAGCGTGGGCCGCAGCGCCGTGCTCGCGCACCGCCGCCCCATTGTCGGGGTGCTCTCGACCGGCAGCGAGCTCGTGGCTGCTCCCGCGCCGCTCGCCCCGGGCCAGATCCGCGATTCCAACCGTCACGCGCTCTTAGCCCTCGTGGCCGCGGCGGGCGCGAATGCGCTCGACCTCGGCCTCGTGCGCGACGACGAGGACCTGGCGGTGGCCGCGGTGCGGGCCGGCGCCGAGCGCTGCGACCTGCTGGTGACGAGCGGCGGGGTAAGCGTCGGGGACAAGGACGTCGTCAAGGCCATCATCGACCGGTGCTGCCGTGATGCCGAGGTGCTCCAGGTGGCGATCAAGCCTGCCAAGCCGCTTGCCTTCGGTCGCTTCGCTGGCGGCGGGGTGCTGATCGGCCTGCCAGGCAATCCGGTCTCCTCGATGGTGAGCTTCGAGCTCTTCGTCCGTCCCACCATCGCCGCGCTCGGTGGCGAAACGAGCCCGCCGGCGACGGCGCGCGCGATTGCCGCTGAGGCCCTGTCGCGCTCAGCAGACGGCAAGCTCCATCTCGTTCATGTGCAGGTGGAGGTCGACGGCGAAGGGCGCCTCGTCGCCCGGCGATCAGGTGGGCGGGCCTCACACCTGCTTGCTTCGACGGTCGCGGCGAACGCCCTGGCGCTCGTGGCCGATGGAGCGGGCGTTCCTGCCGGTGCGATGGTGCCGGTGCTCCCGCTCACCGGAGCGGCCTGGCCGGCCTCAGTGCGGCCGTTCCCCGTCGAGCAGGGCGAGCGCGTGGGGCACGAGGTCGAGGACGGACTCGAGGGACTCGACGGCACCTGTTGTTGAGCCGGGAAGGTTGATGATCAAGCAGGCGCCGACGCAGCCGGCGACTCCCCGCGAGAGCGGGGCTCGAGAATCGGTGCGCCGGATCACCTCGGCGAAGCCTGGTACGGCGCGCTCGATCACCCGCGCCGTCGCCTCGGGGGTGAGATCCCGGGGTGACAAGCCCGTCCCGCCCGTCGTGACGAGCAGCCCTGCGTAGCCCGCGGCGAGGCGCCGGAGCGCCTCGGCGACCGGCTCGATGCCGTCCGCGCAGACCTCCTCGCTGACGACGCGAAAGCCAGCTTGCTCGAGCCGGGCGCGAAGTGCCGGCCCGCTCTCGTCGCGGCGCGTGCCGGCGACGACGCCGTCGGACACGGTGAGCACCTTCGCGGCTCGAGGGATCTGCACTGCCGCCGGTGGTCCTGGCACGTCGATGACGCTACCGAGGGATCGGGTGTCCCGCGCTCGATCAACATCGCGCCGCAGGCGACGTGGCGTAAAGGGGCACCGATGCGGGCAGCGACGAAGCGTGGTCGCCTCGCTGGTGCTCCAAGCGACGGTGAACCTGCACGTGGTGCTGACTGGCTTCCAGCTCAATCCCGCCGCTCTGGTCGCAGACGCCACGCTCGCGCTGGCCTTCGTCGGCGACATCGTGGCGACGAACCGCCTGGTGCGTCGCCATCGCCATCGCCACGCCGTCGCCCGCGCGGTCGCCTTTTGTGCGGGGATCGCCGTGCTGTTCGTCGCCGTCGGCTCGGGCGTAGCTGCGTACGACGCCACCAACCTGGCGATGCACGTCGTGCAACACCTGATGCTGATGATGCTCGCACCGCCCCTGCTGGCGCTCGGCCGCC
>JAJZKA010000078.1 GCA_021809805.1 Actinomycetes bacterium
GAGGGCCTCGCGACCGAACTCGGCGACCGCGTGGACGGATTGTTCCTCGGGCGCTCCGCCCACCGGCCCGAGCGGCTCGTTCGCATACTGAATGAGTTGGCGCTGCGCGAGCCCTAGGAGCGTGGGTCAGTAACCTAAAAACCTGCGTAATCAACCGGGCACATGAGAATCCATCCAACTGAGCTGAGGAAACGAACCGTGATCGGTCGATTCTGTATATCTATTCGCTCCATGACCATTACTGACCCACGCTCCTAGGAGCGACCGGCGAGGGAAGCGCGGGCCGGGCCTCGCGCGCTTCGGGAACGGCACGGCCAGGGGCGCGCACCGCCCCGGCGAGGGAGGGGGAGCGATGGCGAGCGGGGTCGTGGACAGCCACTGTCACGCGTGGGCGCGCTGGCCCTACCTGCCGCCGGTCCCTGATGAGGCGTCGCGGGGGACCGCGGCCCAGCTCATCTACGAGATGGACAACAACGGCGTCGGCGCCGCGCTCATCGTCTGCGCGCCGATCGACAAGAACGCCGAGAACCAGTCCTACCTCGGCCGCGCCGCCGAGCAGTTCCCGGGTCGGCTGTATCTGACCGGCGACCTCGACAGCCGTTGGAGCACCACCTACCACCGCCCGGGCGCGCTCGATCGCCTGGCGGCGCTCACCGAGCGCCACGAGGTGCGCGCGGTCTCGCACTACCTCGGAGAGCTCAACGACGGCTGGCTGGTCTCGAGCGAGGCGGACGCACTGTGGTCGAAGCTGGAGGCGCACAGCCTGGTGCTCAGCGTGTCGGCGACCCCGCCGTGGCAAGCCGATCTCCGACAAGTTGCGAGGCGCCACCCCGACCTCCCCATCATCTGTCACCACCTCGGACTGGTGGCGCTCGGGAGCCCGTCGGCCGATGAGCACGCCCGCGATGTGCTGGCGTCGGCGGCGGTCGAGAACCTGTACCTCAAGGTCTCAGGGATGCACTACAGCGAGCCTGACGGCTGGGACGCCCCCTGGCCGCTCTCCCAGCGCTTTTTCCGTCAGCTGCTCGCCGAGTACGGAGCCAAGCGGCTGTGCTGGGGATCGGACTTCCCCGCGTCGACGCGCTATTGCACCTACCGCCAGTCCCTCGAGGTGTTGTGCCATCACGGCGCGGACCTCACAGGCGAGGACCGGCGCGAGCTCCTCGGCGGCACCATTTCCCGCCTGCTCAAGGTGCACACAAGCGGCAGCGGGGACGAGGGCGCGCCTGGCAACATGGCGCGAGGCGGCCGCCTGGCGCAGCGCGAGGCGGAGGAGGAGCGGTGAGGATCACCACGGTCACGGCGGTTCCCTTCGGCGCGACCGGGCGGAGGGTCGAGCCGTCGTGGCTCACGAGCACAGTGATCGCCAATCCGATGTCGATCTACCCGCGCTATGCGGCCGCGCGCTCCTCGTGGTCGGCGGGCTTTGCCAAGGTGCTCGTCGAGATCACGACCAACGACGGGCTGAGCGGCATCGGGACGGCCTTTGGCGGCGCAGCGAGCGCCGCGTTGATCAATGAGCACTTCGCCCGGCTCCTCGTGGGCGAGAAGGCTGGCGACATCGAGCGGCTGTGGGACGAGTGCTACCGCGCCTCGCTTCCCTATGGCCGGGCCGGCCTGCCGGTGATGGCGCTCTCGGGGGTCGACCACGCGCTGTGGGACCTCGCCGGGAAGGCGGCGCAAAAGCCCGTCTACGCGCTGTTGGGCGGGGCGTGCCGAGTAGACCTGCCGATCTACCAGACGACGAATGACCGGGAGGACTGGGCCTCGCCGGAGGGCTTTGGCATCAAGCTCGCCATGGCCTATGGCCCGGCCGACGGCGTGGAGGGCCTGCGCAAGAACGCCGAGCTCGTTACAAGGTGCCGAGAGGTGATCGGCGAGGACCGCGACCTGATGCTCGACTGCTACATGGCCTTCGATGTCGAGTACACCCGACGCCTGATCGATCTGGTCGCGCCTGCCAAGGTGCGCTGGATCGAAGAGCCGCTTGCCCCTGATGACTACCGCGGTTACGAAGCGCTCGGGCGTCGGGACAGCCCGGTCACCATCGCGAGCGGCGAGCACGAGTTCACCCGGTGGGGCTTCGTGCGCCTCATCGAGACCGGCGGGGTGCAGGTGCTCCAGCCCGACGTCGAATGGGTCGGCGGGATCAGCGAGGCGCGGCGTATCTGCACGCTCGCCTCTTGCTATCACCTGATGGTGGTGCCGCACGGCGGCGCCCTCCAGGCCGGCGCCTTGCATCTCATGAAGAGCCAGGTCAACACGCCGATCGCCGAGTGGGTTCGGACCTATGACCGGGCCACGGTCCGACCGGGCGCGGCGATCGAGGGCATTCCCGAGCCAACTGATGGCCGCATCGCGCCGAGCGAGGCGCCAGGTCTCGGGATCTCGCGCGGCGCGGTGTTTCGCGCCCTTGGCTGAGGGCGCAGCGACCCTTCGCGCGCGACGCCCGGCCTCGGATTCCGACGCGCCGTTGGACTGGGCCGCGCTGGGGGTTGCGCCACGATCTTCGCCTCCAGGGGTCGCGTGCCACAACGCCGGGGCCGCTCGCCCTCCCAGGAGGTCTCGAGCGGCATGGCGTCCAACGAGGGGGGGGAGCGTGGTGCCTGCCGTCGGCGAGACCCGACGCCGGCAGCCTCCGCACGACCACCGACCATCGCTGAGCCGCCAGGCGACCACCCCAGCGCACAACGGGCAGCACAAGCCGTCGGGCCAGCGAAGCCAGTCCAGGTAGTCGAGGCACGCACGATCGTCGGGGAACCAGGCCAGCAGGGTCCCCTCGGAGCGCCGGGATAAACCGGCATGGAGGAGGAGTGTGAGCCGTCTTGGAGCGCCCGGGCTGCCAGGTACGCCATGCTCGCCCCACTCATCGCCTTCCCCGCCCTCGGACAGCACCCCGAAGACGTCGTCGCCGAGCTCGGTGCGCTTTCTTCGCGCGTCCTCAACAATGGCGTCGGCAACACAGACCGGCGGAAATGGGGCATCGGGATGCAGGCGGCGCATGGGCTCGACGTCACCGCCGAGCACCTCCTTGTCCATGGAGGCCTTTCCCACGAAGTGGCAGGGAACGAGCAGAGCGCGCCGTCCGTCGACCCGATCGACGTAGTCGGCCACGATCCGAGCGAGCTCGGAGATCGTCCGGGCTGGCCGATCACCTTGCCAGCAAAAGGTGCAGCACCGATATCATCGCCGTCTTGCCCGCCCCGAAGCCGGCATGGAACTACCTGGGCTTCGATCGGCCATCGGCCAGCGAGCTTGCCACCTGGCAGAGCGCCTGCTCGAAGCAGGCGGCGAGCTGCGGCGTGCAAGCGTCGTCGCCGACCGTGCGCTCGGGCTCGGGGACGACAGCCCCGATGCCCGGGCCGGGGCTAGGTGCGGGCTAGGTGTTGACCCTGGCCGTCATCGCCCCGTACCAGGCGCACCACCTGATGTCGCGCTCGGGCGGATCGACGCCGCAACGAGGTCGGGACGCTCGGCGACCGTGTGCGCGTCGAATAAGGTCACCGCGTCGGCGACATCGACGACCTCTTCCAGGAAGGCCTCATGGGCGCCGCTGCGGGGATCTTCGACCGTTCCCTCCACAAAGACGATGGCGAAGCGGGCCAGGCGGCCGTCAGGCTTGCGGCGCAGAACGCGGCCCATCCGCTGGATCATCTGGCGCCGGGACCGGCTCGCGCCCATGATCACCGCCACCTCTGCGGCCGGGACGTCGATCCCCTCGTCGAGCAGGCGAGGGGCGGCAAGGACCCGCACCCCGCCCGCTGCAAAGCGGCGCAGGGTCGAGCGGCGCTCGAGCGGCTCGAGCCCGGAGTGGAACGCCTCGATCTGCAGACCGCAGCCGGTGAGGAGGGCAGCGGCTCGCTCAGCTGCGACGATGCTCTGGGTGAAGACGATGGCCCGCTCGGCGTCTGCCAGTGCGGGTGCCATCGCCGAGAGGCACCGGTCCTTGGCCGGCGTCTCAGCCAGCAGCCGGCGGCGCTCGAGCATCGCCTGGCGGTAGGTACGTGCCAGCCCGCTGCCGGGTCCTGTCCCATCGGCGAGCGCGATGACTGCCCGGAGGAACGCGTCGAACGGCTCGGGCGGCACGTCGTAGGCATGGATGAGACGCGCCCGGAGCGCCGCCATCCGCCCGCTGAGCTCCTCGTAGATCTCCTGTTCGAGGGCGCCGAGCCGTGCCCCGGCAAGGGTGACGCGAAAGCCGGCGGTCACCCCGTCGGCGATTGCCCGGCGGTAGCCGAGGCGGAAGCACGTGCCCCCGAAATAGGGGTCGAGCCACGCGAGCGTGCCGTCGTCCTCCCGCGCGTAGGTGGCGCTCAGGCCGAGCCGGCCGATAAAGCGTCGGTCGAGCGCTAAGGCGTTGACGGCGCTGCCATAGCGGTGGCACTCATCGGCCACAAGGAGCCCGCCGCGACGGATTGGTCGCACGTCGAGGCTGCGGGCGCTGTTGACCACGGCGACCAGGACGTCGTGGCTGGCCAAGTCGTCCGAGTGCCCGCTGCCCATCTGGCCCACTTCGTCGCGGCCGGTAACCGCCGCCTCGAGCCGGAGGACCCATTGGTGCATCAGCTCGATGGTCGGTACCAACACGAGCACCTGGCCGCGACGCTCCAGCTCGTCGAGGGTGGCCGCCACCCCTACCATCGTCTTGCCGGCACCGGTTACCGCCTCGATCACGCCCCGTCGCCCGCGGGCCTCCCAGGCTCGCAGGGCATCGGATTGCCACGCGTACAGGCCCGGCCGGGCGCGCGGCGCGGCGACCGGCGCTGCCAGATTTGTAGCGGGGGCGACCGGCGCCGGCGACAACGCAGCTGCTTTGGCTGGGCTGTCGGAGGGAGTGCTGGCGGCGAGCCACCAGCGCGGGGGCTTTCCCCGGTCGCAGCGGAACGACCCGTGGGCGGCGAACAGCTGACGGGCGACCTCTGCCTCCGGGACGGCGACGCGCTCTGCGAGCTCGCGCGCTGTCAGCCCCCCGCCGGTGACGAGCACCGCCGCCAGGTCATCGAAAAGCAGCTCAGCCGCTCTCGGCGCGATCGCGCGCTTGGCTGCCGAGATCGGCGTCGGCGTCCTGTGCGCTGAGGTCCACCCCGAGCTCGGTGGTCACGAGCACGGGCGTATAGGTCGGGTCGAGGCGGCGCAGGTCCCACTCGTTGATCCAGGCGCGCACATACTGGCGCATCCGGTTGGACGGCAGCCGCTCCAGGCCGGCCACGTCGGGCGGTTCCCAGTTGTAGGCCTCGCGATGGATCTGTCGGAGCTGGTTGTAGGTGCGGTCGAGCTCCTCTTGGCCGGGCGGCTGGAGCTGGACCTGCTCGCGCTCGATGATCCGCATCCCGGTCTCGGCTTGGGCTGCCAACACCTCGTCGTCGGCGGTGCCGCCAGCACGCAGGCGCTTGGGGATCAGCTCGACGTCGTTCTTGCCGACGAGCACCTGACCTTCGAAGTCGTCGACGGTCGTGAGCACGGCGCACAGCGGCGCCGTGGGGTCGTCCCGGTCGCCGCGGATCCAGCGGGCGATCTCGGCGTAGGACTTGGCGCGCTGCAGGGTCGCGTACCGACCGATCAGCTCTGCCTCGTCGAGCAGGACGACCCAACCGCTGTAGCCGGCCGCCTGGGCGAGGCGCGCCACGAATCGGAACCGCTGGCGGGAGAGGTCGCGCTCGCGAATCGCAGCCAGGGGGTAGCCGGCGGCCGCCCCTGCTTCCTTGAGCCGCCGGCGCAGGTCCGCGACCGGCAGGGGATCCCCGCCCCAAAAGCGCACGATCCGGTCGGCGAACTCCTCGTCGCCGCGGGCGTACTCGTGGAGGAACAAGGTCGCGGCGAAGCGGCTGTCGACCGGCGCGCCGTCTTGGTGCACCCATCGGTAGAGATCCGCGTAGCGCGGCGCGTCGACGTCGAGGCCGGCGACGATCTCGTCGATGGCCGAGCCCGGGCGCCCGGGGACCTTTGCCTGCTCGATGGCGGCGCGGTACACCTTCACCGGATCGTGCAGCGGCGTCTCCTTGGACACCACCACCTTGGAGACCACGAACTGCTCGGAGAGCGCCATGTGCGCCAGGTGCTCAAGGACGTGGCTCTTGCCGGTGCCAAAGCCGCCGCCGATCAGCATCCCGCCCGCTGGCGACCCCTCGGGCAGGGCGCGGACAGCAGCGAGGAGCCGGCTGAAGCGATCTTCCACGCCCTGCTGCATCGATCCAAGCACGGCGACGGCGTCACGGTTGGGCACGCCCGCCCGGAGCGCCTCGAGGGCTCGGCGGCGGTCGACGAAACGGGCCAGCTCGCTCACGGCGCACCGAGGCGGACGAGGGACGACAGCGGGTTGTCGCGCACGGCATCGCGGACCTCGTCAAAGACCCGCAACTTCAAGGCCTGGTAGGCGTCGAGGCCCCGCCCCGCGTCGGTGAGGAAGGCCGGCGACGCCACCACCACGACGACGAGATGGGACATCTCGTCGGTGTTGTCGACCAGCTGGCGCAGCACCTCATAGGCGTCGAGGAGCGCTGCCTTGGTGTAGTAGTGGCCGTGCCGCTCTTCGGGGCTCGGACGGCGAGCAAACCCCAGCCGGCGAATGTCGAGCACGAGGGCCAGACCGGCGCGGTCGTTCACGGACAGCCAGTGGGCGAGTGAGAACAAGAGCTGGCGGGCATTGTGACGCCCGATGCGCCGGAAGATGAGCGCCGAGCGCAAGGCCGAGATCTGGCGGAGGTCCCCGCGCAGCCAATCGATGACGGCGCCGTGCTCGGCGTCGGAGATCTGCCCGCTATGGAGCTGGGACTGGCACAGCCGCAGCATGGCCGTGCGGAACTCGGAGACCATGGCGTAGTCGCGTTGCACCTGGGCTTGCAGCGCCCGGTCGAGGTCCCGCTTGAGCTCGCGATGGTCGACGCGGTGGTGCGCTGCCAACACCTCGATCGAGGGCCCTTGGCCCTCGGGAGGCGGATAGCCCGCGGCGGTGGTAGCTCGAGTGGTGGCGACAGCAGCGAGCCAATCCCAGTCGATCTGGCGTGCAACGTCGAAGAAGACCTGCTCCAGGAGGTGTGCCCGGGTCTCGGCGGCGTCGACTGAGGCCACAGCGTAGCCGGCCTGGGCCGCCGCGCTGGCGAAGCCCGTCATGAACATCGCGGCGGCTGGGTCGTCGCCCGGCACCACGAACTTGACCGCGGCACCGCCCTCGGACACGTAGTCCGCGAGGTACTCGCCGCTCAGGAAGGATAGGTAGTCCTCGACGCCGATCACGGCGCTTGCTCGGCGAAGGCGATTCCCGCATACACCTTGGTCTGGCCGCCGCGGGTCACCGTGGTGAACACGACGCCGCTGCGGGTCATGGCGCTCGCCGGGAGGCTCATTCGCCGGCCGTCTTTCAGATCGACCACGCCACTTTGGTCGAGCAGGTACAGGTCCCGGGCGAACTCCTGGCGGGTGTAGTCCCGGGCCGACCCCGGCAGGAGCGTGAGGACCCGATACGCATCGACCAGCCGAGCCGGGGCGCCCGGCCGGAGCCCTCGCATCCCCGTCACGAGGTCATAGGCGGCGCCGAGTGCCTCGATGAATGGCTCCGGCTTGAACGTGGGCGGACGCTGTTGGAGAGCGGCGAGCTGGCCGATCAGGACGGAGGGCCGAACGCTGCGCACCTTTTTCTTGTCGATGACCACGCTGGCGTCGCTCGCCGACACCTGCACGATGGCCGGGTAGCTGAGGATGAGGTCGTCGGACTCAAATGCCTGGAGGTGGGCGTCGGCGGCATAGGCGAGCAGCTCCTTGGTGTACTCGCCGGACCCGAAGTAGGTGGCGGCATCGAAGTGCCACCCCTCGTGCAGGTCACGCGCCGCCGTGGCGGCCTGATCGGCGAGCGCCGCCGTTGCCTCCAAGGCCTGCTGCAGCTCACGCAGCTGGCCGGAGGAGGCGGCCGTCTTGGCTCGTTTGACCGAGCGCACGGCGGAAGCCAAGAGCTTGAGCGTGGCGTCGGCATCGCGCTCGGTCACCTCGAGGGCCGCCTCGAGGGCGTTCGGGTTCTCGGTCATCGCGCTCCTTGGCTTGCCAGGCCGGGAAAGAGGGTCTGGCGCTGCGCGAGCCCGCTGTCAGCGGTCCCGGCACGCTCGCGCAGCACCATAGCGGGCACTCCAGGCGACTCGCAGACTGGCCCCCCGGCCTCGCCGGCCGTCTCAGTGACCCCGGGCTCGAAGTGGAGGGCCTCGCGCACGTCAACGGCCAATTCCCCCGCCGGCGAGAATCCCAACACGAGCGTGTCACCCGCCCGAGCGCCGACCGCCCGGGCGACTGCCCGGAGCGAGCCCCTCGTGGGTTGCGGTCCTTCGTAGGCCATGGTGAGGGGACCCCAGCGGCAAGAGAAGGTCCGCCGGCCGCCGACGCCCAGACCGAGTGCCTCGGCGAGCTCGACCGGCACGGTGGCCTCCTCGCCCCGCAGAACGGTCTCGTCGACCCGCACGAGGAGTTGCAGCGGGCCCTTTGCGGCCGCCTTGTTAGCTCCGTCATGGTCGCGCACAGCTCGTGGTGGCCGACTCGCCACCTCCTGGTGCTCGGCTCGACGCGAGTGCGCTGGCGCGCCGTTGTGGCCCCACCGGTTCGCTGGACGCTCGGCCACGGGCGCGCTCCAGGCTGCAAGCCGGACTCGCCCGTCCTTGGCCGTCTCGAAGCGGCGTCCTCCTGCGGCGGTGGCGAGTGAGGTCTCCTCGACGACCCTGCCGGCACTCGCGAGGTCCTCGGCGATCTCGGCCAGACTCCGGGCGGTGCCGTAGGCATCGAGCAGCCGTTCGATCGCATCGGCCAGGGTCCCAGTCGTGGTGACCGTAAGGTCGTGCACCACGACCACGCCAAAGGCCTTCAGCCACCGCGTGACCATCTCGGGGACAAGCCCGAGCTCGCTGAGCTCGTCGGCGACGTCGGCGTATCGGCGGACCCCACCGTCGGCCCGCATGCAGCGACTCGAGCGGGCGAGCAGCGCAGCGGGATCCCGGGCAAGCCAGCCAGGACAGCCACGCACTGACCGGAATGGTCCCGCCAGCCATGCGGCCAGGAGGGCCGCAATTGAGCCGGGGGCGGCGCCCAGCCCTTGGAGCACGTCTTGGAGGAGCTCTTCGCTCGTCACCGTGCCCAGCCGACAGCCGAGCTCGTTGATGAGCCATGGCCACGGGGGTGGCGCGTCCTGGAGCACCGCACGGATCCGGCGCCCTGCACGAAGGACCGCATCGCTCACGGCCCGCCCCGTGAGCCCGCGCCTACGGCCGATCGCTTCCAGGGTGAGGCCGTCACCGCTGCGCAGCACCGCGCTGAACAGCTCAGCTTGGTGCGGGCTCGGCGCAGCGAGCAAGAACGCCTGGCCAGCAGCAAGGTCGGCGCCCCAGGGCGCATGGCGATCGAGCAGCCTCGCGGCAGCTGCGCGCGAGGCCGCGGTGCCCCAGCAGCGAGCTGAGAGCAGCGCCTCGAGCACCGGCCGGTCCGGCGTTTCGCGCTCTTGGCCAAGCAAAATGCAGAGGTCTGCTTCGTCGCCATTGGTGACTGTTGCTCGCGCCACTGCGCGGCGAGGATAGCGGATCGTGTGATCCGCACGCATGTGCTCTGGCCGGTGCGAAGCGGCGCGCCCGGGCGGGCGAGCCGCCAAAGGCGGGCCCTCTCGGACCGTTCAACCTCATCGGACTGCGACCCGAGATCGCAGCGCTTCGCACCGAGGTCGGTCACTTCGAGGGCGACCTCATCATTGGCGCAGGTGGCCGCTGGCCTCGTGGGCCGCAAGAGCCGCTCCAATTTCCTCGCAGAGCTCCCCACGGCCGATGCCATCAGCCATCGCATCGATCCGATGCCTCGGAGGATCGACAACTGGCGCTTAGCTGCAGATTGTGACGATCTCGCTGTCTTGCCCCGGTTTTCATCTCGGTCTGGCCGCGGCGGTCGAGCCCGGAGCGAACCCGGCAGCGTGCCGCCGGTTCATGCTCACGCCCGATCGCGATCGCGATCTCCTCCTCCTTTCCGGCCGGCCCCACCAGAAGACCGGCTCCTTTCTCGCGGCGGCGTCGATGAGGTCGTATCGCTCGCCTCGAGCCTCGGCGACCAGGTGTGAGGCGGGTAAAGCTCCCGACCCACCCAGCGGGAGACTTTCGCCTCAACGAGACCCGAGTGGTATCGCCAGTCCGCGGATCGTCCGCTCCGGGCAATCGTTGAGGGCTTCGGAACCGCCAGGGCGAGCCAGATCTCGTGCTCCGCGACGGCATGCGCTATTTGCACGCGGCGGTGGAGCTCCCGGACGGTGACTCGGTGGGCTGGGCGCGCGGCCCCTAGCCACGTCACACGAAGTCGATGGCGACGATCTCGTGGTCGAGCACCTCGGGAACCACGAGCTCAACGATGTCGTTGGAAAGGCGCGGCGCAAGGTCGACCCCAGCCTTGAGCAGCTTGGCGCGTCGAAGCGCCTGGCCGGCGGGGATCTCGATGCGAACCGTCAGCGGCCCCACCGAGATCAGCTCCCGGAAAATGCCGCGCATCGACATCGGATTCGTCAAGTTGACGAGATGCACCGTCATTGATCGCGCCTGGCGCCATGCGGTGACGTCGATCATTCCCGGCCCCTGCACCTCAGCAACGCCACGACGCCCCGCCACCCATGCGAGCGCGTTCGCGAGGAGCGTGCCATGGTCAGGGTGCAGCACCTCCCAGAACGTGCGGTCGAGGTCGAAGGGCAGGTAGGCGACCCGGCCGCGACCGGCGCGGCGCAGAATCGCCTGCGCGGCGCCCGGCACGGCGTCGCGGACGTAGACCTCCTCCATCGGCAGGTCGGGATACGACGCAATGAGGCGCAAGGGCAGGGATGCCGAGGCGTCGGTGACCTCGACTTCGAGCCGCGAGACGCCGTTCATCACCCGCGTCGTGCGATCCAGCCCGGCGAGGAGGCCCCCGGCTGCGCTCCGGTCCAGCGCGAGGTAGCTGTTCTGCATCGGGCCGTGGAGCCCCCCGACGACGCGGACGCCGAAAATGCCTGCGAGGCCGAGGTCGTCGCGGCGCCGACCTCGCTCATCGAACAGCGAGGTCGTGTGCGTGGCAAGCACGCCTCCACCGGCCTCGGCGTACAAGGTGAGCGCATCGCATTCGGTGTCGCTCAAGGTGGCAATGTTTGCCAGCACCACGGCGTCATAGCGCGCCAGCGTCGGCGCGCAGATCAGGCGGTCGGGGAGCATGTCGAAGGGGATCCGCGCCTCGACGAGGGCCTGGTACATGCCGCTCAGGTGATCCTCGAAGGCTGCGCAGCACTGCTCCTCGATCCGGTACTGCCCCGGTCGCTGGGAGAAAACGAGGGCGGTGCGCGCGAGCGATGTTGTGTTGCGCAGATATGGCTCCCATTCAGACAGGTCTTTGTACAGCTCGGCGACGACGTCCAGCCAGCGCTCATCAGGCGTCGTGGCGCCGAACTTGGTCCACCATGGGCGCATCCCGTTCGCCACGCTGTCGGCGACCCAGATGCGCAGCTCCGCTGGGCTCTGCACCGAGTCTTTCCACCGGTGCGGTCCCTCGACGCCGACGCTGAAGATGGCGCCGACTGGCCGGTCGCCGGCGACCGAGGTGAAGGTCTTCGCGCACATGCCGCTCCACAGCGGGCTCTCGGTGCCGTGGCGACCTTGGTGGTCGGCGAAAAGGATGTCGACCTTCTCGATGAGGCGGGAGAGGTCGAGGTCGACGGTGCCCGGTGATGGACAGCGCGACAGCCCGGCGTTCGGGATGATCCGGGCATTTGGGTTGGCATCCTTGATGGCCGCGCCCCAGACGTCGACGAGGCGGAGGTAGGTGTCCTGCTGCCAGCCGAGGTACGCGGCCTCGAGCCCGGCGTCGGTGTTGTCCGGCGCCGGCAGCGAGTGCCCGCTCGCTTCGAAAAAGGCGCGCTGGCAGGCTGCGCAGTAGCAGACGCCGATGTTCTTCCAGCGATTGGTGAAGATGGCCTGGACGTCATAGCGCGAAACGATCTCGCGGTGGATCGCGGTCATGACCTCGAAGTTGTAGGGGCCGAGCATGCAGGCGAGCCACGCCCCGGGCATCGTGAAGTGCGCCTTGGGCTTGCCCGACGCATCGCGTTGGATCCACTCGGGATGGGCCGTTGCCGCATCGTCGTGCACGGCATGGGGGTCCGTGCGCGCCAGCACGACCATGTCGCGGGCGCGGCATCCCACGACGAGGTCGCCGAATGGGTCACGCCCAGCGAGCCAGCGGCTGCGGTGGTGGTACGGGACGTCGGTGGGGTAGTAGGCGCAGTAGCCACCGGCGCTCAGGCAGGCGCCGTCGGAGTCGATGCGCGCGAAGTAATCCAGCCAGAAGCCGACGTCGATCAGTTCTGCGTCGCGCTCGCTCAAGGTCAGCTGGGACCATCGCATGGGCCGGTCGACCCACTGCGCCCTCTCGGTCATCTCGTCTCCTTGTACGTTGCCGTGTCTCGCAGCGTGGGAATGGGCGCGCCCGTCCGGGTCATCGCAGCTCCAAGATCGCGGCGTCGCGACCGGGCACCTCGATCTCGACGAGTCCGTCGCGCACCGTGGCCGGCGTACCTCCCCAGCGGTCGAGCGCCGAGGAGAACGCCCCGAAGCGCGCGTTGACGCGCGCCCGAACGCGGCGCGGTGCCCGGGCGGCGTTCGTCACCCACAAAAAACGCCGCTCCTCGCTCTGGTGGATCCGCGCGACCACGCCCGGCTCGTCGAGGACGACGTGCTGGTCGACGCCCGCCCAAGAGAGCAGCCCGGCGAAAAAGGCGCGAGTCGCCGGTTCGGGAGCGCTCGCGTAGGCCGCCCCGACGCACGTGCCGACAAGGAGGGTGCGCCCCGAGCCGTTGCGGTGCTCGACCGCGGCGATGCTGCCATCGAGGTAGCGGCCGACTGCCTGGCCGCCGGCGAGCTCGTAGCGCTGGCGGTAGATCGCGCAGGGCACCGGGGCTCCGCCCATCACGAATCGGTCCTCGCCGTGCTCGAGCAGGTCTGGCGTGAACTCCACGTCGACGCCCGTGGCGCCGAAGAGCTCGGCGAGTCGCGAGCCGGGCTGTTCGGGGCACATGTGCCCGTGGTCGGTGAAAAAGCCGGGGCACCCCTCGCTGATCAGCGTCCCGCCATTCGCCACAAAGCGGCGGACGGCGGCCGCCTGGTCACTGGTGAGCATCAGCGGCATTGGCAGGTACAACACGGCGTAGTTGTCGATGTCGTCGATGTGGACGTAGTCCGCCTGCACGTTGTGATCGAAAAATCCCTGGTAGGCGCCCCAGATGTTGTTGGTGTAGGCCGCCGCGTCGCCGCGCTGGATGTAGGTGAGGAGCTGGGTGTCGGGCACCACCACGATCCCGAGGTCGCCTTTGATCGGCATGGCCCGAACGACGTCGGCCTGCTCGGCAGCGTTCGCCCACTTCGCGACGCGGCTGGCTTGGGCGGAGCGTTCCGTCGGCTGGCCGGCCGGGCTGTAGGGGCCGAAGGCATCAAAGAGCGGTCCGTCAAGCAGTGGCCGCCACCGCAGGTACATCAGCCCGCGTGCGCCGCCGGCGAGTGAAACGAGGTTCCACAGCCGCACGTCCTCGGGCGCCGCGATGCGTCCGTCGTCGCGCGGCCGTCCGATCACCTGCGGCTGCAGCCAGAGCGGGCCGCCCTGCATCTCGGCGTGCCAGAAGGGCTTGCCCCGCGACGCGTTGCGGACGAGGTCGATCGCGCTCCACTGGCGCCACGGCTCGCTCCCCTTGCGGGCGACGACCCAGGTGAGGCCGTAGCTGTCGACCTCGGCAGCCGAGCGCCAGTCGTCCGCCGCGTTCTCCGCCAGCCAGTTCAAACTCGCCGCGATCCCGTGCGCCGTGATCGTGTGGTCCGGATCGAGCGAACGGACGAGCTCGACGCGCCACCGAAAGCGGGCGTAGGCGTGCTCGATGCGGAACTGCAGCCAGTCCAGCATTTCGGGGTATCCGGTGCGGTCATGGGGAGGCCGCACGTCTGCCCAGTCCGCGAGGCTGTAACGGCGCCAGGTCTGGGCGACCACCGACAAAGAGCCGTAGCGCTGCTCGAGCCATTTGCGGAACTCATCGGCCGTCTGTTCGCAGTAGCAGTACTCACTCGGGATGTTGCACTCGTTCCACAGGTCATAACCACCGAGGCCGGGGTGATCGCGGTAGCGCTCGACCAGGGTGCGCAGGAATTGCTCGGCGGCCTCGCGCACCGGCGCGTGGTCGAGGCAGAGCCCTGGGTGCCCACCCACCGCGCTGCTCGGGCTCACAAGGCTCGTCGCGACGTGTCCGTCGTGGCTGCGCAGCTCGCAGCCGGCAAAGCGCCGATAGGCCCATTCGGGGGCGAAGGTGATGTGCTCGGCAATGATCGTCCGGATCCCGTGCTCGGCCGCAAGGTCGAGGTGCTCGTCGTAGTCGGACCAGTCATAGGTCCCCGGCGCGGTCTCGATCGCCGACCACATGAACCAGTGACGGAAGGTGTTCATCCCATCGGCAGCGGCCTGGTGATAGTCGCGCTTCCAGTCCTCGCGGGGAGGGTTGGACTTGCGGAAGTAGACCGCGCCGTAGGGGAACTGCACCGCCATGGAGCCCTGGCTCATGACCACTCCCATCTGTTGATGCCTGCGAAGTCCTGTCTGTGGGCAACGCGGCGGGCTGCGCCCGGCGCACTCACTTCACGCTCGCCCCGGTGAGGCCGGCCACGACGAAGCGCTGGAGGCCGAGATACAAGATGACGACCGGTGCCGCGCTCACCACCGATGCCGCCATGAGCGTGCCGAACTGGGGGAGCACCTGTCCTTCTTGGGTGGCAAGGAACGAGTCGAGCGCGACGGCCACGGTGTGGGTGCCGGGTCCGCTGATGACCGTCGCAATCAACAGATCACCCCAGCCGACGAGGAAGCTCAACAGCCCGGCCACGGCGAGCGCCGGGACGATGAGGGGCATGATCACCTTGATGAAACCCTGGAAGGTGCTGGCCCCATCAAGGCGCGCCGCGTCATCAAGCTCGCGGGGCACCGAGTCCACGTAGGCGGCGATGAACCAGGTGACGAGCGGCAGCGCGAAGGTCAAATACGCGACGGCGACCGCCCAGTAGGTGCCGATCACCGCGATATGCATCAGGCCCTGCAATCCTGCCATGACGATGACGAGAGGGAGCAGCACCATCACCGTCGGGATCGATTGGAAGGCGAGTAGCAGGCTGAGAAAGCCCGTCCGGCCACGGAAGCGCACGCGGGAAGAGACATAGCCGGCGATCGCGCCGAGCAGGATCGCCGCGGCGGATGAGGAGCCACAGATGATCACGCTGTTCAACATCCCCGAGCCGAGGTTGGTTCCCGCCCACATCTTCACGTAGTGGCTGAAGGCGAAATGCGTGGGCCAGACCGTGCCCGCCGCGACTTCGACGTTCGGCGTCACCGACATCAAGAGCATGTAGCCGACGGGGATGATGATCGTGAGGGCCAACACGCTGCGGACGATGGTCCGCACGACGGGATGGAGGATGTCGGCGGCGTCCCCGCGCCGGGCGCCCGCCATCAAGCGGCCTTTCCCGAGAAGACGTAGCGGATGTAGACGATGACCGGGATGATGATCGCGATCACGCCGATCACCGCGAGGGCGTCGGCGAGGCCGAAGTTGTAGATCGAATACGCAGCCGCGTAGCTCGTGGTCGGCAGCACCGCGACCCCGGTCGGGGGCGCCGCGCCGAACAGGATGTAGGGCAGCGTGAAGTCGTTGTAGTGGCCGAAGGTGGATAGCACCGCACCGACGGCGAGGAGCTTGCGGATGCCGGGATAGGTGATGTAGCGGAACTTCTGCACTCTCGTCGCGCCATCGATCTCGGCGGCCTCATAGAGCTCACGGGGGATGCTCTGCAACCCGGCCAGCGCGAAGAGGTAGATGAAGCCCCACGCCAGCCACAAGTCGACTCCCACCAGCGCGGCGAAGCTGTGGCCGCCGACGAGGAAGCGATTCGGCGTGTTCCCGAGCCCTACCGCATGGCGAAAGACATCAAGGAGCCCGGTCTTTGGGAGCAGGATCGAGTACCACAGATATGAGGAGGTGAACAGCGGCAGTGCGGTCGGCACAAGGTAGAGCGCGCGCAGCACTGGGGTCGCCGAAGAGGTCCTGCGCGACACACTGAGCGCTGCGAGCACGCCGACCACGAGAGCAAGCAGGGTGGTGAGGATCGAGTACTCAAGACTGTGCCAGGTGGCGCTGAGGCCCGAGACGCTGAGGCCGCCACCACCGTCGAGCGCCTCGCGGTAGTTGCGCAACCCGAGCCACGGCGCGCTGAACCAGTGCTCCAAGGTCGAAAAGGCGAGCAGGCGGAACGAATTGATCACGCCGATGATCGCCGGGGCGAGGTCGATGATGATGAGTACCAATGCGGCGGGAATCATCATCAAGACGAGCGGTCGCAGGTCTCGGCGGAAGAGCGCGCCGTCGGCGCGCTGCCGCCTGGTGCGCGATGAGACCCGGTCAGCGTGGTCGCGTCGACGCTTCGGGGGCAGGGGCATGTCCACCTCGCGCTCGGTTTTCGTGGACGAGCTCACTTCGCCCGCTGCTCCCTTGTCTTCATCGTCTTTGGGGCTGGTGCCGGGGGGGACCAGCCACCGCGGTGCCGTTGGGGTGGCACCACGGTGGCTGGTCTGGTGAAGGGCTGGCCTAGCCGCCGGACTTGGTCGAGTTGATCGCCGCCTGCACCTGGGCATTGGCGGTGGCGAGCGCCGACTGGACGGCCGAGTCGCTGTAGGACCCGTTCTGCACGTCACGGGCGAGCGTCGCCGATACCCCGGCCAGCGCGTTCTCTACCGAGCCCCAGAAGGCATACGACGGGGCGACGACCGCTTCGCCGGCGTAGTCGACAAAGGGCTTGATCGACGGGTACAGCTTGATGACCTTTTGTCCTGCCGCAACCGTGGTTGGCAGTGAAGCCGTGAGGCGATAGAGGAGGGACTCCGCCGCGGGTGAGGTCGCGACCTGAACGAAGCGGTAGGAGAGGGACGGATCCGAGGACCACCGCGGCACGCCCATCGTGTAGGCGAAATCGAAGCCGACCACGCCGTGCTTGGGCGCGCCCGCCGGCAGCGTGCTGGCACCGACCGGGATCGTCGGCATCGGTGCGAACGCGATGTCGTGTGCCACCGGGGTCCCGATGGCCGCCGTGATGAGGCCCTGGTTGACCTGGTTCTCCATGCCGAGCTTGCCCTCGAGGAAGAGCGCCTGGGTCTGGTTCCCCGTCCAGGTGATGCTGGAGGGGTCGGTGAGCCCGCTCTTGTACCAGCTGAACCAGAACTCGAAGGCCTTGGCCACCGTGGCTGAGTTCAAGGTGGCCTGCGTCGCCGACTTATTGACGAAATTGCCGCCCATGTCGCGCGTGATCGTGTAGGTCTCGTGCCAGGGGTCATAGGGGTCACCGGCAGAGAACGGTGCGCCATATGTTCCGTTGCCGAGCTTGGTGATCAGCGAGGCATCGTGCACGTAC
>JAJZKA010000079.1 GCA_021809805.1 Actinomycetes bacterium
TCTGTGGAGCTGATGGGACTCGAACCCACGACCTACTGGATGCAAACCAGTCGCTCTAGCCAACTGAGCTACAGCCCCGCGTCCCATAGCCTAGGCGCCGCGGCGACCCGGCAGATGATCCCGCGATCGCTCCGGGCAGACTCGCGAGCTCCCCGAGCCTGCCCGCGAGCGCGCAGAGCCGTGCCGGCGAAGAACCGCCGATTCACTGGGCACGGGCGAGGGCCCCTCGCCCTAAGCCTAAGCGGTGCGCTCCACGGACCGCGCCCGGCGGTCCTGTGGATGCGGGGTTGCGGCACGAGCGTCCTCGCTCGTCGAGCTCATCCACGATCACGGTGACGTGGGCCCGTCGGCCAGACACAAGGCCACGAGCTCACTCCTCGTCTTCAGGCCCACTTCGAGCCTCCACATCACCCGCGTCCGTTAAAAGCTCATCCCGAGCACCGAGGCGACCTCGACGCGGTGGTTGTCTTCCAACCCGAAGGTCCGCACGATATGCCAGGTATACGTGGCCCGGGCATCGTGTTAGGCGCTCATGACGTTGGCCCGGCAACCACCAGGCCATCACGCAGCTTGCCTGCCGGGACGTTCGTCGCAACGCGTTTCGCACTCGCGAGGGCGAAGCGCGTGGTTGTGAGGATGCCCAGTAGCAGGATTGCCGAACCGCATCCGACGATCGTCCACCATCCCGGGTGGCTTGCCAGCGCCAGATGGGGAGCTGAGTTGCCGCCGATCGCGCTCACCGCCATGGTTCCGAGCACAGCCACGCCGAACGTCTGGCCGATCTGACGGCTCGTCGACGCGACACCCGCAGCCACTCCGGCCTGCTCCTTCGGCATGCCCGACACGGCGGTGTTCGTGATCGGTGCGTTGACCATGCCAAAGCCGACACCGAACAAGACATAGCTGACGAAAAGCCAGGTGAACGACGTGCTCCCGGAGATGATCGTCAACATTGCAGCACTCACTGTGAGACCGAGCCCCGCGATGACCAACGAGGGCCGTGAACCTCGACGTCCGACGAGCCAACCGGATAACGGCGCCAACACGATCGTCATCGCGGCCATGGGCAACGTGTCGAGCCCGGCGCGGAAAGCGGAGAGGTGACGGTCGTCTTGCAGATAGAGCGTGTTGAGAAACAAGAAGCCGCCGAGCGAAGCGAATGCCGCGACCGCAATGACCGTCGCACCGGAGAAGGGAATGCTCCTGAAAAATGCCAGCTCGAGGAGCGGTTCGCGTCGGCGCGGCTCGTAGAGCAGCAGGCCCACGAGGGCAGCGACCGCCGCGACGAAGACGCCGACGATCGCCGGCGAGGCCCAACCGAGGCTCGGGCCCTCGATGATCCCGAAGGTCAGGCAGCCGAGCAGCGCGACGACGCAAAGCTGGCCCACCGGGTCAAAGCGGCGCGGCCGTGGCGCGCGTGACTCGGGAATGAAGCGCGCCGTCAGCAAGCAGGCCGCTAGAGCGATCGGCACGTTGATCCAGAAGATCGAGCGCCATCCGCCGCTCGTGACCAATAGACCGCCAAGCACCGGCCCGAGCCCCATACTCAAGCCGACGACAGCGCCCCACAGCCCGATCGCCTGTGCGCGCTCGCGCGGTTCGAGGAAGGTGTTCGTGATGATCGACATCGCCACCGGGTTCAGCATCGAACCCCCGACAGCCTGGAGTGCACGGAACAGGATCAACAGGCCGAGGTTCGGCGCGAGCGAGCACGCGAGCGAGCCGAGGCCGAAGAGCACGAGTCCTGTCTGGAAGGTGCGCTTGCGCCCCAAGCGATCAGCGGTCGAGCCCGAAAGCATCAACAGCGACGCGAGCACGAGGGTGTACGCATCGATCGTCCACTGCAAGCCAGAAACGCCGGTGTGGAGCTCGCGGCCGATCGATGGAAGCGCGACGTTGACGATCGTGTTATCCAGTCCGACGATCAACAGGCTCATGCAGCAGATCGCCAACACTCCGTAGCGTCGGGCACGTGACAGCTCGTGCGGCGCGACGGCGAGTCGGGCGGCGGCAGACGCCATTACTTAAGACCGTACAAGTGTCTCCCTGCGGCCCGAGATACCCCTTGCGGCCGCCCGAGCGCCGGACTCAGTGGGTACCGACCATTGCGCGTAGCGACTCGCGAAGCGACCCGGTGGTCGCCAGTACCGCGCTGGGCTCATAGCCGCAGTGCGCCATGCAGTTGTCGCACCGGCTGTCACGGCCACGCCCGTACTTCGACCAGTCGGTCGTCTCCAACAGCTCCTTGTAGGTCTTGGTGTAGCCATCGCTCATGAGGTAACAGGGGCGTTGCCATCCAAAAATCGAGTAGCTGGGAATCCCCCAAGGCGTGCACTGGAACTCCTTTTTGCCCTCGAGGAAGTCCAAGAACAGCGGGGTGTGGTTGAGGCGCCACTTCTTACGGCGGCCATCCGAGAACGCCTCGGCAAACATCTCGTGGGCCTGTGGGACACCGAGAAAGTGCTCTTGGTCGGGCGCCTTCTCGTACGCGTAGGCCGGAGAAATCATCATGGCGTCGACCTTCAAGTCGTCGTTCAAGAAGTCGAGGACCTCGCGCACCGTCTTCGAGGAGTCATTGGTAAAGAATGTCGTGTTCGTCGTGACCCGGAATCCCCGACGCTTCGCCTCGCGCACGGCCTCGACCGCCTTGTCAAAGACGCCCTCGCGGTCGACGGCCTCGTCATGGCGCTCCTTCAGCCCGTCGATGTGGACGGCGAAGGAGAAGTACGGCGAGGGCTTGAAGCTGTCCAGCTTGCGCATCAACAAGATGGCGTTGGTGCACAGGTAAACAAACCGCTTGCGCGCGATCAAGCCGTTCACGATCTCCTCGATCTGCGGGTGCAACAGCGGCTCGCCGCCCGCGATCGAGACCATCGGCGCGCCGCACTCTTCGATCGCCGAGAAGACGTCCTCAGGGCTGAGTCGCTGGCGCAGTATCTCGGTCGGGTACTGGATCTTGCCGCAACCAGGGCAGGCGAGATTGCACACGAACAGCGGCTCGAGCTCGACGATCAGTGGGTACTTCTCGCGGCCTGACAGGCGCTGGCGGAGGAGATAGGAGGCCATGCGCAGGTTTTGGCGGAGCGGGATGGACATCAGTGATCACCGACCTTGCAATCATCGTCGAGGGCTATGGGAGACCAGTTGCACAGTACCGAGGTCGCTGCGGCGAGGGAACGGACCGCCTTCCAGGTGGCCATCGGGGTGGCCATCGAAACCACGTCGTGACCCGGGACGTCGACCACGGCGCGAACCACCACGAAGGGGTGCGTGCGGCTGAGCGGTGCGCACCAGCGCGACTCCATATCGACGGCGATCGCCCCGCGCGCTCCGGCGTCGGCCCGCGCCTTCGCGCCTCGAAGCACTCTAGGAGTGGAAAGCACCGGCCCGAGATGGATCGCGCCCGGTAGGGTCGCCGAGCCGAGCAGCTTGGCGACCGATGGGGCATCGGGCAACAGCACGGGGTCATCCCCGTCGCTCGACAAGCAGGCGCTCGCAACGACGAGGTCACCGGCGCGCAAGGACGCGGATAACGCCCCCGCGAAGCCCAGCAGCACGATGGGAAACTCCCCAGAGCTGCGCTCGAGGCGAGTGCGGGCCGCAGTGGCCCGCACCGGGCCCATCCCGATTCGGATGACTTCACCACCGCGCGCGCCGCGACGCACCGCGAGTGCTTCGGTGCGCAGAGGGGCAAGAAACAGCGGAGCGGCCGAGGCACGCAGTGCGCTCACGAGGCCTCCTCGCCTGGGGCCGACTCCTCGGCGGCCACCGCTTCGCACCAGCGACCCAGCGCGGCGACAGGGAAGATCAGGCGGTACAAGTGGTAGTTGATGTAGAAGTCGCCAGGAAAACCAGTCCCGGTGTAGTAGGGCTCGTCCCAGGTCCCATCGGGGCGCTGGGACTGAGCAAGGTACGCGACACCCCGCCGCGCTGCCGGTGAGGACGCCTCTCCCCCCGCGACGAGCGCCAAGAGCGCCCAGGCCGTCTGCGAGGCCGTCGAGGCCCCCACCCCGCGCATCGAGGGATCGTCGTAGGACCGGACGTCTTCTCCCCACCCCCCGTCCTCATTTTGATGCTGGACGAGGAATTCGACTGCCGCGCGCATCGCGGTGTCGCTCGGCGAGACGCCAGCGGCTGCGAGTGCCGGCAGTGCCGCGCCGATGCCGTAGAGGTAGTTGACGCCCCAACGCCCGAACCAAGACCCGTCGGACTCCTGCGCGCGGCGCAACCACGCGATGCCCCTCGCCATCGAGTCAGGATCGCTCGCCGGCTCGCCGGCGAGCATCTCGATCACGTGCGCGGTCACATCTGCGCTCGGCGGGTCGATCACCGCACCAAAGTCACAGAAGGGCAGTTCGTAGAGGAGCTGGCGGAGGTTGTCCGCGTCGAAAGCGCCCCAGGCGCCGTCACGTGAAGCCATCCCTTGGCTCCAGGCAATCGCCCGGCCAACGGCTGCATCGATCTCAGCGCGCATCGACGCCTCAGGCGGGTCGAGGCGACGGAGCGCCATCACGACTTCGGCAGTGTCGTCGAGATCGGGATAATTGTCGTTGGCGAACTCGAATGCCCACCCGCCTGCCGGAACACGCGGGCGCCGCACCGCCCAGTCGCCCCGTCGGCGCACTTCCTGGCCGAGCAGCCAGCGCCCGGCGCGCAGCAACCGCTCGTCGTCGCCGGCAAGCCCGGCGTCCCGCAGAGCGACGACAGCGAGCGCCGTGTCCCAGACCGGTGATTGGCATGCCTCCAACCAGCGGACGCCATCCTCACGGGTCACGGTGAAAGACTCGAGTCCGCGCAGCGCGCTCGCCATCACCGGGTGATCGAGTGGGTAGCCGCGCTCGTGGAGGGCGACCAGCGAATAGACCCAGGGGGGCTGGATCCCGCCCCAGCCGCCATCAGCTTCCTGGCGCTGGACCAGCCACTGTTCCGCACGCCGCAGGGCGTGCTCGCGCACGGTCGCACGCAGCAGCCTGCTGCCGACGACACGGTCGTAGACCTTCAGCACCTTGTCGAGAAGAACGAAGCGCTGTTTCCAGTCCGAAAGCCCGGACCGAGGCAGCTCCGGATGCTTGCCCGACCGGATCTCGTCGATCGAAAAGGGAGCGCTGTGCACCGGGCGGTACGAGCCCACGATCGTCAGCGCGACGACGGTCTGACGAGCCCAGCAACCGAAGTCGTAGATGCTGAGGGGCACCGAGGGCGGCAACAGCATGAGCTCGGGGGGCATGATCGGCAGGTCGTCCCAGGACCACCAGCCGAACAGCGCCAGCCACAGGCGCGTGAAGACGCGGGTCGCCTCTACGCCGCCCCGAGCGAGGATGAACTCCGCCGCCTTGGCCATGTGCTCGGCCGACGGCTGGTCCCCGGCGAGCCGTAGGGCAAGGTAGGCCTCGGTCGTTGTCGACAAGTCTGCCGGACCGCCGAAGAAGTTGGCCCAGGTTCCGTCCTCGCGCTGATGCTCCCGGATCCAGGCCGCCTTGGAGGCGGTGTCCTGAGGGTCGCGGATGCCAAGAAACTCGCGCAGCAAGAGGTCCTCGGCATCCATCGTGACGTTGGTCTCAAGCTCGCCCTTCCACCACCCAGCCTCGGATTGGAGGCCAAGGAGATGTCCGACGGCCCGCTCGAGCGTCTCGCTGGCGTGTACCAGGTCGCCGCCCGGCATCCCCGCGCGGGTCGCGGACTTGCCGGCCTCGCGCATCGCGTTATCGCGCCGCGCTCGGCGCGCCTTGGCCGCTTCGGTCACCGTGCTCGCCACGAGGCCGCCTCTCAGTACTTGCGCTCGACGACAAAATGGGCAAGCTCGGCGAGCTCTATGCATGGCCGTTCAGCGAGCGGCACCTCCCCGAGCGCACCGAGCGCACCCTTCAGGCGGCGATCGGCCTCGGCTTCCGCCAGGTCGCGGCCGCCGCAAGCCTCGACCAGCTGTGCGATCCGGGCGATCGCCGGCTCGTCGAGCTCGGGCTCGCTGAGCAGCGCCGCCAGCTCGTCGGCGAGGCCGCCGCCTCCGGCGAGCGCCGCGGACACGGGCAGGCTCTTCTTGCGCGCGCGCAAGTCGCTCCAGGTTGGCTTCCCGGTCGTTGCTGGGTCACCCCAGATTCCGAGCAGGTCGTCCACGGCCTGGAAGGCGAGGCCGAGCTCCATGCCGTAGCGGTCGAGCGCGGAGACGACGGGCGCCTCAGCACCTGCCAGGACCGCGCCGATCGAGGCGGCGCAGCCAAAGAGCGCGCCGGTCTTACCCGCCTCCATTGCGAGGCAGCGCTCGACATCGACGTAGGGCACCGACTCAAAGGCCATGTCGAGCGCCTGGCCGGCGATCATCGCCGCCGTGGCGTCGGCAACGACCCGAGCCGCACGGCGACCGTCGAGCAGTGCTGCCAGTTCGGGCGATGCAACGAGGCCCGCCGCCATCGCCAGCTCGAAAGGTTCGAGCACAATCTGCTGGGCGAGCGCGACCAGGGCATCGCCAACGATGACGGCGCGGCCGACGCCGAAGAGCGCCCACACCGTCGGCCGGTGGCGCCGCTCCTTGTCGTTGTCGATGAGATCGTCGTGGATCAACGAGAAGTTATGAACGAGCTCGACCGCGACCCCACCTGGCACGCCGACCCAGCCCGGTGCGCCAGCTGCCTCTGCCGACAACAGGGCAAGCGCCGGGCGCACCCCCTTGCCCCCGTCGCCGCCGATCGGCTGCCCAGCCGCGTCGACCCAACCGAGGTGGTACTCGGCGACCGAGCGCAGCTCGGGGGACAGGTTGGCGATCGCGCTCCGCAGCGCGGGCGCGACCAGCTCCCTGGCGCGCCCGAGCACTGCCGGAGTGCTCTGCGTCGGGATCATGCCGGCACCTCCTCAAGGGATCGATCGTTGCCAAGCGAAGCGGCGAATTTCCCGAGGGCGCAGGCCGCCGCAGCGACACCGCTGCGCACCGCGCCCTCCATCGTCGCCGGCCATCCGGTGTCGGTCCACGAACCCGCCAGGTACAGGCCGGGCAGGCCGCTCAAAGGACCTGGACGCAGCCGAGCGGTGCCGGGGACGGCCCGGAACGTCGCGCTGTGCTCGCGGCTCACCACCGCATCGACAAGTCGGGCGTCTCGCGCCGCGGGAAACAGTTCCCCGAGCGCCGCTGCGTAGCGAGCGATGAGTTCCTCGGGGCGATCGCCGTGCTCGGCATCAGCGCCTGAGACCGAGATCGCCAGGCACTGACCATCGCCGGGGGCGAGGCCCGCAGCACCGGTGCGGTCGAAGATGAACTGCGCGGGCGAGTGCACGGCGGCGGCCAGCTCGTAGGGAAGCACCTTGCGGTCGTACACGAGATGCACGTCGATGATCGGCGAGGTGCCAAGGCCGCGAAGCGCCGTCGGATCCACCGTGCCGCCAAGTGGGAGCAGCTCCGCCGCTGCTTCGTGGGCGACCGCGAGGATGACGGCGTCGCCTTCCACGCGCTCGCCGTCGACTCGCACCGCCGGACGCGGTCCTGCAAGGTCGATGGCCTCGACCCTCGTCTTGTTGTGTACGACCGCTCCGCCTTTCCGCAAGATCTCAATCGCAGGGTCGACGTGGAGGCGAGCGAGGGGCACCCGCGCCCAGCCGATGTCCGCGCCGTCTGGCTCATCGAGCAAGCCGGTGCGGAACACCTTCAGTGCAGGCCCGAGCGCGGCCTCGTCGGCGTGCACGTTCAGCGTCGGTAGCGCGATCAGGTCGAACAGGAGGGCGATCGCCATGTCGGACTGGCCGTGACGGCGGAGGAAGCCCCCGAAAGTCTCCTCGTCGAGTTCGGGCGAGCCCGGGGCACAGGAGAGCATCGCCCGCACTGCGAGACCGAGACGCACGCGGTCTGCGAGCGGGAGGTGGCGGTATCTGAGCAACGAGGGCAGGAGGTGGAGTGGCGCGGGCAGCGGCGACCGCCGGATCCACGCGGTGATCGGGCCGTCGGGCGACGGCGAGACCACGGGGATCGCGAGTCGGTCCTGCAGGGGGGCCAGGTCTTGGGTCCCCAAGCGCTCGAGGAACCGGCGGTAGGCCACACAACAACGCAGATAGACGTGCTGGCCATTATCGAACTGCAAACCCTTACGCCCGAACGACCAAGTCGCGCCGCCAAAGCGCGGGCGCGACTCGAACAGCAGCACCTCCGCACCGGCATCTTGGCATTGGATGGCGGCAGAAAGCCCTGCCAGGCCGCCGCCGACGACGAGGACGCGACGCTGTCGGGGCGCGGTAATCACGTGCTCACCCCCGCGAGCGAGCGAGCAGCCACCCAACTCTTCTCCCATGCCGGAAGCGAGACGCGGGTTCCGAAGGGAGCGAGCGGGTCGGCCTTAATTCGCAAGAGCAGCCGGTGATAGATCCCGGCCATGGCGCCGACACAGGCCCGCGACCGCCGATCGAGCAACGGGAGCAGGCGGAACCCCTCTGCGTAGGCGGCCTCGGCCCGCGCCGCCTCGAAACGCACGACGTCCGCAAGCGCCTGGCGGTCCCCTCGCACGTCCGGGCCGCACCCAAAGCGCGTGAGGTCGTCGCTCGGCAGGTAGACGCGGCCCATGACGTCGCGATCCTCGACGATGTCCCGCAAGATGTTCGTGACCTGAAGGGCGACCCCCAGTCGGTCGGCGAGCTCGGGCGCCGTCTCGGGCGACGAGCTGCCGAAGATCGCAAGCGAGCAGCGACCGATCGACCCAGCCACGCAGCGGCAGTACTCGACGAGCTCTTCAAAGGTGCGGTAGCGCTGCTGGCGACAGTCCATCTCGCAGCCCGTGATCAACTCTCCGAGCACCGACTCAGACACCGCGAACCGTCGCATCGCATCGCCGAGCGCAAATAACACCGGATCGTCACGGACCTCACCGGCGACTGCCGCGTGCACCGCCGTACGGAGCGCCGCCAGCCCGTCGAGCTTGGCAGCGGCTGGGAGCGCCCCGTCGCCGACGTCGTCGACCCGTCGAGCAAAGGCATAGAGCGCCGACATCGCCTGGCGCTTCTCCGCCGGAAGCAGACGAATCCCATAGGAAAAATTCCGCGCCTGCTCATTCGTGATCTCCGCGCACCGCGCGTATGCGGCCGCCAGCTCACGAGATGCGGCGGTTGGCGCGGCGATGCTCATCTGCGTTCCTTACGAGCGAACAAGAGTGCGAGGGCGCGGCGAGCCACCATGGGCGTCGCCGCTTTCGGGCGCCGAGCGATGACGTCGTAGCCGACGGCGGCGATGGCGTCGAGCTGGGCGAGCCCTCCTCCCACAAAGCCCGCCAACGCAAGACGCGCCGGGCCATGGCTGCGGGCCACGAGACCACTCCCCGCCACCAGCAAGTTCCGCGCGCGCCCGCACTCGAACGCGATCAGCCGGCGCAGCGCCGGTGATGCCGCCGAGGCGCGCAGCTCTTGCTCGCTCACCCCGAAGTCCTCGAGATCATCGAGCGGAAGGTAGATCCGACCGACGTCGTCGTCCTCGACCACATCTTGAAGGTGCTCGATGATCTGGAGCGCCGTGCAGATGCGATCCGAGTCCGCGACGGCGCGCGTCTCGGTGATGCCGAAGACCGCGAGCACCATGCGCCCGACGGGGTTGGCGGAGAGTGCGCAGTAGCCGACGAGATCCTCATAGCGCTGATAACGCGTAATGACTTGGTCCAGCCGGTTCGCAGCAATGAGGTCGGCAAAAGATCCTCGACCGACGCCGCGGCGGCGCGCCATGTCACCTGCTGCCGCCAAGATGGGATGCTCGGACCGTCCTTCGAGTGCACGGTCGAGTTCGCGTTCCACCCAATCGAGCAGTGCCAGACGGTCGCCTTCGGCTCGGTCGCCAAGATCATCGACAAGCCGCGCGTAGCCATAGATCGCGAGCAGATCCGACCGGAGTTCGCGAGGTAGGAGCCGCAGCGCGACCGGGAAGTTCTCCGAGCCCGCCTTGTCCAGGATCGCCTCCGGTGCGAAGGCGGGGGCGGACAGTTCGGCCGCCGCCGCCGTGCTCATCGAGCGACGCGGCCGCGCTGGCCGTTCTTCAGTCCACCGGCACCCCTGCCGGCGCCGGCACCTGCGGCGCGCATCGCCGGCTCGGCCGCGGAACCCTGCAATCGAGCGAGCGCCCCGCGGACGGAACTGGCCATTCCCTCGGCGTCGAGGCCGAGCCGTGCCAGGATCACATCGGGCTTGCCGTGGGGCACGTACCGGGTCGGTACGCCGAGGCGCACAACGAGCGGTCCGCGCACCGAAGCTGCCGCAGAGGCGGCGTCGATCTCCGCGGCGATGTACGCGCCGGCGCCGCCATGCAGCAGGCCGTCTTCGGCAGTGAGGACCAGCTGTGCGCCGCTCGCGCGCCCGAGGAGCGCGGGGTCCAGCGGACGAATGACCCGCGGATCGATCACCGATGCCTCAATGCCTTCGCGCGCCAAGAGTTCTGCGGCCTCGAGGGCTGTCTTAGCCAGCTTTCCGATGCCGAGGAGGACGATCTCGTCGCCACCTTCACGAAGGATCCGGCAGTGCAAGCCCGTTCCGGGGGCCGCGAGACGAGCGGGGCCCGGTGTCTTTGGATAGCGAATCAGCGCCGGGGTGCGGAGCTCCAGCGCGGAAACGAGCATGCCACCGACTTCGGAGGGCTCCGCGGGCGCGAACACGGCAAGGTTCGGGATCGACAGGCCGAGGACCATGTCGAGCAGCCCGTGGTGTGACGGACCGTCATCCCCGGTGACCCCGGCACGATCCGCGCAGATCACCACCGGTGCTCCGTGAAGGCCCACGTCGAGGTTCTGCTGATCGAAACAACGCGACAAGAAGGTCGAATAGATCGCAACCACCGGACGCAGCCCGGCCATCGCCATGCCGGCTGCCGATGTCATGGCGTGGCTCTCTGCGATACCGACGTCGATGAAGCGCTCGGGATAGCGAGCCTCAAAGGGCAGTAAGCCGGTCGGCCCGGGCATCGCCGCGGTAATCGCCACCACCCGCTCGTCGCGGGCTCCCACGTCCAGTACCGCCTTAGAGAAGGCCTCGGTGTAGCTCGCATCGGTCGATCGGGGACCGACGAGCACCGCCCCGCGGTCGCTCACCCGGCTCGGCGTGGCGAGCGCAGACTGTGCCTTCAGGTCGTGCAAGCACTGGACCTCGTCGGCTTCGGCAGGACCGTAGCCCTTCCCCTTCCGGGTCAGCGCATGCAGGACAATCGGCCCCGGGTAGCGCGCCGCTTTGGCGAGCGCGTCCTCGAGTACCGCGACGTCATGCCCGTCGATCGGGCCCAGATAGCGGATCCCGAGTGCCTCGAAGAACACGTGCGGCTCGACGAGCTCGCGTAGTGCCGAAGTGAGGCTGCGCAGCGACTGACCGGCCAGCTGACCGACTCCAGGGATGTCCTCGAGCGCCCGCACCACCTTGGCGCGGATCATCCCGTAGGAGGGACTGAGCCGCAGCTGGGTGAGGGACTCCGAAAGCTTGGAGACCGTCGGAGCGTAGCTACGGCCGTTGTCATTCAAGACGATGCAGACGCGCGCCTCGTCGTGGCCAAGGTTGTTGAGCGCCTCATAAGCCATCCCACCAGTCAGCGCACCGTCGCCAACGAGCGCCACGACCCGTCGATGGGGCTCGCCAAGGCGCTCGAACGCCTTGGCGACCCCATGGGCGTAGCTCAGCGCGGTCGACGCGTGGCTGTTCTCGATCCAGTCGTGAGGTGACTCGGCGCGGTTCGGATAGCCCGACAGGCCACCCTCCTGGCGGAGCTGAGCGAAGCCTTCGCGGCGGCCAGTCAGAAGTTTGTGGATATAGGCCTGGTGACCGGTGTCGAACAACAGAACATCGCGGGGTGAGTCGAAGACGCGATGCATCGCGATCGTCAGCTCCACTGCACCGAGATTGGAACCGAGGTGACCGCCGGTTCGGCTGACCGCATCGACGACAAAGCGACGGCACTCCGCGGCCAGCTCCGCACACTGGCCAGCATCGAGCTGGCGCAAGTCAGCTGGGGAGGTGATCATCGACAACAACGGGTACACGACGTCGTGCGCGTGCTCGTCCACCCGCACTCCCTCCTCCAAAGTTGGTTCGCCCGGCGTCACGTCACGGGCTCAGCGGACCCTAGCGGCACCGCCAATCCGCTTCGTCGCATGCACGTGAAGTCGCTCTGACTCATGGGTCACGATAGTTGTTCGTACCCATCCTCGCAGACGACCAGGCAGGCGTCAACGAGCCTCCGGCGAGGCGCTCGCTCGGCCGGCTGCTGCGACCCGCGGGCGTTCTCCGAGGGCTGGTGCGAGGCTGAGGCCACGTAGTGCCACCCCCACCGCTACCGACACGGCCCGGCCACCTCCCGCGCCGTCGTGGTGGGCGACCACCGCGGCGTCGAGAGTTTCGAGCACCTCAGCGAGCACCTCACCAGCCCCAGACCGCTGGCGCGCGGCGAGTGCCGCAAGGTCGAGGAGGATCCCAAGCTCAGGGGCGAGCGCCTCGGCGAGTGCCAGCTCATCTGGAGCCGCGCCGAAGGCGCCCCGAGACGCCGCGAGCCGAGCCGCGCTGCTCGCGCCCGCCGATCGGGCAGCGGCAAAGAAGAGCTCCTCTTTCGACGCGAAGTGTCGGTAGAGCGATCCCTTGGCGATCCCCGCGGCGCGGCAGACCTCGTCGAGGGTGACCTCGAAGTAGCCGTGTCGGGAGAACGCGACCACCGCCGCTTGGAGCACCCTGGCACCGACAACCTCAGTCGAAGAGGTATCGGTCGGCGGGCATAGCAACCTGCCCCACATCTCGGGGCGGAAGACCCCCGCCGGGCGACCAAGCAGGTCGGGAAGCAGATCTGGCAAGATTCCAGCGATGGCATCGAGGCTCAGCTGACGTCGGTCCCGCAGCAGGCGGATAAGGCGAACGAGCTCAACGTGGCGCTCGTCATAAAGAAAGCGATTGCTTGCCGCGCGAACCGGCGGCGGCAACAGTCCGTTGGCGAGGTAATAGCGCACGGTCGCCGCAGGCACGCCGGTTCGCTCCACCAGCTCGGACATCGTGAACTGACCGGGTAGCGTGCCAGACGTGGGACGAGTCGCCGTCGTGACCGATGCCAGCACGTGCCTGCCGTCGTCCGTTGCCGTAGCGCTCGGCGTGACCGTACTGCCGATCAGCGAGAGCGACGACGACGCCTTAGAGGCGAGCGACGATGAGTCCAACTTGCGCCTCCCCGAGTCGGTCGAACATGCGGAGCTCACTGCCGCGAACCACCCGTTCGTGACAGCGTACTTGGAGGCCATCGAGACCGACGCAGTCGATGCCGCCGTGCTCGTCACTCCCGCGGTCGAATTCGCGGCCATGTTCCGTAATGCCGCGCTGGCCGCGGAGCTTGCCGACCGGCCCGCCATCGCGATCGATTCTCGGACGGCCGCCGCCGGCCAGGCACTCGTAGTCCTGGCAGGCGCAGAGGTCGCTGCCGCAGGTGGCGATCTCGCCGCCGTTCAGCGAGCGATCGATCGTGCCTCGCGCCGCGTCGAGCTCGTCGCCTCACTCGCCACCTTGGAACCGATTCGTCGAAGCGGCCCGGTGCCCGAGGAGGTCCTGGCGGCATCCGCCACGGACGGGCGGCGCAGCGTGTTCCGAATGCGGGCCGGGACGGTCGAACTGCTCGGCGGTGCGCGCAGCAGCCATGAGGCACTCCTTGCGATCCGTGACGCCTACCTGGAGAGCGCCAAGCACGGCGTCGACCGGATCGCGGTCTTCCATGCCGGAGTCCCCGAGCTCGCTGCTCGTCTCGTGGAGCTCATCGGCTCGGTGGACTTCGTCACCGGCTTCAGCGTGGCGATGCAGGTCCACACGGGTCGCGGCGTGCTCGGTGCGGCCTGGATTGCCAAAGATCCCGATGCCTGACCTGCCCGGTCGATGCGAGTCGCACCCTACGCGGCGCGCGTGGGACGCGCTGCGGCGAGGTAGCCTCGCAGGGCTGCGACATCGAGCGTAAGGGCAGAGGATGGGTGTTCCTGGGGGCACCGGGGCGAGGCGGGGGGCGTCCAAGGCGACAGCCGTGAACGACCCATCGCTCGGCGCGCCCACAAGCCCAAGAAGCTCCGCGGGACCCGCGCAACCTCGCCTCGGCGAGACGACCGCCGAGATTCCCGCGGTACGACCACGCGCCGCCTGGGCCGCTGCCACCGCGCACGAGCGTGCGCAGCACGTCGTCCTGCCGGACGGTTCGTTGTGGTATCCGGGCTCGGACAAGCGACTGCCGGCGCCGTTCGGACTGCGGTTGTTCGTCTGGGTCCTGGTCTTCCTCATTATCGTCACGGGTGCCGGGCTCGCCGTCGAGCGCGTGCACCCGAGCTGGCTGGACGCGCTGCGCAACTCGCCTTCGGGGGCGGTCGCGGTCTCGGGATCGAGCGGTGCCGCCTCACCAGGGTCCACCAACTCTTCAGCTGTGAGTGGCGGCTTTCGGCTCCTCAGCAACAGCGCGACCGGCGCGACGTACGCCACCGGCGCGCGCACCTACTCCATCGTGATCCGCTTCTCGCAGCGAGTCTGGACCGTGGTCACCTCACCAGCGCACTCGCACACCTACCTCATCGAGCAGGTGCTCGCTCCCGCCGCCAGCCCGAAGCAGGTGCTCATCAACGGGACCGCATCGGTCACCTTGTCCGCCGCCACGCAGTCGATCTCAGTGGTGGTGAACGGCAAGACCGTCGGGACCATCGCCTCCCCCCAGGTCGAGCACACCTACAGCTTCCGGCCCTCGGCGCGCTGACCGCCGAGGGCGGGCCGCATACGCAGACGCCCTGAGGCAGACTTCCAGGGTGAGTGATCTGCAGCGCGGCGCGAGCGCGGCCAACATCGCGAGGCAACGACGGTTCTGGAACCAGCGGGCGGCCTCTTGGGACCATGGCGCCTGGGAGAACCCGGGCCTTGTCAGGGTCGTCGAGCAAGTGGTCAAGGAGGCCGCGCCGACACCCAACGACATCGGCGTCGATCTCGGCTGCGGGTCGGGCCAGCTCACCTTGAAGATCGCCCCCTTCGTGAACTCCATCGTCGCCGTTGACGTCAGTCGGGCCATGATCGACTTGTTAGAGGAGAACGCCCGACGCAGCGGGATATCGAACATCTCGGGTCGGGTCGCCGCCGTCGAGCACCTCGATCTCGGTGCGGCGTCGGTCGACCTCGTGGTCTCAAATTACGTCTTGCACCATCTGCGCGATGAGGACAAGGCGGTGCTCGTCCGCCACGCGGCGTCCTGGCTGCGACCCGGCGGTCGTCTTGTCATCGGTGACATGATGTTCGGGCGAGGCGGGGACGCTCGTGACCGCGAGATCATCTCTTCCAAGGTCATGCTGCTTGTGCGCAAGGGGCCCGGCGGATGGTGGCGCATCGCAAAGAACGCGGGGCGCTATCTCCTGCGCTACCAGGAGCGACCCGTGTCGATGAGCGCCTGGGTTGCCATGTTCGAGCAAGCCGGACTCGTCGACGTCGAGGCGACGCCTGTCGTGAACGAGGCGGCCGTGGTCCGTGGTCGCAAGCCCGAAGCCGCCGGGGGCTCATGAGCGCCGTGGTGACTGGCGACGTGTTGATCGTCACCACCAACGAACTGCCGGGCTACCGAATCGAACAGGTACTCGGTGAGGTGTTCGGGCTGACGGTGCGGTCCCGCAATGTCGCCTCACAGCTCGGCGCTGGGCTGAAATCGATCGTCGGGGGCGAGCTCAAGGGCATGACCCGAAACCTCGAAGGCAGCCGGGAAGAGGTGCTTGAGCGGCTCGCCGCCGCTGCAGCCGCCCGCGGCGCGAACGCCGTGGTGGCGATGCGTTTTGACACCTCCGAACTCGGAAATGCCTGGAGTGAGGTCTGCGCTTACGGAACGGCGGTGCGAGTCCGGCCAGAACGAGCCTGAGCGCGCGCCTTTGGCGATCGGCGGGTGGTGTGTTCACCCTTTTCAGCGAATCGGCCAGTCATATGAGTGCTCCTTGTCCGGATACCGGGCTTGTTCGACGTCGGCCGCGAACTGAGTAGCCGCCGCCACGATGGTGCCGAATAGCTCGGCGTAACGCTTCGCGAACCGTGGCGCCGCGCCATTGCTCATCCCGAGCATCTCTGGGCCCACGAGCACCTGGCCGTCACAGTGCGGCCCGGCTCCGATTCCGATGGTGGGAATTTCGAGCACATCGGTGACCCTTCGCGCCGCTTCGTTCGGGATGCCCTCGAGCACGAGAGCGCAGGCCCCCGCTTCCTCGAGTCGCCGAGCATTGGCCACGAGCCCGGTCACCGCGTCCTCGCTCCTTGCCTGCACTCGGTTCCCACCGAGCTGATGGAATGACTGCGGCGTGAGCCCAAGATGCGCCATCACTGGCACGCCCTTGGCGGTCAACTTGTCGACGAGGGCGAACTCCGGCCCCTCGAGCTTCACCACGGCGGCGCCGCCTTCTTTCAGCAGCCGGATCCCGTTGCGGACTCCCTCCTCCAGGCTCGCCTGGTAGGCGCCGAAGGGCAGATCGGCGACGAGCAGTGCTTCGACGAGCCCGGCACGGACCGCCCGGCAGTGGTGGATGACGTTATCCATCGTGACCGCGAGTGTCGTCTCCTGGCCGAGCACGAAGACCCCAAGGCTGTCGCCGACGAGGATCAATGGGATCCCCGCCACCTCGAAGGCACGTGCCAACAAGACGTCGTAGCTCGTGAGCATCGCGAAGCGACGGCCCTCAGCTTTGAAGCGTCGCAGATCGCGAGCGGTGATCGGCATCGCAGCTCCTCTCGGTCCCGGGGCACTTTCTCCTCCAGGCCTGTACTGCGACCACAAGCCTACTGCGCCACGTCAGGGGACAACACCGTCCAGCGCTGGCACTCGCTCGGATTCCTAGAGTGGCAGCGTGCGCCTTGGTGTCGTGATCCTGCCCGAATATCGATGGCCCGAGGCGCGGATGCGCTGGCGGCAGGCCGAAGCACTCGGCTTCAAGCACGCGTGGACCTACGATCACCTCACGTGGCGCTCACTTCGCGATTCGAGCTGGTTCGGCGCTGTCCCCACGCTCGCGGCTGCGGCCCTCGACACCGAGACGATCCGACTCGGAACGCTCGTTGCCTCACCGAATTTTCGCCATCCACTGCCCTTCGCCAAAGAGTTGATGACGCTCGACGATCTCTCGGGTGGCCGCGTGACCGCCGGGC
>JAJZKA010000080.1 GCA_021809805.1 Actinomycetes bacterium
TCTTGTCGTCATGGGCGGCGACGTCGGCCTCGCTTGCCCCGCGCGAAAGCGGCCCGAGCGAAAAGAGCGCCTTTGGGGTGGAGGGGCAATACAGGTTGCCATTGGCCCCACGTGGTGGATCCCCATGGGAGGCTCTGGCGTGCAGATCGGTCCCGAGCACTACGCCGAGCAGGCCCGCATCGCCGCAGAGCTGGCTGAGGTGGGCTTCGTGCTCCCGGGAAGCCTGAACCCTCGCCGCCTCACCTGCCCCCACGCTGGTTGCCACTGCCACGACGAGCCACCGCAGCTGCACGGTCCGTACTGGTACTGGACCCGCAAGGTGGCGGCCAAGACCGTCTCGAAGATGCTGAGCGCCGAGCAGGCTGAGGAGTACCAGAGCTTTATCGCCAACGAGCGACGGCTGCGTGGCCTTGTACGCGAGCTCGAAGCACTCGGGCTGTCGATCATCGAGGCAGATCTCCGCACACCACGTCGCCGCTGACCGAGCCGCGGCCTGTGGACAGCGCGTGGTTGGCGGCCGTTTAGCCCGCGGGTGACCGCTCGATCAGACCACGAACGCGCAGGTCAGGCCCAAACGTGAAGACCTCACGTCATTTGCCCAGGTTCAGATGTGGCGTAGCCCCTGGTGCTGTTGTCGCTTGGGAATATGCGTCTTGGGCGTGCCCTTGAGGGTGGCGGGCAGCGCGAGGTCATCTCGAGTCTCGGGATAAAGACACGTGGGGTGCAAAGGTGGCGGACCCGTGATGGCGAGTTGAATCAGCCTCGCGCCGTAGGGAGCTGACAGATCTTGGGTGAGGTGGGGCGAGCATACGAGCCGGTTCGCATGCTCGCATCCGCTGCCGAGCCGATGCATCGCTCAGGCGAGCCATCTGATCCAGTCCTGGGCTTGTCGAGGAGGGTCACTGAGGGTTGCTTCAAGGACAGCAACGAGACTTGTTGGGTGGGCGCTGCTGCCTCGGTGGAAGCGGCAGGGCGAAACGAAGATGACCCCGGCGTGGTGCTCTCCGGCCACTGCCGAGGCTCGCATTATCCGATCGAAGTCCCTGGCGTTCCCGGTCGCGATCGCGCGGCCTTCGCCTACGGCGACACCGAGCAGCTCCTCATCGGCAAGCGTTACCAGGACGGGGTCGTCGGCTGCAGCGATCACGTCGTAGCCGGCGCGGTGCAGCCGGCTCACCGCGAGGCCGGGGTGCTGCGCGTCGAGCAGCTGGCCTCACCGGGCCAGCAGATCCTGCCGGCGCCTCCACAGGGCTTCGGCCTCCTTCGCGACGCGCTCGTTGGCTGCGATCTCGTCATCGACCTCATCGGCGAACTCGGCGGAGTCGCCGGGCACGGCATCGACCTGCGCGTTCGTGAGCCCGAACAGCTTGATCGCCCGCCTCACCCGCTCGGTGACCGGCACGTCTCCGCCGACGATGCCGCCGACGACCTCCCAGATGTCGGAGCCGCCGATGCGGGCCACCCGGCGACCAGCAGCACCGTCCCGGAAGCTGACGAGCGGGTGCCGACGCGTCCGCAAGCCTTCGTCGATCAGCTCCTCGGCGAGCGCGGAAGTCGGGGTGGCGCGCACGCCGGCATCGGTCTTGAGGCGCTCGGCGACGCGTTCGTCGCGAAAGCGGACCGAGATGGGATGCGTCATGACGACATTGTCGTCTCCCTGGTCATCGACCAGTCGGGAGGTCGGTCGGGAGGTCGCAGAAGCCCCCGAAGGCCGTTCGGGAGCCTCCTGCGGCTCCTACGCCTCCGTCGGGAGAGCCGTCTCGCCTCTGGTCGCCGAGTCGAGCGACCGCGCACGAGCCGACGAGCGGGGTCGGCAGTCGGCTCCAGCCTCCACCTCAGACGATGCCGCCCGGATCTGCCGTCGAATTGAGCTGCGCGATGCAGCGATCGAGCCCCTCGATCTGTCCGGTGAGCGAGAAAGCGAGACGAACGACGGCGATGTGCCACACGGCGACACGGCGCGAAGAGATAGGCACGACAGCTCCGATTTGCTGACATCCCGAGGCGGTGCACTCGTCGCAAGCCGATCTCTGCTCGTTAAGGTCCCTCCGTGGGACACCTCGCGCTCTCCAACTCCGAGACGCTCCAGCTGGTCGGATCGCTGGCGCTGCTCTTCATGGTCGCCCACCTGCTTGGTTGGAGCGCCCGGCGCGTTCGGCAACCCTCGGTCGTGGGCTATCTCCTCGCCGGCCTTGTGCTCGGACCCTCAGGCCTGGGGGCCGCATGGCCCCAGCTTGCCTCGTTCCTGCTCCCCGGCAATGACAGGTCGAAGCTCCTTGGGGCGGTCATCGAGTTCTCGCTGTTGATGGTGCTCATCTCCCTTGGCGCCGAGACCGACGTGCCGCTGATCCGCCGACTCGGCGGGCGCGCCCTCGGTGTCACGGCCAGCAGCATCGTGCTGCCACTCATCGCCGGGTCCGCCACCGCGTTTGCGTTCGGCTCGTCACTCGTCCTCACCCACCGTGTCACCGGTGCCGTCCTCATCGGCGGAGCACTGGGCGTCTCCTCCCTTCCGATCATTGCGCGGCTCGTCGACGAACTGAAGATCTCACGCCGAGATGTCGGTCAGCTGGCGCTGGCGGTCGCTGCGGCGAACGACGTCTACGGCCTCATTCTCCTCGCCGTCGTGAGCGCAACGGCAACGGGCGGCGGAACGGCGCTGGTCGTCCGGGCAATAGCCGGGCTGGTGGTGCTGGTTGCCCTGATCGTGCTGTTCGGTCAGCGATTCGTCGACTTCTTGTTGGCCAAAGTCCGCCACGGCGGCCCGAACGTCACGGGCTCGGTTGCCATGGCCTCCGCAGTCGCTCTTGGCGCCGCGGCGGCGATGCAGGCGATTGGGGTAGAGGCCGCGCTCGGTGCGTTCTTTGCCGGTGTCCTTCTCGGCCGCTCGCGATTCCAACACGGGGATGTGCTTGCTCGTCTCCGCACGTCGTCGGATGCCGTGTTCGCTCCCTTGTACTTCGCGAGCGCCGGGCTCCTCATCGACCTAAGGGCCATTTCCTCGTGGCACCGGGTCGCCGTTGTCTTGGGGCTCTTCATCGTTGCCGTGGCGAGCAAGGCCATCGGCACGGGTGTCGGTGGACGCTGGGCGAAGCTCCGCCGAGGGGAGAACAGGGCACTCGTGATCCTCTTGAACGGGCGCGGCGCCTTGCAGGTGATCATCGCGACTGCCGGTCTGCGAATGGGGCTTCTTTCGGAGTTCGCCTACACGGCCGTGTTGCTCGTGTCGATCGCTTCGTCTGTCCTCATTGCACCGACGCTGCGGCGACTGGTCGGGGACTGGGAGGGCAGCGAAGACGAGCAGCACCGCTTGGCTCACGAAGAGCGAATCGAAAGCCATCTCCTTGTGCGCGAGCAACGACTGCTTGTTCCCGAGCTCCCAGGTAACAACCCAGGGCTCGCCGCCACGCTGTTCGACCGAGCCTGGCCTGATGCAGCTGAGCTCACGGTGCTCTCTTCCGCTCCCGGACGCGACGGGCACGTGCTTGCCGATGTGGCGCGCCCCATCCGCTGGCGCGCTGCGTCATCCACCCAGCCCGTCGAGGCTGCCCTCGAGGAGGCACGCCTCGGGTACGGCGTCCTCGGGATCGGCATCTCGCCCACCGCACACGGCCTGCCGCCCGCCGTGGCCGAGTTGTTGAACGGCATCCCGTTGCCGAGCGTCATCATCCGCCCAGCTCCCGAACATGGTGAACGCATGGAGGTACCCCGCCACATTGCGGTCGCGACCACCGGGTCAACGACAGGAATCGCTGCCGAGGAGTTGGCGTCGAGCCTCGCCCATCGCCACGGAGCGCGCCTGCACATCGTCCACGTGATGCCCGAGGAAAGAGCGACCGTGTCCCAACGCTGGGTGATGAGCCCTGCGGAAGCGCCTGGGGGTGTTCTCGACAAGGCCTCCGACCGCGCCCGCCAAGCAGGCGTGCGCCCCAAGATCGCTCGAGAGCGTGCGCTGTCGGTGAGCCGCGGACTGCTCGAATACGTCCGGAAGCACCGGATCGATTTGCTGGTCGTCGGGGCTCGCCTCCGGCGCGTGGGCGATGCGCCGTTTCTGGGCTACACCGTGGAAGAGCTTCTGGGCTCGCCACTTCCGGTGACGCTCGTGTCGATCGTCTTTCCCGATGCGCCCACAGGGGATCTCGACCAGCCTTACATCGAGCGCCACGCAACTTGAGCCCGGCCGGCGCGTCAGCGATCCCGCTCTCTTGCTCGATGGCCGCACAGCGGGCTCGTCGCCGCCGTTGCAGGTCCGCCGGGGCCGAGCGATTGCAGTTGCAAGTATATCCGGAAGTACGTACAATAGATCCATGACGCCACTCGACTTCGTGATCTCGCTGGCGCTGATCTCGGTCGCCGCGGGGGTGCTCGGTTCGCTCATCGGCTTGGGCGGTGGCGTTGTGATCGTCCCCGTCCTCACGCTGCTGTACCACGTGGACATCCGCCTGGCTATTGGGGCAAGCATCGTCTCGGTGATCGCGACCTCGAGCGGCGCGGCGGCGGCCTACGTCCGAGAGCGGATGACCAACCTCCGTGCGGGAATGTTCCTCGAGATCGCCACGACTACGGGGGCGGTGAGCGGGGCTTATCTCACCACCTTGCTGCCCACCCGATTCTTGTTCGTCTTCTTCGGCCTCGTACTCGGCTACTCCTCCTTCGCCACCTTCCGACGCCGGCACGCCGACGCGCCGCTCACCGTGTCCAACGACCGGATCGCCAACTACTTCAACCTGCACGGCTCCTACTTCGACCAGGCCGAGCAGCGCGAAATCCCCTACAAAGTGGTCGGCACCACGCCCGGTCTCGCGCTCATGTACGTCGCCGGGCTCGTGAGCGCATTGCTCGGCATCGGCTCCGGTGCGCTCAAGGTTCCAGCCATGGACAGCGCCATGCACCTTCCCATGAAGGTGTCCTCGGCCACCAGCAACTTCATGATCGGTGTCACCGCTGCCGCCAGTGCTGGCGTGTACTTCGCCCGTGGTCAGATCGACCCGATCATCGCCGCCCCCGTGGCCGCCGGCGTGCTGCTCGGGGCGACCTTCGGCGCCCGCGTCCTCGGCCGGGTTACCAGCAAGACGGTCCGGCTCGTGTTCGTCGTCGTCCTCGTCGTCATCTCCTTGGAGATGCTCCAGAAGGGGATCTTCTCGTGACCGATCCAACCGAGCCCACCGGCACTCCCCAGCCACCCATCTCGATTCAGTCGGAGCAGGCTCCGGAGGGCATGGGGGGTTCTGGCCGCCGCCGCCAGCTCAGCCCCGAAGAGGTGGCCGTGATGGAAGAAAAGGTCCGCAAGGTCGAGCTGGCGATCAGCCTGGTGCTGCGGATCGGCGTCGTCTTGAGCGTGGCCGTCATCGCCGCCGGACTTGGGCTCATGTTCGCCCACCACGCTGCCTATCTGCCCATCCGCGGCAACTTCTCCTACCAGGAGCTCACGGCGAAGTCGACGCCGTTCCCGCACTCCTTCGCCGCCCTCGGGCATGCGATTGCCCATGGGGAGGGGCGTGGGATCGTCGTGCTCGGCGTCTTGATCTTGATCCTCACCCCGATTCTGCGCGTGGCGGTCGGGGTGCTGTCCTTCATCTACGAGAAGGACCCGCCCATGGCCCTCGTCACTCTCTACGTTCTGGTCGTGCTCGTCGCATCGTTCTTCCTGGCCGGAGGGTAACGCGATGGCGGCCACGCTCGACCGATCGAGCCCGTTGCCCCTGTGGGCCCAGATCGTCGACGACCTCCGGCACCGCCTGCTCGGCGGCGAGTTCGAGGACCACTTCCCGACCGACGAGGAGCTGACCCGGGACTACGAGGTGAGTCGGCAGACCGTGCGAGAGGCCGTTCGGCACCTCACCGCAGAGGGCCTGGTCGTCCGCCAAAGGGGTCGGGGAAGCTCCATCACCCAGCCCGTCCTCGAACAACCGCTCCATTCCCTCTACAGCCTGGCTTCGACGGTGCGAGCCGGCGGCATCGAGGAGCGCAGCGAGGTGCTCGCGGCCGAGCGCCGCCCCGCCATGGCCGAGGTCGCGGCACACCTTGGCCTGGGTGCCAATACCGAGGTCGTCTTCATCGAGCGCCTCCGCTTCGCGGGCTCCGAACCGATCGCCCGGGACCGCTCGTGGCTGCCAGCCGATCTCGCGCATGGGCTGCTCAACGCCGATCTGTCTTCGGGCGGCCTCTACGACCTCCTGACCACTCACTGTTCCCTGCGAATTTCGGGTGGCTGGGAGCGCATCAAGCCCGTCATTCCCGAGCCGACCGAACGGAAGCTGTTGCGGCTGCCCCCCAAGACGGCGGCCTTCTCGATCGAACGGCTGGCTTTGGCCGGCGAACAGCCAATCGAGTGGCGCCGCAGCCTCATCCGAGGAGACCGGTATTTGCTGATCGCCCAGTGGCCTTCGGGTACCTCGGTCCGCTCCGACCGCCTGAGCTGATCAGCTGTCAGTTCACTGCCAATCGTCGCGATCAGGCAGCGATGGTCGCGACGGTTGCCAACCCAGACCGGCCGCCTGGCCCGCACCTATCCGCTTCGTGCAATAACTCGGCCAACCGGCGCCGGAAGGCAGTGACCGCGACAACACGTTCTTTGCCCTCCGGCGAGGCACCCACGACCTCGGCCCCGACAATCAGGCGGGCACACGCCCTTGTCCGTCGCGCCCTTTCCAGATCACCTCATGTGCCCAACCAGGGCTGGGGACGTCCACACCCATGCTCCCGGTGCCGGCCACCCACGAGAGGCCCTCGGCGCCATTGCTCCCAGTGGGAGGCAGGCACGAACGAGGCCTGATTGGCCCGCGTGACCTCGCTTTGGACCCCAACACCCTCGACGGCCGCGGCGCGCCGGCGTCTTGGTGGTGATGGAGAACTCCGACGCGCTGATCGCAATCACCGCGCGGTGCCATTGCTGGCGGAATCGCACCCAAAGGCTGTCGAACACCGCGTCGTCGACACCGACCAAGAACGCGACGGCCTCCTGACGCGACTGGCGAGTGGCCGAATGCGAACGTCCGCGCGCGCACAGCTCGCGGGCGCAGGGAAGGTTGCGCCGCCAGCGCGGCGTTATCGGGTCCGGGCCGGACGCACGTTGCCGTGGCGGTGGCGGGTCTCGCTGATCGCCTGCTCGCGCGTGTAGCGGAGGAGCTCGCGCTCGCCAATCGGGTTGAGCGGCTCCACGTCGACGTCGAGACCATGGTCCATCAGATCGAGCCGGGGACCGAGGTCGCCGCCGACGAGGCGGACGCGCGTGATTCCACCCGCCTCGAGGCGGCCGAGGAAGGAGGGGTCGTCCTCGATCACGGTGGCCTCGGGAAGTCCGTCGAAGGCGCGTGGCGCCGACAACGACACCGGAACCTCGAGCGCCGCGGCGACGCCGAGGCTGACCGCGAGCGCTGCTCGCTCGGGTGCCGCACCGAAGCGGAGCGCGACCGAGCTCAGACGCCGGAGGCGGAACACGTTCGCCTCACTGGCGAGCCCACTCGGGTCCACTCCGGCCGCAAGACGACGCCAGACCCGGATCGCCCCATCGATCTGCGCGGCGACGTCCACCGGGCCGGTCGGCCGCCAGGTGCCGAGGGATGCCACGTAGTGCGGTCCGCCGGCCTTTGCACCAGGTCCAACAGCGGAACGCTTCCAGCCCCCAAAGGGCTGGCGCCGCACGATGGCGCCAGTGACGTGGCGGTTGACGTACGCATTGCCGACCTCGACGCGCTCGAGCCAACGGCCGACCTCGGCGTCGTCGAGGCTGTGAATCCCGCCAGTGAGCCCATAGCCAACGCGGTTCTGAAAGGTGATCGCCTCGTCGAGATCCGTGACCCGCATGAGACCAAGGACGGGGCCGAAGTACTCAGTGAGGTGGAACTCGCTCCCCGGCGCGACTCCGAGCTTCACGCCAGGGCGCCAGAGGTAGCCCGCCTCGTCGAGCTGGCGCGGTTCGACGAGCCAGCGCTCGCCCTCCCCAAGGGTGCCCAGGGCACCGGCGAGCAGCGGGCCCGGGGGTCGGATCAGCGGGCCGACCTGGGTGGCGGGGTCGGCGGCGGGGCCGACGCGCAGGCTGCGGACCGAGTCGGCGAGGCGCCCCAAAAAGCGCGTGTCGTCATAGAGCGGCGCCTCGATCATCGCGATGCTCGCGGCGGAGCACTTCTGGCCGGCGTGGAAGAAGGCCGAGCGCACGAGGTCGCGGATCGCGTCGTCCTGGTCGGCCGCCGCGGTGATGACGAGGGCGTTCTTGCCGCTCGTCTCCGCGTGGAGATGAAGTTCGGGCTTCCAGGACAAGAACAGTCGCGCCGTGTCGTAGGCACCCGTGAGGATCACCGCGTCGACATCGTCATGGGTGACGAGCAGTCGCCCGACTTCGTTGTCCGCCGTTGGAAGGAACTGCAAGACATCGCCGGGAACGCCACCGGCCCAACACGCCTGGGCGAGTGTCCAGGCCGTGAGCACGCTCTCGGGGGCCGGCTTCAAGATGACGCTGCTGCCCGCCGCGAGCGCGGCGAGCACTCCTCCGGCCGGAATCGCGAGCGGGAAGTTCCACGGCGGGGCGACCACGACGACCCGGTAGGGATCGAACAACGCACCGGGGCGCCCGGACAGCCCGCGCGCGACCGAGGCGTAGTAGCGCGCATAGTCCACCGCCTCGGAGACCTCGGCGTCCCCTTCGCCCACCGTCTTCGCAGCGTCGTGGGTCATGACCGCGAGCAGCTCGCCGCGAGCGCGCTCCAGCTCGTCGGCGACGGCCTCGAGGACTCCGACGCGCGCCGCGCTCTCGCGCGTCCGCCACGACTCGGCCGCACGCCGGGCCGTTGCAACCGCCCGGCGCACCGTCTCGACGTCAGCCTCGACGTAGCGGTAGAGCACGTGCTTCGGGCACGAGGGATCCACGCCCACGCCGGACGCAGGCTCGGAGATCTCCATCGCGTCGACGCGGGCCGGGACGAGGGAGACGGGCGACCACTTTTCGAGATGGCCCGCTATCCAGGCCCGGTTGACGGCGAGCGTGAAATCGGTGTCCGCCGCATTGGTGAACGCTTTGCCCGCAACGGGGGCGGGCGACATGTCTTCTGCGACACGGCGGTCCTGATGCCGTCGCGGGCCGCCGGGCCACCCCCGACGGGCGGCGACCGCCGCCGCGAAACGCTCGGACTCCCTCGCCCAACGTGCCGATCGAGGGACGAGATCGAAGAGCTGGGCGAGGAAGTTCTCCGGCGCAGTGTTCTCGTCGAAGCGCCTGACGAGATAGGCGACCGCGGATTCGAAATCTTCCCGCCGCACGATCGGCGCGTAGAGCAGCAGGCCGCCGGCCTCTGCGGCCACCGCACGGGCCTGGGGGTTCGCCATCCCCTCGAGCATCTCGATCTCGACGGCATCCGCCGCGCCGACTTCCTCGCGACGATCCAGCGCCCAGGCGATGTCGAAGAGGTTGTGGCTCGCCACTCCGACGCGCAGCGCGCCGCGGTTCTCCGGCTCGAGCGCGAGATCGAGCAGCCGCTTGTAGTTCGCGTCGACCTCCTCCTTGGAGGAAAAGGGGGCCTGCTCCCATCCGCGCAGCTCGGCCTCCACCTTCTCCATGGCGAGGTTCGCCCCCTTGACGAGGCGGACCTTGACGGTGCCGGCGGAGCGCGCATGCCGCGCGCGGGCGAAAGCCGCAAGGCGCTCGAGCGCCGCGTAGGAGTCGGGGAGGTAGGCCTGGAGCACGATCCCCGCGTCGAGTCGGGCGAACTCCGCCTCGCCGAGCACGGTCGTGAACGCATCGATGGTCAAGTGGAGGTCCCGATACTCCTCCATGTCGAGGTTGATGAACTTCGCTGGCGTGAAGGCGGCTGCGGAACGCAAGAGCGTCCGCAGCCGGCCGACGATGCGCTCGAGGCTGTGCTCGTAGGCATAGACGTCGAGCTGGGCGCAGATCGAGGAGATCTTGACCGAGACGTAGTCGACGTCGGGCCGCTGCAGGAGAGCGATGATCCCCTCGAGGCGACGGCGTGCCTCATCGTCGCCGAGGACTGCCTCCCCGAGGAGATTCAAGTTGAGCTGGATCGCCTGGGCACGCCGCCGGGCGAGGTGCACGGAGAGACGGCGGGCCTCGGCCGGCAGGACGACGCTCGAGAACTCGCGTTCGAGCCGTCGGCGCGCGAGCGCCATGACGATCTCGGGCGCCCGCGGCACGAGCGCGACCCCCGCGCGCAATGCCAAGCGGTCGGTCAGCCCTGCGAAGAGCGGGAGGCCCCGCTCGGCGACGAGATCGACGAGTCGCGCCGCCGCGCGGCGCGGCGGCCCGATACGCAGGACCTGGTCGGTGAGGTCCGTGAGGAACTGACGACTCGCGGGATCGGCGACGAGCGCACCGATGCGCCGGCGCTGGCGCCGGTCGGCCGCCGACTCAAACGAACGAGCGGTCTCAGCGAGCCGCACGGCCCGACGGTCGGCCGTCGCGAGCCGATGGGCGTCGCGCTCGTCGATTGCGGAGTGCTCCATGACTCCAGTGAAGCGGGCGCGTCTTGGCGCGAGCAGTTGCCGAGGGCCGCGATCGGCTCCAAACTGCCGCCGTGGCCCTCCCCGGCGCGACCGATCCTCTCCTCAATCTCTTCGAGGGCCTCCCGCATGTCATGTTCAGCCTGAAAGACGAAAACGGGCACTACCTCGCGGCGAACCAAGCCTTCGCGGACCGCGCGGGTTGTCGAGGACCCGGCGAGGTCGTCGGACGAAGCGCCGGGGAGCTTTTCAGTCCCGAGCTCGCGCGCTCCTACGAGGCCCAGGACGCCGTCCTGCTCGCGCCGGGCCGCCCGGTCCGTCGGCACCTCGAGATCATCACGCGCCCCGACGGCAGCCTCGGGTGGTATGTGACGAACAAGACGCTCGTGCCGAGCCAGCTCAGCCCGGTCCTCGCGATCGCGGCGGTCTCGGTCGACGAGCACGCCCCGGTCGATGACGCGGCGATGGAGGGGTTGCGGCGCGCCCTCGCGTACGTCCGCGCGCACGCCACGGCACCGGTCGCGTTGTCGGCACTCGCCGAGGTCGCGGGGACGAGCCCTGCGGCGCTCGAGCGCCGCATGCGCCGCATCCTTGGCCTATCCCCCCGCCAGCTCCTGCTCCGGGTGCGCCTCGAGGAGGCGGTGCACCGCCTGGTCCGCACCGGTGAGCCCCTCGCCACGATCGCCGCCGCGTGCGGCTTCTTCGACCAGGCCGCGATGACCCGTCAAATGCGCGAGGTGCTCGGGGTCACCCCCGGTGCCATGCGTCGTGCCAGCAGCGCGGAGCAGCGCATGGCGGGACGCCCCAGGGCCTCCAACGTTCAGCGATAGCGGGCGACCGGCTCGCCGAGCAGCGCCTCGTCGACGGCGACACCGAGCCCCGCTTCCACCGGTGCCCGGCCGGTTCCGGCCACCGAACGGGGGCGGTAGCCAGCGATGTGCTCGAGGGTCCAGTCGTTCATGAACGACGCGGCATAGAGGGCTTCGGGGGCGGTCGTGGCCGCGAGATGGCTCACCGCTGCCGTGGTGAGATCGCCCCCCCAGGTGTCCTCAATCGTGAGGCGAAGCCCGAGCTCCTGGGCCAGGTCGCGCAGCTGGCGGGCGCGGGTGAGTCCGCCGAGCCTGCTGATCTTCACGTTGATCGCGTCCATCGCGCCGGCCTCGTAGCAGCGGATGAGCGCTGCCACGTCGGTGATCACCTCGTCGAGCACGAAGGGAAGGCTCGTGCGCTGACGGAGGATGAGGCACTCTTCGATCGTCGGGCAGGGTTGCTCGAGACGCAGGCGCTCGAGCCCGTCGAGAAGGCGCACCGCAACGGTCGCGTCCTGGAGACGCCACCCGCCGTTCGCGTCGGCGACGATCACGTCTTCCGGCCCGGTCGCGGCGACGACGGCGGCGGCGCGGGCCGCGTCCTGCTCTGGCGTGCCGCCGATCTTCAGCTGGAAGCGGTGGATCCCCTCAGCGCGCGCCTCTCCGACGAAGTCGGCCATCGCGGCGGGCGTGTTGAGAGGGACCGCGACATAGAGCGGGAAGTCCTCAAGGCGCTTCCCGCCGAGCAATGCGGAGCACGAAAGTCCGTTCTGGCGGCCGAAAAGGTCGAGCGCCGCGATGTCGATGGCACTTTTGGCATACGCATGCCCGGCGAGGCACTCGTCCATCGTCGCGCCCACGGCGCCGGGGCGACCGGGATCCTGGCCGATCAGCGCTGGTCCGAGCTCGGCAAGGGCGGCGAAGATCCCTCCAGCAAAGCCGGGCAAGTAGGTGCTCCCGAGGGGACACACCTCGCCGTACCCGGTCGCTCCGCTGCGCGCGGTGAGGGCGACGACGACACTTCGCAGCACGGTGATCTCTCGGCCCTTTGACATGACGTAGGTCCCATGCGCATAGCTGAGGTCGTAGCCGTACACCCGGACCTCAGCCACCGTGTCGGCCCGCTCCATGCCCGCCTCCCCTTCCATTCGCACCACCACGCGCATGCGCGGTGGCCGCATTGTTCCGCGGACGGCCTTGGACAGGTGTCCAATCTTTCCGGGGGGCTCTTCGCGCTTCGTCTCTTCAAGGCCGCGCGGGCCGGCCGTAGGCTTTGCGTCGACCAGGCGGAAGGAGTCGATGTGGCCGCGGCACAGCCCTATCAGTTCCGGGGGATCTACGTAGCGTCGACGATGGCGCTCACGCCCGACGGCGGCATCGATCTCGACGGCTTCGCCCGCCACTGCGCATGGCTGGCCGACGCGGGGGTCATGGGCATCATCCCGAACGGCTCGCTCGGCGAGTACGAGACCTTGAGCGACGAGGAGCGCGCCGCGGCGGTCAAGGTCGCGCGCGAAGCGGTCGGCGGCAGGATCCCGATCGTCCCGGGGGTCTCCGCGAAATCAGGGACCGAGGCACGCCGCTGGGCCGAGCACGCCGCCTCGCTCGGCTGTCCCGCCGTCATGGCGCTCCCCCCCACGTCCCACGCTCCGACCGGCGACGAGGTGGTCGCGCACTTCAAGGAGATCGCGCGCGTCGGGCTGCCGATCATCGCGTACAACAACCCGTTTTCGACCCGAGTCGACCTCGTTCCCGAGCTCATCGGCCGGCTCGCAGAGATCGACCAGGTCGTGGCGGTGAAGGAGTTCTCCCAAGATATCCGCCGGGTGGCGGCGATCCAGGAATACGCGCCCGAGATCCAGGTCCTTTGTGGGAGCGACGACACCTTCGTCGAGGCAATGCTCATGGGCGCGGTGGGCTGGATCGCCGGCTTTGTCAACGCCTTCCCGGCTCACAGCCTCGCGCTGTGGCAGCACTGTGCGGCAGGGGACTTCACTGCGGCACTGCCCCTGTATCGGGCGATGCTCCCGCTGTTGCGCTACGACGCCGACCCGCGCTTTGTCCAAGCGGTGAAGATCGCCCAAGACGAGGTCGGCCATCGAGCGGGCGGGGTCCGCCTGCCCCGCCTCCCCCTGCCAGCGTCGGAGGAATCGACGGTGCGCGCGCTCGCGAGGCGGGTGAAGGCCCTCTCCTTGTGATGCGCAGCCGCATCGTGCTCAGCGCAGTCGACAGCCACACCGAGGGCATGGCGACGCGCGTCGTCACCGGCGGGGTTGGTGACCTGCCCGGTGCCACCATGGAGGCACGCCGGCAGTATCTGATGCACGAGCGCGATGACCTGCGGCGCCTCCTCGTGCTCGAGCCGCGCGGACACTCAGCGATGTCCGGGGCGATCCTGCAGCGCCCGTCGCGCCCGGACGCCGACTACGGCGTGCTGTTCATCGAGGTCTCCGGCTGCCTACCGATGTGTGGGCACGGCACGATCGGGACCGCAACGGTGCTCGTCGAGACGGGCATGGTTCCGGTGACAGAGCCGAGCACGGTGATCCGTCTCGACACTCCAGCCGGCCTCGTCGAGGCAAACGTCACGGTTGACGGTGGGCGGGCGTCGGCGGTGACGATTCGGAACGTCCCCTCCTACCTTCACCTGCGCGACGCCGATGTCGAGGTGGCCGGTCTCGGCACGGTTCGCCTCGATCTCGCCTGGGGTGGCAACTTCTACGCCATCGTCCCGGCCGCTTCGGTCGGCCTCGAGGTCGCGCCCCGCCGTCACGACGAGCTCATCGGCACCGGACTGCGGATCATGGACGCCGTGAACGCTCAGCTTGACTTCGCCCATCCAGAGAACGGGATCGACCACTGCCATCACGTGATCCTGGCGGAGGACGCGACCGACACGAAACCGGCGCGTGCCGCCGTCGCCATCCATCCGGGCTGGCTCGACCGCTCGCCGTGCGGCACGGGAACCTCCGCCCGCATGGCCCAGCTCCATGCGCGTGGTCGCCTCGGACTCAACGAGGACTTCCCGCACCTCTCGACGATCGGGACGCGCTTTCTCGGACGCCTCGTCGCTGAATCCCACGTCGGCGACTTCCCCGCCGTCGTGCCGACCGTCACCGGACGGGCGTATGTCACGGGGCTCGCGAGCTACTTGCTCGATCCCGACGACCCCTTTCCGGCCGGGTTCAGCTTTACCGAGGCCTGAATCTGCCCGCCGTGGCCGACGATGAGCTTCCCGAGCGCGCAGAGGTGGTGGTGATCGGCGCGGGAATCATCGGCTGCGCGGTGGCCGCGCTGCTCCAGGCCGAAGGGCTCGAGGTGTGCGTCGTCGACCAAGTCGGCCCGGCGGCGGGGTCGAGCTCCGCGGGGGAGGGGAACCTGCTCGTCTCCGACAAGCTCCCAGGACTCGACCTCGAACTCGCACGCGCGAGCCTCGCGCTCTGGAGGGACCTCGCGGACGAGCTCGCGGGCGGGTTCGAGTACGAGCCAAAAGGTGGGCTCGTCGTCGCGCCCGACGAGGCGGCCCTTTCCCAACTCGTCGCATTGGCGGAAGCCCAGCGCGCCGAAGGTGCGGTGCTCAGCGTCGTCGCAGGCTCCGAGCTCGCCGCGCTCGAGCCAAACCTGTCCCGGGAGGTCGCCGGGGGCGTCTTTTACGAGGAGGACGCACAGGTCCAGCCAATGCTCGCGGTCGACGCGCTCGTCCGGGCGCTGCGCGGTCGCGGCGGACGGCTCGTCGGGGGCGTCACGGTCCGCGGCGCGACGCGCGCTCACGACGGACGGATCGCGCGGCTGTCCACCTCGGCGGGTGACATCGGCGTCGGACGTGCCGTGGTCAACGCTGCGGGTGCGTGGGCAGGTGAGGTCGCGACGCTCCTCGGCGGCTACGTCCCCGTCACGCCAAGGCGCGGCCACGTACTCGTCACCGAGCCCGTCGCACCGTTCACGCCGCACAAGGTCTACGAATCCGGCTACGTTGCGGCCATCCACGAGGACGCGCGTGGCTACCGCACCTCTGCAGTCGTCGAGGCGACGCCGAGCGGCACGATGCTGCTCGGGTCCTCGCGCGAGTTCGTCGGCTTTTCCCGCACGGTGAACTCCGCGGTCCGCGCCTCGATCGCCGCACGGTCAATTCGCCTCTTTCCGGCGCTCGCCTCGGTGCGCCTCCTGCGTACCTACGTTGGCTTCCGCCCCGCCACCCCGGACCGCCTCCCGGTGCTCGGCGAGGACGTCCAGGTGCCCGGCCTCTTGCACGCGACCGGCCATGAGGGCGCGGGAGTCGGCCTCGCGCCGGCGAGCGCGCGGGCGGTCCTCGCCCTGCTCGGGGGCCGTGATCCCGGCTTCGCCCTGGACCCGTTCTCCCCGGCGCGCTTCGCGCCGGCGCGCCAATGAGCAAGCTCGCCGCCACCGATCTGCACTTCAGCTTCGACGGGCGTCCGCTGATCGCGCCGGCGGGCTCGACGGTCGCGGGCGCGCTGGTACGCAACGGCGTCTCATCCTGGCGGCGCACCCGCGTGAAGGGACACGCGCGCGGGGTCTTTTGTGGGATCGGCACCTGCTTTGACTGTCTGATCGATGTGAACGGCGAACGCGCCGTGCGCGCCTGCCTGCGGGCACTGCGCGAGGGCGATCGCCTGGAGACCTCCTCGTCGACCGGCGCCGGGCCAGATGCCTGAACTCGTCGTCGTCGGGGGCGGCCCGGCGGGCATGGCCGCCGCCCTCTCTGCTGCCACCGCCGGGGTCGCGGTCACCCTCCTCGACGCGGGAGCACGCCTTGGTGGCCAGATCTACCGCCAACCACTGCGCGACGCGGACGGCGGCGGCGCTCCGATCGGCCCGCACCTCCCCGCCCGGTTCGCGGCGCTGCGCGACGCAGGGGTCGGGATCGTCACGGGGCGTGTGGTCTGGGCGGTCGCGCCGGTCGCGGGTGGCTACGAGCTCCTCCTCGCCACGCCCGAGGGGGCTGGCGCCGGGCGACTCGTCGCCCAGGCGCTCGTGCTCGCGACCGGGGCGAGCGAGCTCGTGCTGCCGTTTCAGGGCTGGGAGCTCCCCGGAGTCACGACTGCCGGCGCCGCCCAAGCGCTGCTGAAGGGCGAAGGAGTCCTCCTCGGGCGCCGGATTGTGGTCGCAGGTTCGGGTCCATTCCTGCTCCCGGTCGCCGCCTCCCTCGTCCGCGGGGGCGCCCGGGTCGCGGCCGTCGTCGAGGCAGGCAACCCCCTTCGTCGGCCAGCGGCGCTCGCCGGCCTGTGCGCAACGCCCCGCGTCGTGCGCGACGCGCTCTCCTACCTCGCCGTCCTCGCCGCGGCGCGCGTTCCGCTCCTCACGCGTGCGGCCATTACCGCCGCGTTCGGGAACGCGCGGGTCGAAGAGGTCGTGGTCTCCCGGCTCGATACGCACTGGCGGCCGCGACCTGGTGGCGAGCGCCGTTACGAGGTCGACGCGGCCTGCGTCTCCTTCGGCTTCGTTCCCCGCCTCGAACTCGCCCGCCAGCTCGGCATGCCTGACCACACGGCCCCCGGGCGGCCGGGCGCGGCAGCCCGGCACGACGGCGGCGTCACCGCCATCCCGGGCGTCTTCGTCGCCGGCGAGGTGACGGGCATCGGCGGCGCCCGCCTCGCCGAGCTCGAGGGACAGCGCGCGGGGGCGGCTGCTGCGCTCCATCTCGGGCTCGGCCGCGCACGCCTCCCCCACCG
>JAJZKA010000081.1 GCA_021809805.1 Actinomycetes bacterium
CGACGCCATCATCGCGGCGGATCGCGCCCGACCCTTCGATGCCGTGGTCGCAGTCGACGATCAGGGCCTCCTGTGCGCCGCCCTGGCCGCCGAGCGGTTAGGGCTCGCCCACAACCCTGTCGACGCCGTCAGCGCCACGCGGGACAAGATCGAGCAGCGGCGGCGGCTGGGCGCTGGCGAGGTCCGCCAGCCGCGCTGGCGGCCGCTGCTTCTTGGCGAGCCGGGCGCGAGGGAACCGGACGCGGCGCGCGCTGTGGCGATCGAGGCGGCGGGAGCGCTCGGCTATCCCGTCGTGCTCAAGCCGGCCGGGCTCTCGGCGAGCCGTGGCGTGATCCGCGCGAATGACCGCGCCGAGCTGCTCGCGGCCTTGGAGCGCGACCTCGGACTGCTCGATCGCCTCGATGAATCGCCACGCCTCGTGCTCGAGGAGTACATCCCGGGCGAGGAGCACGCCCTCGAAGGCGTGCTCTGGCACGGCGAGCTCTCGACGGTAGCGATCTTCGACAAGCCCGACGCGCTCGTCGGGCCCTTTTTCGAGGAGACGATCTACGTCACGCCGTCACGCCTTTCGGTCGAAGACCAGCGCGACCTCGCCGCCCTCGTGCAGCGGGCCACGAGCGCCATCGGGCTTCGCGAGGGCCCCGTGCACGCCGAAGCGCGGCGCACCGAGGCGGGCGAGCTCGTGTTGCTCGAGGTCGCGGCGCGCACCATCGGTGGGCGCTGCGCCGCCGCGCTCGGCGGTGCCGGCTCGCTCGAGATGCTCGTGCTCGCCCACGCGCTCGGCGAGCGGGCGCGGGTCGTGTCACTCGAGGGAGCAAGCGGGGTCTTGATGGTCCCGATTGCCAACTCCGGCCGACTCGTGCGCTTCGAGGGCGCCGAGCGGGCGGCCAAGGTCCCCCACATCGTCGGGGTCGAGATCTCGGTCCCCCTCGGCGAGACGCTCGAGGCGCTCCCCGAGGGGGGTCGCTACCTTGGCTTCGTCTTCGCCCGGGCCGATGAACCCGATCAGGTCATCGCCGCGCTACGGGCCGCGCAGCGCGAGCTCGAGATCGAGATCTCCCCTGAGACCCCGGAGGTCCGGTGAATATCCTGCTCGTATCGACCTACGAACTCGGGACCCGCCCGCTTGGCTGCACCGTGCCCGCCGCGCTGCTCGCCGAGGCCGGCCATGCAGCAAAGGCGGTCGACCTCTCGCTCGAGCCGCTCGACGAGGGCGACCTGTCCTGGGCCGACGGCGTCGTGCTCTCGGTGCCGATGCACACCGCGCTCCGCCTTGGCATGCGTGTCCTCGAACGCATCGCTGCCACCTCGCCCCGCGTCCCGCTGTTCGTGCACGGGCTGTACGCAGACGCGGCGGCCGACGCTTTTGGCGAGCACCTCGTCCCGGGCGACGTCTGCGCCGCGGGCGAAGTCGGCCCGGCGCTGTTGGCATGGGCGGCAACGCTCGAACTCCCTGCGTCGCGCCCGCCCCAACGCCTGCGCGTGCTCGGGAGCTCGAAGCCAGGGCATCGTCCCGCTCAGGTGCGCGCCGGCCTGCCTGGGCTCGAGCGCTACGCGAGCCTCCAGGTGGGCGATGACCGGCGTCTCGTCGGCACGCTCGAGACGACGAGCGGCTGCAACCATCGCTGCCGGCACTGCCCGATCCCGGTCATCTACGGCGGCCGCTCGCGGCCGGTCGCGCTCGACAGCGTTCTCGCAGACGCGGACGTCCTCGTCGCCGAGGGTGCGGCACACCTGCACCTGGCGGACCCGGACTTCCTCAACCGGCCCGCCCATGCCCGGGCGGTCCTCGAGGCGCTGTCGCGTCGCCATCCCGCGTTGACCTTCGACGCGACGGTCAAGGTCAGCCACATCCTGCGGCACCGGGAGCTGTTCAGCGAGCTCGCCGCCCGCGGCCTCGTCCTCGTCACGACGGCCGTGGAATCGACGAGCGACGTCGTGCTCGCCCGCCTCGACAAGCGCCACACCCGTGCTGACGCGGTCAGCGCGGTGCGATGGCTGCGGAGTCTTTCCATCGAGGTGCGCCCCTCGCTGCTGCCCTTCACCCCCTGGAGCACGGCCGAGGACCTCCTCGACCTCCTCGACTTCGTGGCCGAAGAGGACCTCATCGAGAGCGTGGACGCCGTTCAGTACGGCATCCGGCTCCTCCTCCCGCCGGGATCGCTGCTCGTCGCCGACCCCGACCCGGTGCTCGCGGCGAGCCTGGTCGGCGAGGACCCCGCGATCCCCGGCACCGCTTGGCGCCACCGCGACCCCGCGATCGACGACCTACAGGCCAACGTTGCCGTGCTCGCCGAGCAGCTGGAGCAGAGCGGGGCCGGGGGTCGCGAGGCTTATGAGGCAATCCGTGCCGCGTACCGCTCCGGCCTGGGGCGGCCGCCGACGCCACCACCGCCGTCCCCTCCGGGCACGGCGGCACCCCGCCCGCGCCTCAGCGAGTCGTGGTTCTGCTGCGCCGAGCCGACGCAGGCACAGCTCAGCGCGCTCGGGGCCGGCGAGCCAGAAACGGCGGGTTGCGACGCCGGCGGCTGAGCCCCTCCTGCAACGACCGAGGTCAAGCGGCGCGTGACGGTGCCGCTAGCGTGGCGGCCGTGCCCGGGGTCGGCCAAGCGCGCGAATGGGCAAGCTTTGAGGATCCGGCCGAGGATCGAACCTGGCTCGTCGACGTCGGCTTCCTCGCCAGCCCGTGGCACTGCCTGTTCGGACAGGGCTGCCAGGGGGTGCTCACCGCACCCGCACCCGAACTCGAGCAGGGTTGTTGCTCCTATGGCGCCCACTTCACGGGCGAGAGCGATGTGGCGCGCGTCGAAGCCGAGGCCGCCCGGCTCACCGCCAAGCAGTGGCAGCACCGGGCGCTCGCCATGCGGCGCGGCATCGTGCGACGCACCAAGCGCGCGATCACGACGCGGATGGTCGACGGCGCCTGCATCTTCTTGAACCGTCCGGGATTCGCCGGCGGGAGCGGCTGCGCGCTGCATCGCGCGGCGCTCGAAGAAGGACGGCGGCCGCTCGAGCTCAAGCCCGAGGTCTGCTGGCAGTTGCCACTGCGCCGGGAGGACACCACTGACCTCCATGGCCACGTCACCTCGATGCTCGGCCCGTGGGAGCGCCGGCACTGGGGGGAAGGGGGCCAGGAGTTCGCATGGTGGTGCAGCGAAGCGCCCGAAGCCTTTGCCGGCGCCGAGCCCGTCTACCGCTCGCTTCGCGACGAGCTCATTGAGATGTGCGGGACCGAGGTCTACGCGCTCGTGGCGGCGTACCTCGACGGGCGCTCAGGCGTGCTGCTTCCCCACCCGGCGCTCCGCCGGCGCCGCCCGGGACCTCACTCGGGGGCGCCGTCCTCGTCGGCCTCCTCGTAATCCTCGGACTCATACAGGCACCAGCTGGCGTGCTCGTCCTCGGGATCGGCGCCGCACTCAGGACACGGCTCCACGACCACCTCGACCGCGCGCTTCAAGCTGCGGGCCTCCTCGAAGCGCCGATGACGTCCCTTCTTCACGAGCCGCTCCCCAGCTGACGACGGACGCGTGCACTGCCCGAGTCCGTGCGGGCGCTCCGCGGTGCCGGCCGGCCGGCGAGGCGCGCGGAGCTCGTTGCGGCTCAGCATACCGCCGCCCTGAGCTCGCCAATGGGTCGCAGGATCCCGGGCGCGCCCGACGGGGCAGGTCAGCGCTGGCGCAGCGGCCCGCCGGGGCGCGCCAGGCCAGCGGGTGCCAGCGATAGCCTCGGCGGGCGATGGACCAACCGAGCTTCGACACTGACGCCATGATCGACCGATTCCGCGATCGGGCAGCGGCCGTCCGCCGGCGCGGGCTGCCGCCGGTGGAAGGTCCCGAGCGCGCCCGAATCCGGGCACAGATGGAGCTCGATTACATGGACTTCGCCATCCTGGGCGATGCCAAAGGCGTGCTGGAAGATGGCGTCCTCACCCTGACGGTCGACCTGCGCCCCCGCCCGAGCAACGGCGAGGAGACGGTGCGCGCCTAGCGCTCGGAACCGCACGGTTTCACGTCGGCCGACACCGGCCGGTGGGAGCGCTCCTCGAGCACGAGATCACCCCGTGGACCGACCGCCAGGGCGAGGGTTCCCTCGGCGAGCTGGCGGAGCGGCTCACCAACGAGCTCGTTGCGCCACGACAGCGTCAGGCGCCCCTCGGGCCGCTCCTTGAAGAAGGCCGTGAGATCGGCTCGGGTCGCGAGCAGGCTGGTGTCAATCCCGAGCTCGCGCGCCCGCGAGGTGACCCAGGCGGCACCGAGCGCGGCGGCGGGCCGGGCGGCTGGCTCGGCCGGCGGGCCGGGAGGGATGTGCACCTCGTCGGGCGACATCGTCGTCCCCTCGCTGATCGCCTCGAGCAGCTCGGCGAGCGCGCCGCCACCGAGCCCGCGGACGTCGATCCCCCGCACCGCCTCGAGGTCGCCGCGATCAGCCGGCGGGCGGTGTGCGATCGACACCAGCGCGAGATCGGACAGGACGTAGCGGGTCGGCACGTCGAGGCGCTGGGCACGCCGCTCCCGCCAGGCGGCCACTGCCTGGGCGACCTGGCGCTCACGGCCGCGCAGCTGGCGGACGTGCTTGAGGCGCCACCAGGCCTCCTCGGGAACCACCGGGCCGCGGGGCCGGGCGAGCAGCGCGGCACACTCCTCTTCGGCCCACGCCAGCCGGCCGAGCCGGCCGAGCCGTTCGACGATGTGTTGCTTCAAGGTCAACAGGTAGGCGACGTCGCTCGCCGCATAGGCCAGCTGGCGCTCACTTAATGGGCGCCGGGTCCAATCGGTAAGCTGGTCTCCCTTCTCGAGGCGCAGGTTGAGCACCCGCTCGACAAGCGTGCCGAGCGCCGGCGTGCTGAGACCGTCGAAGCCCGCGGCGAGCTGGGTGTCGAATAGGCGCCCCGGCACGGCGCCGCACGCCCGATCGAGCACCTCGAGGTCTTGGTCCGCGGCGTGCACGACCGCGAGCGCCGGACTGTTGAGCACCGCGGCGAAGGGCGCCACGTCGACCGCCTGGGGATCGATGAGCGCGATGTGGTCGGCGAAGGAGACCTGCAAGAGCGCGAGGCGCGGGTAGTAGGTGCGCTCGCGGTGGAACTCGGTGTCGAGCCCGTACTCCTCACCGGCGAGGATCTCACCGATCAGCGCCTCGAGGGCCGCCTGGTCGGCGATGAAGCGGTAACCGACGGCATTCGGGCGCGCCGGCGCGCCGCGGCGGTTGGGGGTGTGGGACTCGGCCAACTCAGCCGCCGTAGCTCATCCGGGTGTCCTCCATGCGCAAGACGGCGAGCTCACCATCGCCGTCGGGCGCCATCACGTCCACGACCTCGCCCACAAAGAGCGTGTGGCTGCCGAGCGGGACCTCGTGCACCAGCGTGCAGTCCAGCACGGCGAGCGCCGAGGCCACGATGGGGGCGCCGCTGACCGGTGCGTCGCGATACGGCACACCCGAAAGCGTGCGCGCCTCGCGGTCGTCGCTCGCCGGCTTGACGAACTTGCGCACGATCGCCCGATCTTCGCGTCTGAGCAGACAAAGCGTGAAGCAGCGGCCCTCGCGCAACAGCTCGTAGGTGTGCACGCCGTTCTCGACCGACACGCCGACGAGCTTTGGCGACGTGGCGAGCTGGGTCGCCCAGTTGCAGGTCATGAGGTTGCGCCGCGCCCCCGCGGCGGTCCCGAGCAGGTAGAGCCCGGTCGGCAGGCTCCACAGCACGCGGCGACGCAAGCGGTCATAGGCGTCCGGATCGGCACCTGCTGGCACGAGCCCGCTGCGACTGACCGCCGGTGCCATCAGGGCAACTTATCGCCGCTCGAGCGCGTGCAGGCGCGCCGTCGCTGCGGACAGAGTTCGAAGCGCCCCCGCCGAGCGACGCTCGTAGGTCACAAAGGAGCGGCCGGAGAGCGTCTTGCCGTCAGAGCACGCCTGCGCGGCGTTGATGAGCCCGCTGTAGGCGCCGTTCAGCATCGTCGTGAGCCGGTGGTCGGGCGTCGGCAGCTGGCCGATCGCGCTCGCCGCGTCGGTGCCGAGGCCGTCGCAGGCTGTGTGCGTCGCCCGCAGCTTGTTGAGGCGGATCCCGGCGTCGATGTCGCGCACATCGCCCCGCAACAGGCCGACCGTCGAGGAGTAGCTCGCCTGCCTCGCCCAGGAGGCGAGCCCGGAGGCGCTATCAGGGGTCGCCGCACAGGCGCTCGCCAGCGCTCCCACCGCCGGGATCACGAGCACAGGGGCGAGCCGGCGGACCCCGGCGCGACCGATCAACGGAAGCTGAGGAGATGGAGCTCGCGCCGGCCACGGCGCAAGAGCACGTAGCCCCCGTCCAAGAGGTCGCTGGCGCCGATCCGGGCATCGATGCCCGCGACGCGGCGGTTGTTGACGTACGCGCCGCCTTGCTCGATCGCCGTGCGCGCCTGGCTCTTTGAGGCAACGAGGCCGCTGCGCATGAGGGCGTCAACGACCTCGAGGCCGCCGTCGAGCTCGCTCGGGGCGAGCACACTCGCCGGCGCTCCCTCGAGCGCCATCGTCAAGGTCGCCGCGTCGAGCGAGACCACGTCTTCGGTGTAGAGCGCCGCGGCCGCTCGTTCCACCCGGCGGCACTCCTCCTCGCCGTGCACGAGCGTGGTCAACTCCCGCGCCAGTGCCTGGTGCGCCTCACGCCGCTCGGGGTGGGCGGCGGTCGCCTCGTCAAGGGCGAGGATCTCTTGGTGGTCGAGCCAGGTGAAATAGCGCAAGTACGTCCCGACCATCGCGTCCTCGCTGCGCCACAAGAACTGATAGAAGGCGAACGGGCTCGTGCGCCGAGGATCCAGCCAGATCGCCCCACCCTCGCTCTTGCCGAACTTGGTGCCATCTGCGCGGAGCACGAGCGGCGAGGTAAGCGCCCATGCGGTCGCTCCCCGCACCTTTCGGATGAGGTCGACGCCGGTGACGATGTTGCCCCACTGGTCGCTCCCCCCGAGCTGGAGGCGGCAGCCGTAGGTGTCAAAAAGGTGCAAGAAGTCGGTCGCCTGCAGCAGCATGTAACTGAACTCGGTGTAGGAGATGCCGTGCTCGAGGCGGTCGAGGCGGCTGCGCACGGAGTCCTTGGCGACCATCTGGTTGACCGTGACGTACTTGCCAACGTCGCGAAGGAACGAGATCAGCGGCATCGTCCCGAGCCAATCGGCGTTGTTCGCCAGGATCGCCTGCGACGCCCCCGATGACGGCGAGAAGTCGAGGAAGCGCTCGAGCTGGGGACGGATCCCCGCAACGTTCGCGGCCACCTGCTCGATGCTCAACAAGTTGCGCTCCTCGGACTTTCCCCCAGGGTCGCCGATGAAGCCGGTGGCACCACCGGCCAGGGCGATCGGGCGGTGCCCGGCGAGCTGAAGCCGCCGGAGGTTGCACAGCTGCAACAGGTTGCCATGGTGCAGGCTGTCGGCGGTCGGGTCGAAGCCGATATAGCCGGTCAGCGGTTCGCGGTCGAGCGCGCCGAGCACCGCGTCGTCCGAGCACTGGTGCACGAGCCCGCGAAAGGCGAGGTCTTCGCTGAGCCGAGGCATGAGATCAGCCTGCCATAGTAAACACCCGGGGTCGTGCGCCTGCGGCAAAGGATCGGAGAACGATGACCAGACCGGCGTGGCAAGAGCTGGGGCGGCGCCTCACCGAGGTCCTCCACCTCGCCGTCCCCCCCGTGGCGATCGCGTTCGGTGCCGAGGTGCCGGTCGACCTGCCCGCCTTCGACGCCCCGATGAGCGAGCCGGCGCTCGACGGGCGGCGCGGGCGGGTCCCCGCCAGCTGTGCGTTCTGGATCCATGGCGCCGAGCGCAGCTTTTCCACGCTCCCGGCCGACCACGGCAACTGCAGCGTCGGGCGCTACACCCACGGCCTCGCAAAGCTCGAGGACGTCGCCGGCAATGAAGACGTGACCGCGCTGTTCGAGAGCGGCTGGGTGCGCCCCGAGGCGGTGGGCACCATCCCGGCCGTCCGCACGCGCCCTGGCGCGATCAGCTACGGCCCGCTCAGCGAGCTGGCGCCGGGGATGGAGCCGGACGTCGTGTTGTTGCGCGTCAACGGCCGCCAGTTGATGGTCCTGTCCGACGCATTGCCCGGGCTGTCGATCCAGGGAAAGCCCCAGTGCCACATCGTTGCCCTCGCCGAGCGCGGCATCCCCGCGGCGAGCGTCGGCTGCGCGCTCTCGCGAGCGCGTACCGGCATGCGCCCCGAGGAGATGACCTGCGCGCTGCCCGCCGCGGGACTCGGCGAGGCCGTGGAGGCGATCGAGCACAGCGCGGCGGTGGACTCCGAAGTCGCCCACTACGCGGCGAGCGACGCCCGGCGCTTTTAGGACCGCTCCGGCCCGCGAGGGCCGCCCTGTTCCAGCGCCCCATCGACCGCACTGGCGGCGGCGGCGGCCAGGCGCTCGTGGACGGCGCGGTTGGCCTCGCGGTCACTGCGCACGACGAGCACCTCGAGCCCCTCCGGCGGCTCGGCGAGCGCGGCGGCGAGCGCTGCGGTGCTCGCGATCTCGATGACGCGGTGCCCGAGCCCGGCAGCGGCGGCGGCGACGTCGTGTGCCTGGGGGGTGCCAAAGGCGCGTTCAAAGACCTCACTCGTGAGGGACCCGGCGTAGGGCAGAAAGGAGAAGATCGCCCCACCGCCGTTGTCGACGACCACAAGACGCGCGGGGGGCGGCATCTCAGCGACGCCCCAGACCAGGCCCGAAAGGTCGTAGAGGAAGGCCAGGTCACCGAGCAGCCCAACCGTCTGGCCGCTCGTCGCGAGACGGGCGGACGCCACGCCGAGCACGGTCGAGGTGATGCCGTCGATGCCGTTCGCGCCGCGGTTGGCATACACGAGGGGCGCGTCCGGGCGCGGCTGTGTGAACCACTCGAGGTCGCGCACCGGCATCGAGGAGGAAGCGACAATCACCGAGTTCGGCGGCAACGCCGCGTACAGCGCCCGGGCGAGGGCCGGCTCGCTGAGGCGCTCCTCGGCGGCAAGGACGGCGCCGATGGCGCCGCGCGCCGCGTCCTCGGCGGCCGCCCATGCCGCCGTCCACAGCTCGGGCGCTCGCGCCCGGTGCTCGAGCTCGCCGAGCGCGCCCGCGGCGAGCTCGGCCGGATCCGCGGCGAGCACGATCTCGGCGCGTCGCTCGGGATCGGCCCAGCGGCCGTAGGGGTCGACGAGCAGCTGGGTGGTGGGCTCTGCCAGCTCGGCGAGCCAGCTCGCGAGCATCTTTGAGGCCGGAGGACTGCCGAGGCGGAGCACCACATCGGGCGCGAGCGCGCGCCGGGCGCGCTCGCTGCGCAGCACGTGATCGGCGAAGGCGACGCGGACCGCTCCAGAGGAGTCAGGGGTCTTCGGCCACGCCCGACCGTCTTCAAGCACCGGCCAGCCGAGCGCGGCGGACAGCTCGAGGACCGCACGCTCGCCCCAGGCCAACGCGCCCGAGGCGCCGCGCCCGGCCACGATGACGCCACGGCGAGCCGGGGTGGCGGCGGCGACCAGCGCGTCGACGCACGCCAGCGGCGCGCCGGCCCCGCCAATGCGGCGGTGCCAAGGCGCGCCCGATTCCCGACCGAGGGGAAGCGGCCCGACCTCGGTGATCAGCGGCTCGCGAAAGGCGAGGTTCAGGTGGACCGGCCCGGGGCCGCGCGGCCCGACGGTCGCCTCGGCCACAGCGCGCGCCGCCAGCGAGCGCCAGGCGGACTGACCCGAAGCCTCCGGGGCGGCCAGCGAGGACGCGAAGCGCACCGCTGCGCCAAAGATCCCTTCCTGCTCGATCGTCTGCGGCGCGCCGACATGGCGCAGCTCCTCTGGCCGGTCCGCGGTGCAACAGATCAGCGGCACGCCCGCGAGATCCGCCTCAATCACCGCTGGCACCAGTTCAGCGGCCGCGGTGCCGCTGGTCGTCACCACGAGCACCGGCCGGCCCGACGCGAGGGCACGACCGAGCGCAAAGTAGGCGGCCGAGCGCTCGTCGAGTCGGACCGTGACCGGGATCCGCCCGTCCTCGAGCAGAGCCCGGGCGAGCGGCGCGGAGCGCGAACCGGGCGACACGACGGCCGCGGCCACCCCGGCGCGCGCCCATTCGTCGACGAGCGTCGCGGCGAACGTGCCCGGTAGCGTCACGACGCGTGGGTCTCCATGCGATCGCTACCGGCGATGGGCCTCCGCTCGTCCTCGTGCACGGCTTCACCCAGACTGCCCGCTCCTGGCGCCGCGTCGAGCCGTCCCTTCCCACCGGCTACCGCCGCGTCGCCGTCGACCTGCCCGGACATGGGGGCTCGGGCGAGGTCGCCGTCGCGAACCTCGATGAGGCGGCGCGACTTCTCGGGGAGCTCGGCGGGCGCGCGACCTACATTGGCTATTCGCTCGGCGGGCGTACGTGCCTCAGGCTGGCGCTGGGTTCTCCTGAGCTCGTCGAGCGGCTCGTGCTGATCGGCGCGACCGCCGGCATGGCCGATGACGCCGAACGGGCGAGGCGGCGAGAGGCCGACGAGGCGCTGGCGGGCGAGCTCGAAGCAGGCGGCGACCCCGGCGTGGCGAGGTTCCTCGAGCGCTGGCTCGCCGGGCCGCTGTTCGCGCATTTGAGCGCCGACCAGGCTGACCTCGCCGCGCGCCTCGACAACACCGCCCGCGGGCTCGCCGCGTCGCTGCGCAGCTGCGGCACCGGCACCCAGCCCCCGTCCTGGGAGGCACTCGGGCACCTCGCGATGCCGGTGCTCGTCGTGGCCGGCGAGCGCGACGCGCGCTTCGCCTCGCTCGGACGGAGGATGGTCGCAGCCATCGGCGACAACGCCCGGCTCGCGCTCATCGAGGGCGCAGGACACCCGGCGTGCTTCGAGGCACCCGAGCGCTTCGGCGCACTGCTCGGCGAGTTCCTCGCTGAACCGCTCCGCTGACCGGCTCACCAGGCGATCCCGGCGGTGAACAGCGCCCCGAAGACGAGCTGCAAGGCGCCCGTCGCGACGAGGGCGGCGATCAGTTCCCCGCCCGTGGCTCCGCGGGCGACGAGACGCAGGGGGCGCGCCGCAGCGAGCAGCGCGGCGAGCGCGAGAAGGCACGCCGGGCGCGTCGGGGCGACCCCCGAAAGGGCGCAGAAGGCCCCAAGGACGCAGGCCCCGTAGAGCATTCGGGTGCGCCGGTCGCCGAGGAGCACCGCCAGGGTGCGCTTTTGTACCGCCCGGTCCCCGGGGATGTCGCGCAGGTTGTTCACCACGAGCAGCGCCACTGCGAGCAGGCCGACGGGGATGCCCGCCAGCACGGCGAGCGTGCCGACGCGCCCGGCGCTCACGTAGGCCGTGCCGGTGACGGCGACAAGCCCGAAGAAGACGAACACGAAGAGCTCGCCGAGCCCGAGGTAGCCGTACGGCTTCGGTCCCCCCGTGTAGAGCCAACCCGCTGCGATGCACGCCGCTCCGATCGCCACGAGCCACAGCGTGGTGGCGAACGCCAGTGCGAGCCCGGCCGCCGCGCCGATGCCGAAGGTCAGCATCGCCGCGAGCTTGACGGCGCGGGGCGAGGCGAGACCGCCGCCGACGAGCCGCTGAGGGCCGACGCGCGCCGCGTCGGCCCCGCGCACGCCGTCGGAGTAGTCATTGGCGTAGTTCGTGCCGATCTGCATCGCGAGCGACACCACGAGCGCGAGGACCGCCCGCCACCAGATCACCTGGCCCTCGGCGTGGGCAACCGCCACTCCGACGGCGACGGGAACCACCGCGGCGGGCAAGGTACGCGGGCGGGCGCCCGCAACGAAGGCACGGGCGATCCCAACCGCCTCCGTGGGGCGCGACGGCATGGCAGGGCTCGCCGGCGTGGCGCTCATCTGGGCCGCGGCGGGCTCACGGCCGACCCGCGCAGTGCGGGCGGGCACCCCTCGAGGTGGTCGCAGCGGCCTGAACGCCGGGATTCCGCATGCGGCGCGCCCCCGAGGCGGTTTCGCGACGCCATCCGTCTCGCGTCCGAGGTGCTCGGGCGGGATGACGCCGTTCACGGGCCCCGGCTCCGATCCCCTCGGCCGCCGTCGAGCCGTCGTCGTCGCAACTCGTCGTCCAGGCGGGCATCGCAGCACTTTCGGCGTTCATGGCGGCCGATACGCTACCGCCATGCGCCGGCTCGTCGCCCTCGACCTGCCCGGCGGCGAGGCATTCGTGAGGGCGCTGGTGTCGTCCTGGGGAGCTGGCGATGCCGTCTTGCCGCTCGACCAGCGCCTGCCTGAGCCGGCCCGCGCTCGGCTGATCGACGCGCTCCGGCCGGCGGCGCGCATCGACGCCGACGGCGAGCACCGCCTCGAAGGCGGGGAGCCCGTCGAGCCCGGGGACGCCGTGGTGGTCGCCACGTCGGGCACGACCGGCGAGCCCAAGGGTGTCGTGCTCACCCACGACGCCGTGCGCGCCTCGGCGCTCGCGACGAGCGACCGGCTCGGGATCGACCCCGCGCGCGACGCCTGGTGCTGCTGCTTGCCGCTCGCCCACGTCGGAGGGCTCTCAGTCGTGCTACGCGCCCTCGCGCTCGGGACCGGACTCGAAGTCCACGAGCGCTTCGACGTCGACCATGTCGCCGCGAGCGCCGCGCGGGGCGTGACGCGCCTCTCCCTCGTCCCGACGATGTTGCGGCGCCTCGGAACACGCGCCGGGGTCTTCACGACCATCGTGCTCGGCGGCAGCGCACCGCCGGGTGAGCTCGCGCCGAATGTCGTGACGACCTACGGGCTCAGCGAGACCGGCAGCGGCGTCGTCTACGACGGCGTTCCGCTCGAGGGCGTCGAGGTGCGCATCAAGGACGGCGAGGTCTGCCTGCGCGCGCCGATGCTGCTGCGCGCCTATCGCGACGGCACCGTCCCGTTCGATGCAGACGGCTTCTTCCCAACCGGCGATGGCGGCGACCTCGCCCCCGACGGGCGGCTCGTCGTGCACGGGCGCCTCGCCGAGGTGATCGTGACGGGCGGCGAGAAGGTCTGGCCCGTCGCCGTCGAGGCGGTCCTCGAGGGAGCTCCAGGCGTTGGCGAGGTGGCCGTTGCCGGTGTGGCCGACCCAGAGTGGGGCGAGCGCCTCGTGGCGTTCGTGGTTCCCGCGAAGGGCGCAGCGGCGCCGCGCCTCGAGGCGCTGCGCGATCTCGTACGCACCCAGCTCGGCCCCGTGAGCGCCCCCAAAGAGCTCGTGCTCGTCGGCGCGCTGCCGCGCACCGCGATTGGCAAGGTCCGCCGCCGCGCCCTCGCACAGCTCGCCAGACCCGGGCCCTGAACGCGCCGGGCGCCGCATCGCCAATCTGATCGATGTCGTCGCGAGGGGCGCGCCGCTCACCGACCGGTGCTCCGGCGTTCCTGGTCGTGAGCGATCTTCGCCTTGGCGGGCGGTTTGCTGGCTCGGCCCTCCTGCGGGAACGACGCCGAGATCGCCACATTCGCCATGGCAGGCTCGGCGGCTGCCCCTGGTAGCGAACGCGCCCGGGGTGCAGGCCCCAAAGATTATGGCATGCGCGTGATATGGACTTTGAGGCTGCGCCGTGCCTTGACGGCGGGCGGCCTGCGCCCCTATACACGAGGGACATCGCGGGAGCCCCACGGAGGGGCTGAGAGGGGGGCTTGTCGCCCTCGACCGCTAGAACCTGATCCGGGTCATGCCGGCGAAGGGAGTGAGAGATGTGGTTGGCCGACTCCATGTGATCACCGATACGCGACCCGGCCGCGACGCGTTCGCCCTCGTCGAGGCGGCGCTCGAAGGGGGCGCTGACACGATCCAGGTCCGCGCCAAGGGCTGGGCAGACCGGGACCTCTACCGCTTTGCCGAAGCCGTGGCGCGACGATGCGAGGCGTTCGGCGCTGGCTGCATCGTCGACGACCGGGTCGATGTCGCCATTGCCGCCGGGGCGACCGGGGTGCACGTGGGTGACACCGATCTGCCGGTCGAGGCGATCCGGCGGGTTGCCGGCGAAGGCCTCCTTGTGGGAGCGACGGTCCGGGATCCCGCGGCAGCGCGGGTGGCGGTCGCGGCGGGTGCCTCCTACCTTGGTGTCGGCCCGTGCTTCGCGACGAGAACGAAAGAAGGGCTCCCACCCGCGATCGGGGTGGCGGGAATCACCCGCGTCGCCATCGCCGTCGATGCCCCGGTGGTGGCGATCGGTGGGATTGGGACCGCAGCGGTGGCAGCCCTCGTCGCGGCGGGCGCTCATGGGGTCGCCGTCGTCGGCGCCGTCTCGGAGGCGACCGACCCAAAGATGGCGACGGCCGAGCTCGCCGCTGCCCTTCGCGCCGCCCGGGATGAGCGGTGAGCCGGCGGGATCGGGCCGACGTGGCTGTCGTCGGCGCCGGTGTCATCGGCCTCGGCGCCGCCTGGCGGGCCGCCCGCAGAGGGCTTGAGGTCATCGTGCTCGACCCGGCTCCCGGCATGGGCGCCTCATGGGCAGCAGCGGGGATGCTGGCCCCGCTCAGCGAGGCCACTCCGAGGGAGGCGGCGCTGTTCCCGCTCGCCTCGGACTCGCTCGACCGCTGGCCCGCCTTTGCCGCCGACCTCGAAGCCGACGCGGGCGCAGAGGTGGGGCTGCGCCACGAAGGGACGCTGGCGATCGCCTTGGATGACGACGACCGCCGCCACCTCGCGGACGTCCTCGACCGCTCCCGGAACTTCGGACTATCGAGCGAATGGCTCGCCGGCCGCGCCTGCCGCCGGCTGGAGCCGGCCCTCCATCCGAGCGTGCGCGGGGGCTTTGAGATCCCGACTGACCTCCAGGTCGACAACCGGGCGGTCGTCGCTGCGCTGGTGGGTGTCGTCGAGGCCAGGGCGTCGCTGCGGCGCGAGACGGTCGTGGAGTTCCGTCCCGGCGGCAACGGCCGGGCGCACCGCCTGCTCACCGCCTCGGGCGAGGTCGTCGAGGCGGACCAGGTCGTGCTCGCCACGGGGGCCGCGGCCTCGCCGATCGCCGGTGCTCCAGACGCCTGCCGCCCGCCAGTGCGCCCCGTGCGAGGCGACATCGCCCGTTTGAAGGGCGATCCCGACGAGCCGGTGCTCAGCCGGGTCGTCCGGGCCTACGTCGAGGGCCGATTCGTGTACCTCGTGCCACGCCGCAACGGCGAGGTCGTCGTCGGGGCGACCTCAGAAGAGGGTGGTTGGCGGACCGCGAGCCGGGCGGGAGCGGTCCACGACCTCCTGCACGACGCCATCGCCATCGTGCCGGCGCTGTCGGAGCTCGAGCTCGTCGAGGTCATCGGGCGGCTGCGGCCGGCCACACCGGACAACGCGCCCGTGATCGGGCAAACGGCGCTCGAAGGGGTGCTGCTCGCGACGGGGCACTACCGCCACGGCTTCCTTTTGTGCCCCGTCACGGCCGATGCGGTCGTTGCAGCGCTCCTCGGCGAGCCGGGTCCCTCCTCGGTCACGCCGTTCACCCCGGCGAGGTTCTCTTGATCGCCGTCGTCGTCAACGGCGAGGCGAAGCGTCTCGGGGGGGCGACGACCGTCGCTGAGCTCGTCGCCGAACTGGCCGGCGACGCCCGGGGCGTGGCCGTCGCGGTCAACTCCGAGGTGCTCACCCGCGCCGAGTGGGCGACGAGAAAGGTCGCCGAAGGCGACCGGGTCGAAGTGCTGCGAGCCGCACAAGGAGGCTGCTAGATGGCGACGGTGCTCGAGAGTGACCCGGCGTCGGCGGCGGACACCTTCGAGGTGGCGGGCTGCCAGATCGGCTCGCGCCTCATCCTTGGAACGGGAGGAGCGCCGAGCATGGAAGTGCTCGGCGAGGCGATCCAGCGCTCGGGAACAGCACTCGTGACCGTCGCCCTGCGCCGGGTCCTGCCCGGTGTCGAGGGATCCGTGCTCGATGTCTGCCAGCGCACCGGGGTCCAGGTACTCCCGAACACCGCGGGGTGCTTCACGGCCCGCGACGCGGTCCTCACGGCGAAGGCCTGCCGGGAAGCGTTCGAGACGAGCTGGGTGAAACTCGAAGTCATCGCCGACGAGCGCACGCTGCTCCCCGATCCCCACGAGCTGCTCGACGCCGCCGAACAGCTCGTGGGTCTTGGATTCTCGGTCTTCCCGTACACCAGCGACGACCCCGTACTGGCCCGGCGCCTCGCCGAGGTCGGCTGCGTGGCGGTGATGCCGCTCGGCGCCCCGATCGGCAGCGGGATGGGAATCCGCAATCCCTACAACCTCGCCATCATCCGGGAGCAGGTGGAGCTTCCCGTCATCCTCGATGCCGGGATCGGGACGGCTTCGGACGCTGCGCTGGCGATGGAGCTCGGCTGTGATGCCGTCCTCGTCGCCTCCGCCGTGACGAAGGCCCGCGACCCCGGGGCGATGGCCGAGGCGATGGCCCACGCCGTCACGGCGGGGCGGCTCGCCGCGCGAGCGGGGCGCATTCCGCGGCGGCTCTACGCCGAGGCGAGCACCTCGGCCATGGGCCTCGCCGAACTGTGAGGGCGCCGCTGCCGCGGCTGGTGGCCATCACCGAGACCCGCCTCACCCGCGGCCGCCCACTGGCGGCAGTCCTCGAGGCGGCCGTGAGCGGCGGCCTTCGGGCGGTGCTCGTGCGGGACAAGCACCTCGCTACGGCCGAGCGCCGCCGGCTCGTCGAAGAGGCGACGGCGCTGCTCGCTCCGTTCGGCGGCGTCGTGCTCGTTGCCACCGATGAGGGGCTCGGCGGCGACGGCGTGCACCTCGCCGCAGACGATCCATTTCCCCTCGATGCACGCGGCATCGTCGGCCGCTCCTGCCACAGCAGTGCCGAAGTGGCCGAAGCAGCCGCCGAGGGCTGCGCCTACGTCACGCTGTCGCCGATCTTCCCGAGCCGCTCCAAGCCGGGATATGGCCCCGCACTCGGCACGCTGGCGCTCGGCGGACAGCCGATCCCAACCCTGGCCCTCGGCGGCGTCGACGAGACGAACGCTTCGTCCTGTATGGCGGCCGGCGCCGCGGGAGTGGCGGTGATGGGCGCCCTCATGGGGGCCGGCGATCCGGCCG
>JAJZKA010000082.1 GCA_021809805.1 Actinomycetes bacterium
CGAGCGAGCGTCATCGGTGGCGGGAGCTCGTCGGGTGTTGCACCAGTACGGCGTGATTCAGCAGTGATGGGTTCATGCGGCCATGGGTCGGGTGCCGCAGTCTGTGCAATAAAGGACCGGAGTGAAGTCCGGATAATCAAGGAGGGGGAATGACATCGATTTCCAGGCGACAGTTCTTGCAATATGGCGCAGGAGTCATTGGGGCGGCAACGCTGCTGCCATCAGGGATAGCTGCTGCGCAGACCAGACGGCCGATGCGGATCGGTTCGCACGCACAGACGTTCACGTACAACCTGTGGAGTTATGACAATCCACCGGGCGTCAAGACGTTGCAGCAGATGGTGAGCGCGTACAACAAGACGGCTGAGATGAAGGTCAACTTCAAGGTCTCGACCATTGCCGGGTCTGGCGCGACAGTCTACCCCGCAAAGATCCAGAGCCTCATCTCCTCCGGGAGCCCGCCAGACTTGTTCTTGGACTGGATTGGGACCCTCGCGTCGCCGTTTGTCGACGAGGGTGCGGTCCAGCCGCTTACTGCTTGGTACAAGCATTACGGCTGGAACAAGGTGCTCTTGGCCGACGCGATCCACTACGTCACCTTCAATGGCCAGCCTTTCGAGGTACCCACGGCGGTCAACACCTTGCCGGTGTGGTACTACAAGACCGCTTTCCAAAAGGCGGGCGTGAAGGTGCCAAAGACGTACGCCGAATGGGAGGCAACCAATAATGGTCTCCTTAAGGCCGGCTACATTCCGGCTGCTGAGGCCGTGATTGACGGTTGGGACATTATGCGGTTGTTCGAACAGCTGCTGGAGATGACGGCTGGTCCAGCCCTGCACGATCACCTGCTTAACCGGCAGGCCAGCTGGAACGATCACGCGGTGGCGGAGGCGTTCTCGCTGTTGAAGGACTGGGGCGACAAATGGGTGGAGAAGGGTGCGCTCGGGACGAACCCCAATGACGCCGGGCTCCTATTTACGTCCGGGAAAGCGGCGCAGTCGATCCAGGGACCCTGGGAGCAGAGCAACCTCACCGCAGGCACCGAGTCGGAGTATGACATGTTCGTGCCGCCCGGAGAGCATGGTCCGGCGTCGCGAATCGGCGGCTTCGCACAGGGCTACATGATTGGCTCCCACGTCAAGGGGAGCGCTCTCGATGCACTCGGGGAATTTTTCAACTGGTTCATCCAAGCAAAGCAGTCGCAGAAATACTTCTATGACGGGGGGACAGCAACGATCGACGGAGTGCCCCATAACAACAAGCTTGGGGTGAAGGCGCTCCACATTACCGAGACCACCGGCGTCTACCTGATCCAAGACGAGGCCCTCGGTACCAGCCTGGCAAACTCGTATTTCGCTATTCAGCAAGGTGTGCTGGCGGGCTCGGTCACTCCAAAGGCGGCGGCTGTCAAGATGTCGAACGCCATCGGGAAACAGAAAAAGGGATAGTCCGGCGACTCCACTTACCCAACAAGTGGGGTAATGCGACACGCTCTGGATCCGCTGCGCCTCCTATAGCGGATCCAGAGCGGTCGCTTTCTGGAGAACCCGCCAGAGTAATTGAGAGATAGGCGACTGGAGAGCAATATGGCGGCCTTCACGAGCACGGTTGCGCCACAAGGAAAACCAAGGCTGGATCGTGTCTGGGAAAGGCTCAACCGGCGTACGTTGCCGTGGTTGTTCCTGTTTCCGGCGCTGATCATTTACGGCGTCTTCCTCGTGGGACCGATGATGACCAGCCTCTGGTACAGCTTGACGAATTGGTCGGGCTCGGGTGCTCAACACTTCATCGGGCTGCGCAACTATGAAAGCGTCTTTACCAACTCAACCACCTTACTGGCACTGCGCAACACCGGACTGTGGACTGGCGTCATGGTCGTCGTGCCGGCGGCAATCGGACTCGTGGTTGCGAATCTGCTGCGCGGGAAGGGCTGGTGGAAGGGACCGGCGCAGGCGTTGGTGTATCTCCCTGCGGTTCTGCCGACGATCGGCGTCGCGCTGATTTGGGGATGGATCTACAATCCAGACTTTGGCTTTCTCAACTCCTTGCTTGCCAAGATTGGACTCGGATCACTGAACATCGATTGGCTCGGAGGCACGTCCACGGCGATGCCCGCGCTGCTCGTCGCGGCGATCTGGGTGGGTATCGGCTTCCCAATGGTTCTCTATCTCGCTGGAATCCAGGGTATCTCGCCCGAACTCTACGAAGCCGCCCGCGTCGACGGCGGATCGCGTTGGAATGTGTTCCGCAATGTGACGTTTCCGAGCCTACGTCAGACGCACGTCATTGTGGTGGCACTGGAAATAATCGGATCACTCCAGGTATTCGCGATGGTGTATGCACTGACCGCGGGTGGGCCGGGCAACAACACGCAAGTCCTTGGCACGTGGATGTACCTGAACATCTTTTCATTCCGCCGGGTCGGCTACGGATCTGCCATCGGGTGGGTCCTGGCGGCACTCGGGCTGCTGGTTACGGTTCCCTATGTTCTCTGGATGACGAGGAACGACCGGTGACCGCCGTCGTAACCCTCCCCGAGGGCGACGTGGCCATCTCGGAAGATGCGTCCGCAAGCACGCGACAGCGACGGCCCCGCCGACGTTGGACAAAGCTTGGTGGCGCGGTGGTCATCGTCGGGTGTCTCGTGTTCTTGGCGCCGGTGTTCGTCATGCTTCTCACGGCGCTGCAGCCAAATCAAGATGTCGTTCAATATGGGCCCGCGGCATTTCCGCACCAGTGGACCCTCACGAACTTCTCACAGGCATGGACGCAGGGGTCACTGAGTACCTATTACCTGAATAGCGCGATGATCTTGCTCGTCAAGGTGCCGCTCGGGGTTCTGCTGGCCTCCCTTGCCGCGTATCCGCTGACGACGCGTAGATTCTTTGGGCGCAAGGCGCTCCTGGTCGCGCTACTCGTTGGTCTTGGAGTGCCACAGGTCATCACCTTGTACCCGCTGCTCGAAATTACGCGGCACACGGGTCTCCAGGGCTCGGTGTGGGTACTCCTTCTCCCTTATCTGGCGTTCGGCCTGCCCTTTGAGATTCTCGTGATGCGAGGCGCATTCGCCGGACTGCCGAACGAGACGCTCGAGGCCGCGCGGGTCGACGGGGCCAGCGAGTGGCGGATCTGGGCGCGGGTGTGCATGCCGATGGTGCTGCCTGCCTTGGCGTCACTCGTCGTGCTCGACGGGGTCGCGACGTGGAACGAATTCGTGATCGCACTGACGCTGTTGAACAATCAGGCAAGCGATACCCTCACAATCGGCGTACTGAACCTTCAAGGGCAGTTCGGCTCCAACTACGCACAGCTTGAGGCAGGGATCTTTGTCTGCGTGATCCCCATGGTGATCCTGTTCTTCGTCGCGCGTAGATACCTGACGAGGGGTATCGCTGTGGGTGCCGTGAAAGGCTAATTGCCGGGGCGCTGGTTGCGGCTAACGTTCGTCGCAGAACGGTGTCGGAGCGGAGGGCGGGGTTGAACGCTAGAGCGCATCGCAAGAGTGCCGATGCGCCGAGCCTTCGACGGAGCGACCCGCCACTTGATGGACTCGAAGCCGCCCAGGCGCGACGCATGCGGCAGCTGGTTAAGGTCGCTCACCTTTATCACGAGCGTGATATGCGTCAAGCTGACATCGCCAAGCAGCTCGACATTTCTCAATCAAGGGTTTCCCGCCTGTTGAAGGAGGCGGCCCGCGTGGGTGTCGTGAGGACGGCCGTTGTCAGTCCACGTGGGGTCCACACCGAGCTCGAGCAGGAGATCGAAGACCGGTACTCTCTGCGAGAGGCGGTTGTGGTTGAGCTGCCCGGCCAAGAAGAGGCACAGGTCACGGCCGCGCTCGGCGCTGCGGCCGCTGTCTATCTCGAGTCGCGCCTCGGCGCTCGGGAGGAGAGAATCGGCATCTCATCATGGAGCTCGACCCTGCTCGCGACGGTTGAGGTGATGCAGCCGTTTCGGGCGCCGGTGGCAGAACAAGTCGTTCAGGTGCTAGGTGGCCTCGGGGACGTGAGCGCCCAGTCGCACGCGACTCGACTGGTCGAGCGCATGGCGCGGCTCACCGGTGCTCGGGCCGTCTTGCTGGCGGCTCCTGGCCTGGTTGCGACGAAAGCACTCCGCGACGCCCTCATCAACGATGACAGTTTGCGCACGGTACTGCGTTCTTATGCCGAGCTCACCGTCTTGCTCACTGGCATCGGTAGTATCCGGCCGTCCCCGCTGCTACGAGAGAGCGGAAATGCGCTTCGGGGCGAGGAGGAGCGTGAGCTGATGCACCTCGGCGCGGTCGGTGACGTGTGCCTTCACTATTTTGACGCCGAGGGCGAGCTCGTGGCTTCCGAACTGGAGCACCGACTGATTGGTATCGAGGCAGGGCCGCTGAGGGCGATTCCGCGTCGGATTGGCGTAGCGGGCGGAGAGCGAAAGCACGAAGCGATTCGCGCAGCTCTGAAGGGACGCTGGATAGACGTCTTGATTACCGACGCCGGGACTGCGGATGCCCTCCTCGCACAGTGAGTCGGGCTTGCCTACGCACCAAGCGCTCGCGCGTCAGCGGCCGTTGGTGACCCGTTGGTGCCGTGATTCGATGAGCCCGGCGCTCCCACGATGTCAGCACAGGTGTGGCGGCAGGCATGGCGCGGGTGCCGGTCTCGCGGAGGCCCGTGGATACCGCGCTGCTTTCGCTTCCTTGTGCTTGGAGTGCGGTGCGTTGCGACCATCATGCTCAACAACCCGAGCGCATTGGTTGGCGGGGCTTTCCACGTAGCAGTCCGAGTGTTCACGCTCGCCGGACACGAGGCACCGACGCGTCCTAGGTCGGGTTGGACACCGCGGCGCGAAGCACACCAGGAACTCGTTCGAGCTTCGCCAGTGTTCTCCCCGCGTGCCCGTCGAGCAGTCCATGCGCTCACGCGCAGTTCGGCTCGCGCGATCCCCAGGAGCCCGAGGCAACGTGGCGCCGGTGAGCGACGGGAAGGACACCGCACGGCGGACCGGAGTCTTCGACGCAGCTCGAGGTCCCCGCATCCGGCTGCTCAAATCGACGGCGTCCCCCGGGGCTGAGTACGTTGAGTATCGATCAGGCGCGGGACGGATCAGCGTCTCGGGCCGTGTCCGGCACGCGGCACCGCTGAACAGCACATTTGTGGCGCGTTGGGACCAAGGATCGAGCCGAGCAAAGGGAAGGACGCCTGTTGATGACAACGCTCCATGTGGCAACTGACGGCTCCGACGCCGCCGACGGGTCGGAGGCAACTCCGCTCCGCACCATCGATCGTGCGGCGCAGCTGGCGCGCCCGGGCGACGTCGTGACGGTCCACGGTGGCGAGTATCGGGAATGGGTACGGCCACGCCGCGGTGGCCAGAGCGACCAGCGGCGTATCACCTACCAAGCCGCGGCCGGGGAGCACGTGGTGATCAAGGGTTCCGAGCGCGTCACGGGCTGGGAGCTCGAGTCGGGCATGGTCTGGCGGGTCTCGGTGCCGAATACGCTGTTCGGCCAGTGGAACCCCTTCGTCGAGGAGGTCAGCGGCGACTGGCTCGTCGAACCGGAGGCTCCGACCCACAAGCACCTCGGCGAGGTCTATCTCAACGGTCTCAGCTTCTATGAGGTCAAGCGCTTTAGCGAACTCGCTGATGCACCGCTGCGCACGGAGGTAATCGACCGCTGGACGGGAGTGCCGGATCGCGTTCGCAACCCTGAGCAGACGAGCCTCGTTTGGTACGCGGAGATCAAAGACGAAGCAACGACGATCTGGGCGAATTTCCAGGGTGCCGACCCGAACGCTGAGCTGGTGGAGATCAACGTGCGGCGTTCGATCTTCTGGCCGACCGATCACCACGTCGACTACATCACGGTGCGCGGCTTCGAGCTCGCGCATGCCGCCACCCCGTGGGCACCGCCGACTGCTGATCAGCCCGGGCTCATCGGCCCCAACTGGGCCAGGGGATGGATCATCGAGGACAACGTCATCCATGACGCGAAGTGCTCAGCTGTCTCTCTCGGCAAGGAGGCATCGACGGGGAACAACTACGCGAGTCAGCGCGGCGACAAACCGGGATACCAGTATCAGCTCGAGTCGGTGTTTTCCGCTTACCAGATTGGTTGGGACAAAGAGCACATCGGCTCCCATGTGGTCCGGCGCAACACGATCTTCGACTGTGGGCAGAACGCGGTGGTCGGGCACCTCGGATGCGTATTTTCGACGATCGAAGATAATCACATCTACAACATCGGCATTAAGCGCGAGTTCTACGGCCACGAGATCGCCGGCATCAAGCTGCACGCGGCGATCGACGTCGTGATCCGCCACAACCGCATCCACGACTGTTCGCTGGCAACGTGGCTCGACTGGCAGACCCAGGGAACGCGGGTCTCGCGAAACCTCTTCTACCAAAACAATCGAGACCTGTTCGTCGAAGTGAGCCACGGCCCCTACCTCGTCGACCACAATGTGCTCGCCTCGCCCGTCGCCTTGGAATCTTTCAGCCAGGGCGGCGCTTTCGTGCACAACCTCTTCGGCGGGACAATCCGCCTGCAGGCCGTCATGGACCGAGCGACCCCGTACCATCGGCCGCACAGCACCCAGGTCGCGGGCTATGCCGTGATCTATGGCGGTGACGACCGCTACATCGGCAACATCTTTCTCGCAGGTGACCTTGCTGCCGCCTACCGGAATCTTCGGAACGTCCGCGTTGGCTACGGGACAGCGGGCTACGACGGTCACCCGTCGACTTTCGAGGAGTATCTCCAGCGCGTCGCCGCAGAGCCTGGCGGAGATCTCCAGCGGTTCATCGACGTGAGGCAGCCGGCCTACGTGCGCAACAATGCCTATGCGCCCGGTGCTCCCGCATTCGAAGGAGAGCACGCTGCGTTGGTGCTGGACGAGGAGGTCGCATTCGAAGTCGTCGAAGACGGCGACGCGGTCTATGTGGAAGTTTCACTGCCCGCAGCGTTCAACGACCTCCGACTTGGTGTCGTCACGGGCGCCGAGCTCCCGCCGGTGCGCTTTGTCGATGCCGAGTTCGAAGCGCGCGACGGGAGGCCCGTCGTCGTCGATGCCGACCTCCTCGGAGCGCGCAAGGAGCTGAGCCTCGAGTATCCTGCGGGGCCGTTTGCGAGTCTGAATGCAGGCAGGTCGCGCCTGCGGGTGTGGTGAGACGTCGCGCAGGGCGCGCCGGTCGCCCGGGCAAAGGTGCCTTGCAACAGCGGCGGGAAATGGAAAGAGCGCTGCGGGCATCTTGTCGGGATTCGGGGACGACGACGGTCGGTGCGGAATTGGAAGTCCGCCGCTGCGCATAAGGAACAGAGCGCGTCGCTGGGCTGGGCAAACGGTCGCACAGGGCTGAGGATCGTGGTACCACACGGGGCGGTGATCTAGGACGACGCGGGGGTTCGAAAGCGCGAAGCCGTCGAAGGGGCTGGCCCGGCGCCCTCGAGCGTTCGGAGGATCTTTCGCTGGCAAGGCGTCGTGAGCGAGCGCTGGGCGACTCGTTCATCTCGAGGGCGACCGGGTACACCCGCTCGAGCCCGTTGCGGCAGGCTGGGTCAGGTGCCTGCGATGGGGTGCTCGAACCTGCGGGGGAGCAACAGCGCGAGAGCGAGCAGAGCGGGATGTGTTCGCGGATGCGGGTAAGGCAAGCGGCGTCCCCTTCAGGTCCTTCTCTCCCACTCGGCCTCGTCGAGTTGCTGGTCGGCGAGGGCAACATCGGTCACGATCGCGCGTCGTCCCCGGTGCGCAACGAGAAGTTGGCATCAAAGCATGCCTTGTTTGAGGTCGACCTTGTCTCTTCGCAAGAGCCCCGTCCGATTCGCGGTCGAGCAGGCGCCAAAGCGCAAAGGGCCGTGGGGGCCGCTCTCGTGGATGCATGCGCTCGCTGAGCTCGCGAAACCCGGCGTCGGGAGCGCCAGCAGTTCTCGCGCAGACCTCGTTCGATGGTTCGAGGACGAGGGCATCGCTGTCGTCGAGGTGAATCGCCAGACCGGGCGCCGGCGGGGCGAGCCCGAGATCGTCCACGCCGAAGTCGCGGCGCGGGCAACGCTGAATAGTGAGGCGGACCGTGGCGCGAAATCCAGACCGCCGTGGCGGAGTCGATAGAGGACCGCGGGATGTTGAAGCGAGCGACGGCTCGTCGTGGATCGCGTGGTGATGCCGAGTTCTGACGTGACCGGCCACGTGGGTTCGTCGCGGGGCGTATCCAAGTCGGATGCCGCCGGGCGGGCCAAGCGCACTCGATCGCGTCCGTGTGAGGCAAGTGCACAAGCGCCGGAGCCTGTTCCTCGACAAACGATGATTGCCGGCGCGACGACGCGCTGGTACAACCGACGGGGCGACGTGGAAACGCCGTCTGATGTGTCCGACGAGAAGGGGGGAAGGTCGTGACTATTCCTTTGTCCGTCCGTCGCGGAGGGATCGCTGCGCTGATGGTGGCGGCCACCTTTGGGGTGGCGAGTTCGCCGGCAAACGCGGCCAGCCCTCGGGCTCAGGGTTCTGGGACCTATTTGGTCGGCGTCTCCGAGCCCATGACCGGCGCAGAGGCCCAGGCAGGGACCGAGATCTACGACGGCGAGCTGCTCGCGGCCCAGCGGATCAACGCACATGGTGGCGTCCTTGGAAGCAAGATCGTGCTCAAGGAGGAGGACGACGCTTGCGACCCGCAGACTTCAGTGAACGCGGCGAACAAGCTCGTTTCTCTCGGCGTAAAGGCGATGGTCGGGGGCTACTGCTCAAGCGCGGCGCAGCCTGCCGAGTCAATCTATGCGCGCGCGGGCATACCGAACATCCAATCTGCAGCCAACTCGACCACCCTCACCCAGGGTGGCTTTCACAACGTCTTTCTCGTCGACCCTGGCGGCAACCTGCAGGCCAAGGAAGCGGCGAACTTCTTCACCAAGATTCTCAAGACCAAGAAGCTGGTCATCGCGGACGACCAGTCGACCTACGCGGTCAACGTCGCCCAGCTGACCGCCGCCGCGCTGAAGCACAGCTCAGTAGGCGTTCTGCCGATCCAGGCCGTTCCCAACACGACCCAGGACTTCAGTGCCGTCATCAACACGATTCGTAGCGACAACGCCGGTGCGGTCTACTGGACCGGCTACTTCGCCCAGGCAGCGGAGTTCGTGCGTCAGCTGCGCCAGGCCGGCTTGCACATCCCCTTCGTCACCGCTGACGGCTCGGTCGATCCGACCTTCATCAAGGACGCCGGCGCGGCGGCGCAGGGCACGTACGCGACGATCTCGGTGCTTTCGAGCTTCCTCACCGGGCCGGCCGCGCGTTCGTTCGATGCGGGCTATCTAAAGGAGTTCCACGCGCCGCCTGGACCGTATTCGGCCTACGGCTACGACGGGGTCCTCGCCCTTGCCAACGCCGCCAAGAAGGCACATAGCCTCGCTCCCGCCAAGGTGATCGCCGCGTTGCACCACCTGAAGTTCCAGGGGTTGACCGGCTCCGTCTCCTTCGCGCCGAACGGGGCGCGGCTCGGCGCGCACTTCGTCGTGCTGCAGGTCCGCAACGGCGCATACCACCTGGCGCCACGCCAGCCCTGATCCGGAGCAATCTGGTCCTGACCGCGGGGGGATGACGTGGCCTGGAACACCGTCGGTCCCGACATCATCGCCGGGCTGTTCCTCGGGGCGTTCTTCGCCCTGATCGCGGTCGGCTACTCGATGGTGTATGGGATCTTGCGGCTCATCAACTTCGCCCACGGCGACTTCTACATGGCCGCGGCGTTCGTGAGCTACAGCATCCTCGGCGCCGTCACGGTCGGGACGCGGGTCAATTGGGGAAACGTTGCGTGGGTGGGTTTGGTCACCATGCTCGCGGGCGGTCTGCTCGCAGTCGCGGTGGAACGGCTCGTCTACCGGCCGATGCGGAGGGCGGCGGTCCTCTCTTTGATGATCGCCGCCCTCGGCGTCTCCCAGATTCTCGAGAACGGGACCCTCAACATTCCGGCGTGGGGTTCGAACTATCTGCCCTATCCGGTCACCCCGCCGATCACGGGCTTCGACGTCGCTGGGGTCCACTACACCTGGACCCAGCTCGGGATCGTGGTCGTCGCGATCGTGCTCATCCTCGCGACCTACGTCGTCGTCAACCACACGATGCTCGGCACGGCCATGCGCGCCGTCGCCCAGGACCGTGCTGCGGCGACGCTGATGGGGATCAACACCGATCGGATCATCTCGCTCGTGTTCTTCATCGGGGGCGCGCTCGCTGGCGCCGCCGCGGTGATGGCCAGCCTCTACTTCGGCCAGATCAACTACCTGATGGGCTTCTCGATCGGTCTTCAGGCCTTCACTGCAGCGGTGCTCGGTGGGATTGGCAACGTCGCCGGCGCGGCGGTGGGTGGCCTGTTGCTGGGCATCCTCGAGTCCGTCGGGACCGGTTTGTTCGGTCCACAGTGGGCACTGCTCTTTGCCTTCGGCGCGCTGGTGCTGACGCTGTGGCTGCGTCCATCGGGACTGCTGGGCGAACGGATCGGCCAACGTGTCTAGCCTCGTCAAGGGTGGAGGCGACGAGGAGATCGTCGTCCCGGTCGTCGCCAACGCGCGCAGCGGCTCCGCGCTGTTTCTTGGCGCCGCGGGCACCCGGCTCGCGCGCGGGGCCGCGCTGCTCGGCCTCGTCGTCGTCGCCGGGTTCTTCCCGGATTTCGCGCAGAGCAACTACCTCACGAGCATCGCGCTCCAAATCGAGATCCTGATGTGCCTCGCGCTCGGGCTCAACTTCGTCGTCGGCTACGCCGGGATGCTCGACCTCGGCTTCGCTGCGTTCTTCGCGATCGGCTCTTACACGACGGGGATGCTGTCGGTGCACGCGCACTGGCCGATCCTTGCGACGCTGCCGCCAGCCGTGGCGATCGCGCTGATCGGCGCCGTCTTCGTCGGGGTCCCCACGCTCAGACTGCGCAGCGACTACCTCGCGGTCGTCACCTTGGGCTTCGGCGAGATCATCCAGATGGTCGTCAATAACTTGAACCAGACCGGCGGCCCCGAGGGCATCTACGGTATCCCGCCGCTGCACCTTGGGGGATGGGTCCTCACGACGACGGGGAGTTACTACGAGATCTTCCTGTTCCTCGTGGTGCTCTTCGTCGCCGTGAGTTCCCGGATCCGCCGCTCTCGCCTCGGGCGCGCCTGGCTCGCCATCCGGGAGGACGAGGACACCGCCCAGGCGATGGGCATCAAGGTGCGTCGCTACAAGCTCTACGCGTACATGGCGGGCAGCGTCTTCGGCTCGATCACGGGCTCGCTGTATGCCCCCGCCTTCATCGCCATTGCCCCTCCAAGCTTCGGCTTCACCGAATCGCTGCTCGTGGTGATGGCGGTGTCGATTGGTGGAATCGGCAGCATCTGGGGCGCGCTGCTCGGCGCCGGCGTCGTGATCGCATTCCCCGAGGTCTTCCGCCAGTTTGCGCAGGCTCGCCTGCTGGTGTTCGGGATCGCCCTGGTCCTCATCATGGTGCTGCGCCCGCAGGGCATCTGGCCGGAGAACGGCCTCGGACTCGGGCGCCTCCAGCAGCGCTGGCGGTCTCGCGGCGTCGGGGGTGTGCACCGCTGATGGCCGCGCTCAGCGTGCGCGAGCTTTCGCTGCGCTTCGGGGGGGTCGATGCGCTCAGCGAGGTCAGTCTTGAGATCCCGGATCGCTCGCTGTTCGCCGTGATCGGGCCGAACGGCGCGGGGAAGACCTCGTTCTTCAACTGCCTCACCGGCTACTACCGCCCGACGGGTGGTGCGGTCTTCTTCGACGAGCGCGACATCACACGGCTCAAGGCGGCCGACGTCGCCGCTCTCGGGATCCGGCGCACCTTCCAGAACGTGCGGGTGTTCCCCAAGCTGAGCGCCCGGGAGAACGTGCTCGCCGGCGCGCACCTCCGGGCGAGCGCGAGTTTCTTCGGAACGCTGCTCGGAACCCCGGGGCATCGCCGCGGCGAGCAGGCGTTGCGCGAGGAGGCGGACCGCTGGCTCGACTTCGTCGGGCTCGCGGACAAGGCGGCGGTCCTCGCTGGCGATCTCCCTTACGGGATGCGCAAGCGCCTCGAGGTCGCCCGCGCGCTCATTGCGCACCCGGCGGTGCTCCTGCTCGACGAGCCCGCTGCCGGGGTCAGCTCTGTCGAGCGCGAGGAGCTTGCGTCGGTCATCCACCGAACCGCGGCAGGCGGCGTGACGGTCGTGATGATCGAGCACGATGTCGAGCTCGTCATGCAGCTCGCAGCGGGCGTCGCCGTCCTCGACCGCGGGAGGTTGCTCGTCCAGGGCAGCCCCGAGGAGGTCCGGGCCGATCCCCGCGTCGTCGAGGCCTATCTCGGGAGGCGCCAGCGGTGAGCGTGCTCGAGCTGTCGAACCTGTCCGTCTACTACGGCCCGGTGCGCGGCGTTGTCGACGTCGACCTCGCCGTCGGCGAAGGGGAGATCGTGGCGCTCCTTGGAGCGAACGGCGCGGGGAAGTCGACGGTGCTGAAAGCGGTCTCCGGCCTGGTCCGTCCCCGCGCCGGCAGCATCGCCTTCTTCGGTGACGACCTGCGCCGCGTGCCCGCCGCGACCCGCGTCCGCCGCGGCCTGGTCCAGGTTCCCGAGGGTCGCCGCATCTTTCCTGCACTCACCGTGCGGGAGAACTTGGAGCTCGCCGCGTTCGGGTTCGGCATCGCCCGCGCCGCCCGCCGCCAGCGCCTTGACTCGGTCGTCGAGCGCTTCCCGCTCATCCAGCCTCACCTTGCGAAGCTCGCCGGCATGCTGTCGGGCGGCGAGCAGCAGGTGCTCGCGATCGCCCGAGGGATGATGGCCCAGCCGAGGTTGCTCATGGTCGACGAGCCCTCGCTCGGTCTCGCGCCCCAGATGATCGAGTCGGTCTACGACCTGCTCGTGCAGATCGCCGCGGAAGGAACGCCGGTGCTGCTGGTTGAGCAGAACGTGACCCTCGCGTTCGAGATCACGGCGCGGGCCTACGTGCTCCAGCAGGGAAGCGTCGTCCTCTCGGGCGAGAGCGATGTCCTTGCCGAGGACCCCCGTGTGATCGCCGCCTACCTCGGCGCCGAGGCAAAGGCGGCGCGGTGAGCGCGTCGGTTTCGCTCGAGGCGGCCGCTCGACTGCGGGAGCGCCTCGAGCAACTTGTCGGACGCCGTGGGGTCCTCGCCGTTGACCTGCATGCGGCCGGGGAGCATGGGCGGGTGATCCTGAGCGGAGCGCAATCGGTGCCCGCTGTCTCGATGCTCGAGGCGATGCGCTACCTCGCGAGTGCCGAGGACAGCCTGCGCCTGCGGATGTTGCGCGAGCCGCGCGGCTATCCGGCCGCCAACTGCAACCTGGTGCTCCCCGCCTCGGCCCCCGAGGCAGCATGTGGCTTTGTCATCATGGAGCAGGTCGAGTATCCGCTGATGTCGGGCAGCAACACGATCTGCGTTGCCACCGCGCTGATCGAGACCGGCCTCATCGCTGCGCGCGAGCCGACCACCGCCTTCGTGCTCGAGACGCCTGCCGGCCTTGTCGGCATCACCGCCGCGGTCTCAAAGGGCAGGGCCAGCGCGGTCACGTTCGAGAACGCGCCGAGCTTCGTCTTCGACCTCGATGTGCCGATCAACGTTCCCGGCATCGGCGAGATCAGTGTCGACCTCGCCTATGGCGGAATGATCTACGTGCTCGCGGACGCGGAGGCCCTCGGGCTCGACCTTGTGCCGGAGAATGCGCGCACGCTGGTGCGCTTCGGCGAAGCGATCAAGGCTGCGGCCCGAGAGCAGGCGCCGCGCGCGCATCCCGAGCGTCCCGACGTCGTCGGACCGACGATCGCCTGCCTCACGGGATCGCCGAGCGGGCCGCACGCCGACCAGAAGAACGCGGTGGTCGTCTCCACGGGGGCCCTGCAATGGGATCGCCCCGACACCTTCACCGGCGCGCTCGATCGCTCACCGTGCGGCACGGCGACCTGTGCCCGCATGGCCGTGCTGCACGCGCGCGGCCAGCTCGCACTCGGACAAGAGTTTCGCAACGAGGGGCCGCTCGGGACGATCTTCGTGGGCCGCCTCCTGCGCACGGCCGAGGTCGCCGGGCGCCCTGCCGTTGTCCCGAGCATCACCGGTTCCGCGTATGTCACCGGCTACCACCTCGACGTCCTGGACGACGCCGATCCGTTTCCGACCGGCTACACCCTCGGGGACCTCTGGGGCGCGAACACGCTCGCGCGCTCGCTGAACGCCCCGGGGCCGATCGCCCCTGCGGCGCGCCCCGTGTGATGAGCGGCGCGCCGCCGTACTACGACCGCGCGGCGATCGAGTCCCTGGTCTCGCCGAGCGCCGCGCGCGCCGCGATCGCGACGCTCGCGTCCGGCGGCCGGCTCGACGCCCCCCCACGCTGGTCGGTCCCCTTCGGTGGCGGCGGCGAGCTGCTGCTCATGCCGGCGGGTGGCGCGCACATGGGTGGGGTCAAGGTGGCTGTGCTCCCGGACCCCCTGCGCCCACCCCCGGGGCCGATCCCGGGTGTTCAGGGCGTCTACATCGTCTTCGACAACGACACGCTCGCGCCGATCGCCCTCCTCGACGCGGCGGCGCTGACCGAGCTGCGCACGGCAGCGGTCTCGGCCTTCGTCGCGGACCGCCTGCTTCCCTCCGGCGACATCGTGGCGATGCTCTTTGGCACCGGTGCCCAGGCGCGCGCACATCTCGTCGCGCTCGCCGCGACGCGCCCGCTCGTCGAGGTGCTCGTGGTCGGACGGAGAGAGGAGGGTGTCGCCGAGACGCTCGGCTTCGCTGAATCGCGAGGCATCGACGCGCGCTCCTCGACGGCCGAGGAGGTCGACCGGGCGGGCGTCGTCTGCTGCTGCACGACCAGTGCGGAGCCGCTCTTTGACGGGGCGCGCCTCGCGCCGGGCACGCACGTCATCGCGGTCGGCTCGCACCACCCGATGCGCCGCGAGGTTGACACGACTACCGTGCGGCGCAGCTTCGTCGTCGTCGAGACCCGTAACGCGGCGGAAAGAGAGGCGGGCGACCTGCTGCTCCCGGTCGCCGAAGGCGCCTTTGAGTCCCTCCCGGTCGACGCGGACCTCGCGGAGCTCGCCGCCGGCGTGCGCATCGACGGCAGCACCGACCTCACGTTGTTCAAGTCCGTTGGCATCGCGTCAGAAGACCTCGCTGTCGCCGAAGTCCTGGTTGCCAACAAGGAGGTCTGATCGCCTCTCAAGGCCCCCCCGCACTGCGGCCGGTGAGGCGCGCGAGCTTCAGGCCGAGGTGCACCGTGAGGCGGTCGTAGCCGTTGGAGAAGTCGACGCCGGTGAGCCGCTCGGCCTTGGCCAGGCGGTAGTAGAGGGTGCCGCGGTGAAGATGGAGCGCCTCGGAGGCCGCTTTCACGTCGCCGGCGAGATCGAGGAAGGTCTCGACGGTGTCGATGAGCGCCGGTTCCCCGACGTCGAGGAGCGCTGCAACCCGGGGGTCGAGCGCCGCCTCTTGGGCTTCCCGGGTCGGCAGCTGCGCGAGCGCCCGGAACACCCCGAGCTCGGTCCAGCGCACGATGTCGCCGGTCGAAGGGATTGCGGTGGCGACCTTGGCAGCGAGCCGGGCCTGGCGGTAAGAGGCGACGACGTGGGACAGCTCGGCGCACGGATCACCGATCGCTGCAACCACCCGGACCGGCGCGCCGCCAGCCGCCTGGAGCCGGTGCGCGCACGCCACGCGCGCGGCGCCGGCCAACTCGAGTGCCGCGTCGTCGCTCACGCGCACCCGTACCAAGAGCACGGCGTGGTCGCTCAGGGCGAGCCGGAGCAATGAGCCTGCCGGCGCCTCCCAGCCGACGTCGGTGAGTCCTTGTTCGAGGACGAGCCCGAGATCGACCGGTGCGCCGGTGGCCATCGGCTGGATGACCACGGCGGCGACCGGCTGGCCTGAGCTGAAGAGCGCCTGGTCGGCAATCTGTTGCGCGGCCGCCGCGCGTAGCTCTTCGGAAGGGGAGAGCAGGTGGGACAGCACCTGGCCCATCAGGCGCTGGGCGAGCTGCTCCTCATAGAGCAGCACCGCGGCGTGCTCGGCAGTCTTGGCGATCGTGCCCAGGTGGGTGGCGGCGACCGAGCCGTCGTCGTCGATCACCCAGACGAAGCCGAGGAGGCGGTCCCGATAGCGCGCGGGAGCACAGACGCGGGGCAGGATTGCCCCCTCCGCGTGCCCAGGGACGAGCACGGGCTCGGTCGCGCTCGCGATGCCGAGGCCGCGCAGCCAGGTGATGATTTCCGGTGGCGTCGCCCGATGCAGGATCGAGTCGCGCCGCAACTCGTCGATGATTCCGACCTGGGAGGAGTGGGCGAGCGTGCGCTGCTCGTGGTCCTCGAGCACCACCGAGGAGCCGACCTCCTCGGCGAGGTGGTCGATCAACAGCTGCAAGTCAGAGGCCATCGCGTTCCCCCGCGGCGCGGCACTTTAGACGACTGTTGAAGCGCTTGCTGGGTTGGGCCCAACGGCGCTCGGCGCGTCCTTGTCGCCGAGCGCGCCGAGCGCGACGGGCGTCACGACCGGGCGCAGGTGCAGGTCGCCAACCTCTCCGGTCGCACGGCCAGTCGCTGCCGCGACCGCAAGCTGCAGCACCGGACCGCACGTCCGGCCCTGGCAATAGCCCATCCCACAGCGCGTGAAGCTGCGCAGCTCTCGCACCGACCTGGCCCCGCCCTCGAGCGCGCGCCGCAGCGCCTCGACGGTCACGTCCTCGCAGCGGCAGACGACCGTTGCCTCGTTGCTCCAGTCGAGCCACCCCGAAGCAAGCGGATAGAGCGCCTCCAGGGCCGACGCGGCCTTCGCCGCGCGGGCGATCGCGCCACGGTGGGGGAGGCGTGCGCGGCCGCGCCCGAGATGGAGCGCAGCAGCCGCCCCCGCGCGCTGTCCCTCGAGCTCGGCGAGGCGGGCGCCGCCGATGCCCGTCACCTCGCCGGCGACGA
>JAJZKA010000083.1 GCA_021809805.1 Actinomycetes bacterium
AAGAAATCATTTCCTCACCTTGCCATGCGACAAGGTGGGGGTATCCGGTATTAGCAGCGGTTTCCCGCTGTTATCCCAATCTTCGGGGCAGGTTGCTCACGTGTTACGCACCCGTTCGCCACTAGGTCTTCACCGGTGTTGCCACCGGGTGGACCCCGTTCGACTTGCATGTATGAAGCACGCCGCCAGCGTTCGTCCTGAGCCAGGATCAAACTCTCCATCGAGATCTCACGAGCACCGAAGTGCCCGCTTTGACCTGGAGAGCCGGTTGGAGCCGAAGCCCACAACCGACTGGCACAAGAACAGATCGTTGTCCGTTCTCAGTGCATTGACTATTTGTGCTTCCCTCTGCCGCCGAGGCGACAGCGGAAAGCACCCGCACTGGCTTTTGGCTGTTCCTATTCCGTTCTCAAGGAGCGACGACGAGGCACACTTCCTTGCGGAAGGAGGTGCCCGCACGCTCAACGGGACGATGCCGCCCCATGCCTGGGTTGGCGTCACCCGCTGCGCCCGACCGGCGGTTCAAGCCGCCTTGGCCGGTCCGCTTCACTCGGCAGCGCCGTGCGAAGCGGGTTATCACCTTACCGACTTTCATCGGCGCCTGTCAAGCAGGCCAGCGAATCGCCTCCGGAGGGAGTGGCCGACAGACCGCTCGATCACCGGGGACGGCGAACCGCCAGGGCCAGTGTAGGGCATCTCCGCAGCGCGCGGACAAGCCGATGCGCGCACCGACGAGCGGGAAGCCCGGCGGTTCCAGCCGATCGCGGCAAAGCACCACGTGGGAGCCGGTAACGCACAGATCCGTGCCGTTGTCGGCGAGTGTGATCCCAAGGGAACGGCACACCCGGCCGGGCCCCGAGCCGAGCAGCGCGTCGGCGAGCCGCTCGGGACGCCCGTCGCGCATGGCGTCGACGCCGGCCACCGGCGCGATCGCTCGGATCAGGACCGCGCCCGCACGCCCCGCCACGCCACAGGTGACGTTGGCGCATATATGCACGCCATAAGAAAGATATGTATAGAGCTTGCCCGGGCCCTCAAACATGGCCGCGTTGCGGGCCGTCCGGCCGCGGTAGGCGTGACTTGCTGGATCCTCCGCCCCGGCGTAGGCCTCGACTTCGACGATGCGCCCCACGCGCCCTTCGGCGAGCACCAGTGCGTTCAACAGCTGTGGCGCGACCTCGAGCGGCTCACGGGCGAGCTCGGCCCGATCGAGAGGCGCGAGCTCTTTCGGTGACCGCTCAGCGCGAGGCGGCACCGAGCGCCCCCAGGCGCGCTCGCTCGGTCTCGAGATGCGACCGGAAACGCTCGAGCTGGGCGCCGACCGCCTCGTGTCCCGCTCCCCCCCGCGTCCGGCGTTGAGCCGCAGCTGCTCCCGGCGCAAGGAGCCTGGCGGCCTCCTCTCCGAGGCTCGGCTCGGCGCGGACGAGCTCGACGAGCGGCGTGGTCGACTCCAGCGAGCGACGCACCAGCGCTCCGACCACGCCGTGCGCACTGCGGAACGGAACGCCGCGGGCCACCTGCCATTCCGCGAGATCAACCGCCGCGAGCAGTTGGCTGTCGGCGGCACGCGTCATCGCCTCAGCCTCAAAGCGCAGGGTCGCCATCATCCCCGTGATCGCCGGCAGCGCGACGCCGAGCTGGGCGATGGCGTCAAAGAGCGGCTCTTTGTCCTCCTGGAGATCCTTGTTGTAGGCGAGCGGGAGGCCCTTTAGCGTGGCGAGCAGTCCCGTGAGGTGACCAATCAGCCGGCCGGCCTTGCCCCGGGCGAGCTCGGCGATGTCTGGGTTCTTCTTCTGGGGCAGCATCGAGCTCCCCGTCGCGAACGCGTCGTCCAGGCGGTAGTAGCCGAACTCCTCGCTCGAATACAGGACCACCTCCTCGCCGAGTCGCGACAAATGGACGCCGATCAGCGCGCAGCAGAACAGGACCTCGGCGACAAAGTCCCGGTCGCTCACCGCATCGAGCGAGTTCTCGAAACACGCCGAAAAGCCGAGGTCCTCGGCGGTCGCGACCGGATCGAGCGCGAGCGTGGAGCCCGCCAAGGCACCAGCGCCGAGCGGGGAGACATCGAGGCGTCGATGGGCGTCAATCAGCCGGTCGACGTCGCGCGCCAGCGCCCAGGCGTGCGCGAGCAGCTGGTGGGCGAGCGGGACCGGCTGGGCCCGCTGCAGGTGCGTGTAGCCCGGCAGCGCGAGCTCGCCGACCTCCTCGGCGCGCGTGGCAAGCACGTCTTGCAGCCCGGCGAGCGCCGTGGCGAGTTCGTGCACCCGGTGCTTGGTCCACAACCTCAGCGCGGTCGCAACCTGGTCGTTCCGGCTGCGCCCGGTGTGCAACTTCGCCCCGATGTCACCAGTGAGCTCGGTCACCCGGCGCTCGATTGCCGTGTGGATGTCCTCGTCGCTCGCCACAAAAACAAACCTGTCGCGCTCGAGCTCGCCACGTACGGTGGCGAGCGCCCCCGTGAGCGCAGCGACCTCTTGTTGCGTCAAGATCCCGGCACGACCGAGTCCGCGGACGTGCGCGCCCGAAGCCTCACAGTCCTCGGGGCCAAGGACGCGATCGAACGAGAGGCTCTCATTGAAAGCCATCAGCTCAGGCGCCGGGCCGCTGCCCATGCGATGGGCCCATAGCGTCATCGCGCCACCTCTTCCCCACCGGTCCGACGCGGCCGGCCGTCGTATACGAACAGTTCTCGGGTTGGTGAGCTCGCGCTCATTGCGCTGCCGTGTCCTTGCCCTGTTCGCCTGGCGAATCGGGTGGCACCTCGCGCTGCTGGGTGTCGTCCTCCTCGGCGAGCCCGTTCGCCCCGGCGAGCTCGGCGAGGCGCGCTCCCACGGTCGCACCCCCCGCGTCGGCCTCAGCGACGATGAGGACGGTGTCGTCGCCAGCGACCGTGCCGAGCACGCCCTCGATCCCGGTGCGATCGAGCGCCGAAGCGACGACGTGTGCCGATCCGGGCGGCGTGCGCACCACGATCAGATTGGCGGAGACCGACAGATCGACGACCCATTCGCCGAGCACGCGCCGCAGATGCTCAAGCGGCGCCACCTGGTCCTTTGGCAGCTCTGCCAGCGCGTAAACCTGGCCGTCGACGCCGGGCATGCGGACGCGCACCGCGCCGAGGTCCTCGAGATCGCGCGACACCGTCGCCTGGGTCGCGGCCACGCCCTCGGCGCCGAGCAGCTCGACGAGCTGGGCCTGGCTTGTCACGGCATGCTCGCCGAGCAACCGGGCGATGACGTGCTGGCGGCGGTTCTTTGGCACCTTGCTCACCGATTCCGCCTTGACGGGCTCACGAAGAGCCGACCAAGAACGCGAGCAGGCCGCGCAGGGCGTGCATACGGTTCTCGGCCTGCTCGAAGATCCTGGAGTTCGCGCCTTCGAGGGCACCTTCGGTGATCTCCTCGCCGCGATGCGCCGGCAGGCAGTGCAAGACCACAACGCCGGGCGCGGCGCGGGCGATGAGCGCCTCGTTGATCTGATAGGGGGCCAGGTCGCTGCGGCGCTGCGCCGCTTCGTGCTCTTGTCCCATCGACACCCACACGTCGGTGTAGAGGACCTCGGCGCCCTCAGCGGCTTCCTCTGGGCTCGCCACCTGGCGCAGGGTCCCCCCGAGTCCGGCCTCGCGGGAAAGGCGCACCGCCCGCTCGAGGTCGTCCGGGCCAAGCTGGTAGCCCTCTGGCGCGGCGACGCGCATCTCGACCCCGGTCATCACGGCGGCATCCACGAGCGAGCGGCAGACGTTGTTGGCGTCGCCGACGTAGGCGACACTGCGCCCCGCCAGGCTGCCGAAGCACTGGGCGATGGTGAGCAGGTCGGCGAGTGCCTGGCTCGGATGCTCGACGTCTGAGAGGAGGTTGACAACCGAAACCGGGTGCGGTCGCGCGGAGAGCGCCGCCACCATGCGCTCCAAGGTGTGATGGCGAGCGACACGGGCACCGATCACGCGGTGGTACGAGCCGAGGGTGCGCGCGACGTCCTCGACCGTTTCGCGGCGGTCCAGGCCCACCTCCTCCGCGCGGATCGTGATCGGATGGCCCCCGAGTTGCACGACCGCCATCTCGGCGGCGTTGCGAGTCCGCGCGGAGGGATGTTCGAAGACGAGCGCCGCGCCCTGGTTCGCCAAGGGCGTCGCGGCGATGGGCGCGCTGGCGAGTGCCAGCACCCCTGCGAGCTCATCACTCGCGAGGTCGGAGATCTTCAAGACGTGGCGGGCCGGTGTGGTGCTCATCGCTGCGACTCTCCCGCGCTACCGGCGGCGACCGCGTTTCTCAGCAGCGCCGCGATGATCGAGACGGCCTTGTCGCACTCGGCCGGGCCCACAATGAGCGGCGGTGCCAGGCGCAACAGCGAGGGCGTCGGGGCGTTGATCACCAGACCCGCGCCGAGGGCCGCGGCAGCGATCTCGGTTGCCGAGAGCCCGGGCTCGAGCATCACCCCGAGCAGCAGGCCAGCGCCGCGCACGCCAATCACGCCCGGAAGCCCGACCAGCGCCTCGCGCAGCTGAGCGCCCCGCTCCGTCGCCTGGCGGGGCGCGTCGATCTCCCCGAGTGCCTCGAGCGTCGCTCGCGCCGCCGCCATCGCGAGCGGCTGGCCGCCAAAGGTGCTGCCGTGGTCACCGGCAACGAATACCTCCGCGACTTCCCCGCGCGCCCAGCACGCACCGACCGGCATGCCGTTGCCGAGCGCCTTGGCCATCGTCACGACGTCAGGCTGCACCGCTTCATGTTGAAATCCGAACCAGCGCCCCGTGCGCCCGAGCCCGGTCTGGACCTCATCGAGCATCAAGAGGATCTGGCGCTCGTCGCAAAGCTCTCGCAGTGCCCGCAAATAGCCGGGCGGCGGCACCACGACGCCGGCCTCCCCCTGGATCGGCTCGACGAGGATCCCGGCCACCACGGCTGGATCCGCGGCCGACGCCATCTGGTCGACATCGCCATACGCGACGTGGCGGAAGCCCTCGGGCAGGGGTTGGAACGCCTCGTGCTTTTCGGGCTGGCCGGTCGCGTGCAAGGTGGCGAGCGTGCGCCCGTGGAAGCCGCCGAGACCCGAGATGACCACATGGCGCCCGCGGCCGCCGAAACGGCGGGCGAGCTTCAGGGCGCACTCGTTCGCCTCGGCGCCGGAGTTGGCGAAAAAGACCTTCCCACCCGCGGGGCTGCCGTCGCCGATCAGGCGGTCGAGCATTCCGGCCACTTCATCGGCAAGCTCGTTGTCAAAGAGGTTGGATACGTGCATCAGGCGCCGCGCCTGGTGACAGATCGCTTCGGCGACCCTTGGGTGGGCGTGGCCGAGCGAGGTCACCGCCAGCCCGGAGAGGAAGTCGAGGTAGCGCCGCCCGTCGTCGGCGATCAGTACGCACCCCTCGCCCTCGACAAAGCGCACCGGTGCTCGGTGGTAGGTCCCCATCAGATGCGTCGCTGGCAAATTCGTCATAGACCTGGCGCCTCCGTTCCGCCCATCGTCACCATCGTGCCGACCCCCTGGTCGCTCAGCAGCTCGAGCAGGAGCACGTGGGGGACGCGTCCGTCCAAGATGTGCGCCGCCGAGACGCCGCGCTGCACCGCGCTCAGGCATGCCGCGGCCTTCGGGATCATGCCGCCGGTGACCGCAGCACGATCGATCAGGCCCTGGAGGTCGCTGACCGACAGGCGCCGCTGGAGCGAGTTCGCGTCGTCACGATCGGCAAGAATTCCCACGACGTCGGTCAACATGATGAGCTTCTCCGCCGACACCGCAGCCGCGACCGCGGCGGCGACCGTGTCCGCGTTCACGTTGTAGGCCTGCCCAGCACCGTCGCTGCCGATGGTGGCGATCACGGGCACGAGGCCGCCCGACAAGATCCGGTGGATGGCGCTCGCCTCGACGTGCGCGACGTCCCCGACAAAACCGAGCGCGGGATCGCGCGCCGTGGCGGTGATGAAGCCGGCGTCCTCGCCGGACATGCCTACCGCGAGTGGGCCGTGGACATTGAGTGCGCCGACGATGTCGCGATTCACCTTGCCGACGAGCACCATGCGGGCGATGTCGAGCGTCTCGGCGTCGGTCACCCGCAAACCATCCACGAAGGTCGGCGTCATGCCGAGCCGCTCCATCAGCGCGCCGATCTGGGGGCCGCCACCGTGGACGACGACCGGCAGCATGCCGACCGAGACCATCAAGACGATGTCTTGGGCAAAGCTCGCCAGCGCGCCCGCCTCGGCGCCGGCGAGCGCATTGCCGCCGTATTTCACGACAACGATGCGGCCGGCAAAACGCCGGATGTAAGGGATCGCCTCGACGAGCACGTCCGCCCGGCGAGCTGGGCTGAGCGCGTCGCGGCGCGCGTGCGGCGCGCTCACGAGGTCCGCATGTTCTCGTCGATGTACCCGTGCCCGAGGTCGCAGGTGAGCACCGCCGCCTCCCCCACGCCGAGGCCGAGGTCGCAGGTGATCTCCACGACGCGGCCCGAGAGGTGCGCGGCCGCCTCCGATCGGTCGTGGGCAGCCTCGGCGCCGCCGCGGCACGCCACGATGCCGCCGTAGGCGATCTCTGCGCGTTCGAGCTCAAAGTCCGCACCGGACGAGCCGAGCTCAGACAGGATCCGACCCCAGTACGGGTCCGCTCCATACAGTGAGGTCTTGACGAGATTGCTCTCCGCCACCCGCCGCGCCGCGCGGCGGGCGTCCTCGTTCGAGCTCGCGCCGCGAACGATGATGCGCGCCACGCGCGTGGTCCCCTCGGCGTCCTCGGCGAGCGCCATCGCGAGCGCCCCGCACACCTCGGTCATCGCCTCGCCGAGCGCACCCGGTGCGGGCCGGGCGCCGAGCCCGCTCGAGAGCGCCAGCACCGTGTCGTTGGTGGAGGTGCAGCCGTCCACGGTGAGCTCGTTGAAGGTCACCGCCACCGCCCCGCGCAGCGCGGCGGCCAACTCCTCGGCCACACACGCCGCGTCGGTGGTGAGCACGGCGAGCATCGTCGCCATATTCGGGGCGATCATCCCTGCCCCCTTGGCCATCGCCCCGACGACAAAGCCGTCGGCCTCGACGACGACTTCCTTTTCATGGGTGTCGGTGGTCATGATCGCCCGCGCCGCCGCGGCGGCCCCGTCCCGGCTCGCCCGGCGGCCCTCGACGAGGTCGTCCAGGCCGGAAAGAAGCCGGTCCAGTGGGAGCTGATCGCCGATCAGGCCCGTCGAGCACACGAGCACATGGGAGGGATCGAGGCCAAGGCGCGCGCCGAGCGCCGCACAGGTTTGGCGCGCCGCCGCCAATCCGGCCGCGCCCGTCGCCGCGTTGGCACATCCGCTGTTCAAGATCACCGCCCCGGCGCGTCCGCCGCTTGTTTGGAGATGGGCGCGGCTCACCTGGACCGGCGCAGCGGCCGCCTTGTTCGTCGTGAAGGTGCCCGCTGCCACATAGGCCGCGCCCGACTCGCTCGCCACAAGCGCCAGGTCCGCTGCACCCGAGGCCTTGATGTTGCAGCTCAGCCCATTGGCGACAAAGCCGCGCGCTGCGGTCACGCTCACGGCGTCACCGCCACGGTGGGCAGGCCGGCGGCCTCAGGGAGCCCGAGGGCGACATTGGCCGCCTGCAAGGCCTGGCCGGCGCCGCCTTTGGTGAGGTTGTCGATCGCCGAGAGCACGACGAGGGTGCCGGTGCGTGGATCAACGCGGGCGGTGAGGTGCGCGCAGTTCGTGCCATAGACGTCGCGGGTGGCGGGTGGATCAGCGACCACATGCACGAAGCTCTCGCCCCGATAGGCCTGCTCGAGCACGGCCATCACCTCCTCACTCGAAGACCCTGCGGGCGCTAACAGGCGCCCGTAGGCCGTCACGAGAATGCCCCGCGTCATCGGCGCGAGGTGGGGCGTGAAGCAGACGGTCGCGCCGATCGCCTGCTCGATCTCGGGGGTGTGGCGGTGGCTGAGCACCTTATAAGCGCGGAAGTTCTCGTTCACCGTCGCATGGTGCGTCGCAGCGCTCAGGCCGCGCCCGGCGCCGGAGGTGCCGCTCGCTGCGTCGACGATGACCCCCTCGCTCGAGATCACGCCGGCCTCGAGGAGGGGGGCGAGCGCCAGCGACGCGGCGGTCACATAACAGCCCGGCGCAGCGATCAGCCGAGCACCCGCTAATGCCTTGCGTTCCCGCTCGACCAGGCCGAAGGCTGCCGCCGCGAGCAGCTCGGGCGCCTCATGGGAAAAGCCGTACCACTGCGGGTACGCCGCGGGGTCCCGCAGTCGAAAGTCCGGACCGAGATCGACCACGAGCGGCGCCCCCGCCGCCAACAGACCCGGCACGATGGTCTGGGAGCGCCCGGCCGGCACGGCGAGGAAGACCACGTCACAGGCGGCGAGCACGTCGAGGTCGATCGGGTCGAGGACCCGGTCGCCGTACGCCTGCGCGAGACCCGGATATAGCGAACGCACCCGCTCGCCCGCCGAGGCGTCGGCCTGCAGCACCGCCGCCTCAAGGTCGGGATGCCCGGCCAACAGCCGCAACAGCTCGGCACCGAGATAGCCCGATGCTCCGACGATCCCCGCTCTCATAAGTATGAGCATACAAACTGTCGCATAATCATGCACATCGCCGAAGCCGCCTCCGGGGGCGAGGCGGATGCCGCAGGCCCCGGTCCGCTGGGGGACAATCGGCGGACTGCCCGCTCGCCCGCGATCGGAGATTGACGTGGTTCAGCTCAATGCCGCCAACCTCCACGGCCTGGACGCCCGCATCGCCCGGCCCCGATACGACCGCAGCGCCGTGTCGGTCGGCATCGTCCACCTCGGCGTCGGTGGCTTCCACCGGGCGCACCAGGCTGCCTACCTCGACACGCTGATGGAGCTCGGGCGCGCCAGCACCTGGGGCATCTGCGGGGTCGGCCTGCTCCCCGCCGACGAGGCGATGCACACGGCGCTTGGTGCCCAAGACGGGCTGTACACGCTGATGGCCCGCGCGCCCGACGGCACGGTGTCGGCCCGCGTCATCGGCTCGCTGCTCGAGCACCTCTTCGCCCCGGCCGATCCCGAAGCGGTGCTCAGCCGCCTGGCCGCGCCCTCCACCCGGATCGTGACCCTCACGATCACCGAGGGCGGCTACGGCCTCGATCCGGCATCGGGGCGCTTTGTCGCCGAGGATCCCGCCATCGCGCACGACGCCTCACCCGGCGCCGTGCCGCGCACGGTCTTCGGCTACCTCTTCGCCGCGCTGCGCCGGCGCCTCGACGCGGGCGTCTCCCCCTTCACCGTGGTGTCGTGCGACAACATCGAGTCCAACGGCGAGGTCGCCCGCAAGAGCCTCGCCGCCTTCGCCCGCCTCGTCGAGCCGGGCCTCGCTGAGACGATCGAGCGCGAGGTCGCCTTCCCGTGTTCGATGGTGGATCGCATCACGCCGGTGACGACCCCAGCAGACCGCGCGGAGCTGGAGCGGCGCTTTGGGGTGCAGGACCGCTGGCCGGTGGTGTGTGAGCCGTTCCACCAGTGGGTCCTCGAGGACCACTTCCCCGCCGGGCGGCCCGAGCTCGAGGCCGCCGGCGTGCAGCTCGTTGCGGACGTGGCGCCCTATGAGCAGATGAAGCTCCGCCTCTTGAACGCCGGCCACCAGGCCATTGCCTACGCCGGGGCGCTCGCCGGCTACACCTACGCGCATGAAGCGGTCGCTGATCCACTGATCGCCGGCTTCCTCGCCGACTACCTGCGCACCGAGGCCCGGCCGAGCCTGGCCCCGGTCCCGGGCATCGATCTCGACCAGTACGTTGCGAGGCTGGTCGAGCGCTTCTCGAACGCCGCACTCGGTGACACCCTCGCCCGGCTGTGCGCCCAGAGCTCGGACCGCATCCCGCGCTTTGTCGTCCCCGTCATCGCCGAGAACCTCGCGGCGGGGCGCCCGATCCGCCGCGGTGCGGCCATCCTCGCCAGCTGGGCGCGCTATGCCGAAGGGCGCGGGGAGCACGGCGAGGAGCTCTTGGTCGAAGACGCCCGGCGCGACGAGGTGATGGCGCGTGCCCGGGCTCAGGCGAAGGACCCCCTCGCCTTCGTGCGGGATCCGACGCTGTTCGGCGACCTCGCCGAACACGAGACGTTCCGTGCCGCCTACCTCCCCGCGCTCGATGCCTTCCGTCGCTTCGGGGCGCGCCGTGCCCTCGCGGCACTCACCGCGAGCACGCCCGGTGGCGCTTAGGTATCGAGCGCCTGGCGCAGCTCGGCAATGAACTCGCCGGCGCCGTCGGGGCCGGCCCCTTCGAGGATGCGTCGCACGAGTGCCGAGCCGATGACGACCCCGTCGGCGACCTCACAGATCGCCTTGGCCTGGCTGGCGTTGGAGACGCCCACGCCGACGAGCACGGGCAGGTCGGTCACCTGCTTGCAGCGCCGGGCGATGGCGAGGGCGGACTCAGCCAGCTGACTGCGCTCCCCGGTCACTCCGAGCAGCCCGACGGCATACAGGAAGCCCCGGCCGCGCTCGGCCAGCCTGGCGAGGCGCGCGTCGGGCGTCGTCGGGGCCGCAAGCATGACGGTCTCGATGCCTGCCGCGTCCGCCTCGGCGCACCACGGACCCGCCTCTTCAAGGGGCAGGTCCGGCAGGATCGCCGCGGCCACGCCCGAACGCGCGAGCTCGGCCGCCATGCGCTTGTCGCCCGCCCGGGCGATCAAGTTGTAGTAGGTCATGACGGCGATCGGGGTGTCCACCTCGGCCGACGCGATGCCCGAGAGCACCGATCGGGGCGTGGCCCCCTGCGTGAGGGCCCGCTGAGAGGCGGCTTGGATCACTTCACCATCCATCACCGGGTCCGAGAAAGGAATGCCGACCTCGATGCCGTCGGCGCCCGCCACGGCGAGCGCCCGCACAATGTCGACCCAATCCGCGCCGAGCCCGCCGGTGACGTAGGGGACGAGGAGCTTGCGCCCGGCCGCGCGCTGCGCTCGCAGCGCGGACTCGAGTCGACCCACGGTCCGAACGGGGGCGTCATTGTGGGGAACTTGGACGCTCATGCCAGCATCTCTTTCACCTGGGCGACGTCTTTGTCCCCCCGGCCCGACATGGTGAGCAGCACCTTTGTTCCTGGCGCGAGCGTCTTGTCCCGCGCCGCGCGGATCACCCAGGCAAGCGCGTGCGCCGGCTCGAGCGCCGGCAAGATGCCCTCGGTGCGCGCCAGCACTTGGAACGCTGCGAGCACCTCAGCGTCGCCGACCGCCTCGTAGCTGGCCCTGCCGAGCTCGGCGAGGTGCGCATGCTCGGGACCGATCCCGGGATAGTCGAGACCGGCCGAGATCGACTCCGCCTCGAGGACCTGGCCCTCCTCGTCCTGCAAGAACAGCGAGCGCATGCCGTGCACGATCCCGGGAACGCCGTGGCCGACGGCCGAACCGCCCGCCGCCTCCACGCCGACGAGCCGCGCCGCGGTCTCGGCGAAGCCCGCGAAGGTGCCGGCCGCGTTCGAGCCCCCGCCCACGCAGGCCACGACCACGTCGGGATCGGCCCCTTCGTAGCGCTCCCGGTACTGCTCGCGGGCCTCGTCGCCGACCACGCGCTGGAGCTCGCGGACGAGGAAGGGGTAGGGGTGCGGGCCCATCACCGAGCCGATGCAGTAATGCGTGGTCTCGACGCTCGCCACCCAGTCCCGAAGCGCCTCGTTCACCGCGTCTTTCAGCGTGCGGCTGCCCGAGCGCACCGGGTGGACCGTGGCACCGAGCAGCTGCATGCGAAAGACGTTGAGCGCCTGGCGCTCAACGTCGACCTCGCCCATGAAGACCGCGCACTGCATGCCGAAGTAGGCGGCCGCCGTGGCGGTCGCCACGCCGTGCTGGCCGGCCCCGGTCTCGGCGATCAGCCGGCGCTTGCCCATCCGCTCGGCGAGCAGGGCCTGGCCAAGGACGTTGTTGATCTTGTGCGAGCCGGTGTGGGCGAGGTCCTCGCGCTTCAGGACGATGTCGAGGCCGAGCTCGGCCGACAGGCGCGGGCACTCGGTGATCGGCGTCGGCCGCCCCGCGTAGGAGGCAAGCAGGGAGGACAGGCGGGCGCGAAAGGCCGCATCCGCCCAGGCCTCGGAAAAGGCCGTCTCGAGCTCCATGCACGCCGGCACGAGCGACTCGGGCACGAATCGACCACCGAAGCTGCCAAAGCGGCCGCTCGCATCGGGCGCGCCCATCGGCGAGGGCGCAGCTACCATCCCAGCTCCTCCTGCCAGTCATAAGGGCCGCCGCCTTCGAGCGCGTCGGGCTCGCTCGGAAGCGCTGCGCGCGCGGCTTGAATGAAGGCGCGCACCTTCGTGGGGTCCTTCAGGCCCGGGGCTCGCTCGACCCCCGAGCTCACATCCACGCCCCAAGGTCGCAGGGTGCGAATCGCATCGGCGACATTGTCGGCGTTCAGCCCGCCGGCCAAGAGCACCCGACGGGCCGGTGGCAAGCCTTCGGCAAGGCGCCAGTCAAAGAGCTGGCCCGAGCCGGGCTCGGCCCCGTCGATCATGACGACATCGGCGCGGTAGCGGGCGTGATCGAAAAGCGCCGGCTCGCCCGCCGCGAAGGCCTTGATGACGAGTGGCACCCGCTCGGCGACGTATGCGCACTGCTCTGGCCGCTCGCTCCCGTGCAGCTGCGCGGCACGAAGGCCCGCCTGCTGGACCACCTCGACGACGCGCTCGGGCAGCGAGTTGCGAAAGACCCCGACGGTGATCACCTCTGAGGGGAGCCGGCGCGTGATGTGGGACACGACCGCCGGGGTGACTTGGCGCGAGGAGGGGGCGAACACGAAGCCGATCGCGTCTGCCCCCATGGCCACCGCCAAGAGCGCGTCTTCCTCGCTCGTGATCCCGCAGATCTTGACGAACACGGCGCCGGCCGGGCTCAGCGCGAGCCGGCCGGGGCGCTCGCGCCCCGCAGGGCTGCGAGGGCCGCGCCAGGATCGGGCGCGGTGACGAGGTGTTCACCGACGAGCACGGCATCAAAGCCCCCCTCGCCAAGCCGGGCGAGATCGTCATGATCGCGAATGCCGGACTCGGCGACGCGGACCACACCGCTCGGGATCGCCGCGCCCACCCTGAGCGCGCGCTCGGTGTCAACGCGGAACGTGTGCAGGTCCCGCTGGTTCACGCCGACCAGCCCGGCGCCGATGCCAAGCGCCCGCGCGAGCTCGGCCTCGTCGTGGACCTCGACGAGGGCTGCCAGGCCGAGCGAGCCGGCGATGCCCGCCAGCTCTTCGAGCTCAGCGTCACCAAGCGCCGCGGCGATCAACAACACGGCGTCCGCGCCCATGGCACGGGCGTCGTAACAGTCGGCCGCGGCGACGGTGAAGTCCTTGCGCAGCACCGCCAGCGTGGTCGCGCCTCGCGCCGCGCCAAGATCGGCGGCGCTCCCGCCGAAGTGCGGAGCATCGGTGAGCACCGAGAGCGCAGCCGCGCCACCGGCGGTGTAGGCCGCGGCGAGCTCGGCGGGGTCGAGGTCGGGCGCGAGGTCGCCCTTGGAGGGCGAGCGCCGTTTGATCTCCGCGATCACCGCGACCTTGCCGTCGCGCGCCGCGAGCGCGCCGCGAAAGTCTCGCGGCGGCGGCGCGCCCGCCGCCAGCTCGACGAGCTCGGTGCGGCTGCGACGGTCCGCGCCGGCGCGGGCGCGGTGGTACGCCACAATCGCGTCGAGATAGGTCGCCACATCGGTAGCCTAATGCGCACCGTCGCGGCGCACGTTGGTGCCCTCGTGGGCGACTTCTCGGTCCCCCGACCAGGAAGAACCCGACAATGCCGGCGGCGGCGTGAGAGGCTGTGACGATGCTCAGCACGAACGGCCGCGACGGAGCCGGCGAGGATCACGGCACCATCGTGCTCGTCGAAGACGATCACAACATCGCCGAGCTCGTGGACCTCTACCTGCGCAACGCCGGGTTCCGGGTGCTCCAGGCCGGGGACGCCGCGCGGGGCCTCGAGCTCGTCGGCCAAGAGCACCCCTGCCTCGTCTTGATGGACATCGGCCTGCCGGGGCCAATGGACGGCCTCGAGGCCTGCCGCGAGCTGCGCCGGCGCAGCGACATCCCGGTCGTCGTGATCACCGCCCGCGACGACGAGGTCGACCGCGTGCTCGGCCTCGAGCTCGGCGCCGACGACTACGTGACCAAACCGTTCTCGCCCCGCGAGCTCGTCGCGCGCGTGCGGGCGATCCTGCGGCGCACCGAAGCCGCCAAGCGCCCAAGTGAGGAGCCGCTGTCGATCGGGCCGGTGACCGTGGACCCGCTGCGGCGCGAGGTGATGGTCGCAAGCGAGCCAGTCGCCCTGACGGCTCGCGAGTTCGACCTGCTCGCGCATTTCGTCGGGAACCAGGGCATCGTGCTCAGCCGCCAGCAGCTGCTCGACGCGGTTTGGGGCCCGGGCTGGTTCGGTGACGAGCGGACCGTGGACGTCCACGTCCGACAGCTGCGGCGAAAGCTCGGTGACGCCCTGCCGCTGGCGACGATCTGGGGCGTCGGCTACCGCTGCGGCTGAGGGGCACTGAGCCACCGTGCGCCTCCGCATCCTCCTCGCCGTCGTGGCCGTCCTGGCCGGCGCGCTCGCCATCGCTGGCGCGCTCAGCTACTCCCTTGTCCAGCGCGCCCAGATCAACAACGACCGCACAACGATCCTGCACGAGGCGGCCACCGTGCGCAGCATCGTCGCCCACCACGAGAAGCTGCTCACGAACCGCTCGGTGAGCGCGCTGTTGCGCCGCACCTCGGGGGTGAAAGAGAGCGTGGTCACCGTGAGCGGCACGGGCCAGGTGTTGAAGGTGCTCGCCCCGCTGACCGCGCTTCGCGACCGGATCGACGGCCACACGCTCGCCGCTGGCAAGGACATCTCGGGGACGACCGGCGCGCAGGCCTTCGCGGCGGTGCCGTTCTTGAAGCTCGACACGACCGTGCTCGGCGGTAGCGGCTCGATCACCTTGGCGCTGCTCTTTGCCCGACCGATCAGCGGCAGCGACGCCAGCATCTACTACTTCCTCCTCGGCGGCGGGATCGCGCTGCTCGTCGCCGTCGCGGTGGTCTGGGTGATCTCGCGGCGCATCTCGCGCCGCGTCGTCGCCGCCTCGGTCGCCGCCCGACAGATCGCGGCCGGCCATCTCGACGCCCGGGTCGAGCGGGACGAGCGCGCCTACCCCGAGCTCGCCGGCCTGGACGATGCCATCAACACGATGGCCGAGAACCTCACCCGGGCGCGCGACCAAGAGCGCGAGTTCTTGTTGTCGATCTCCCATGACCTGCGCACCCCGCTGACCTCGATCCGCGGGTATGCCGAGGCGATCCGCGAGGGTGCGGTCGCCGAGCCCGCTCGGGCGGCGGCGGTCGTCGTCGCCGAGGCGACCCGCCTCGAGCGCCTGATCCGCGACCTTCTCGACCTCGCCAAACTCGAGACTCGTCAGTTCTCCCTGAATGCGGTGCGCTGCGATCTCGCCGACATTGTCTTGGCAGCGACCGACGCGCTGCGCCTCGCGCACGAGTCCGTGGGGGTCGCGCTCACCGTCGCGCTCCCCAGTGCGCCCGTCGTCGTCATCGCAGATGGCGACCGCGTCACCCAGGTGCTCTCCAACCTCGTCGAGAACGCCCTCAAGTTCGCCCGCTCGGTGGTGCTCGTCACCCTGGCTGATCACGGCGCGCGCGGCGTGACGCTGAGCGTCCAAGACGACGGGCCCGGCATCGACCCAATGGACCGCCCGCACGTCTTTGAGCGCCTCTTCACCTCCAAGCGCCGGGCGGCTCGGGCGGGCGGCAGCGGCCTCGGCCTGGCGATCGTCGCCGAGCTCACCGCCGCGATGGGCGGCCACGTGCAGCTGACCTCGCCCCTCGGCGAGGGTGGCGGCACGCGCTTTGTCGTCGAGCTGCCGCTGGCGCGCCCACCTGGCCATCCGGCCAGCTCACCCGTCCACCCCTCCGCGGCACCGCTGAAGCGCTGAGCGGCGGGCGGCGGGCGGCGGGCGGCGGCGACCACCGAGCGCGGCCATCGCCCGAGGTGTCGGCTGTTCTCGCGACGGTGCGTTGCTAACCTTCCTGGCGCCTCACCGCTGACCAGTACGCAAGATGGGAAAGAAGGGAGCTGCGCGCGTGGGCATCACCACTTCGCTGCACCTCCCCCGCGCGGCCTTTCGGCTGCGGCATCACGCCGGGGGACCGTGCCCAGGATGAGCTTGCCCGAGGCGGGCGCCTCCGCCACCGCTACCCCGCTCGCCGAGCGCAACGGCTGGAAGATCGCGCTGCGCGGGGAGCTTGACCTCGCGAGCGCCCCTGCGGTACGACCGTGCTTTGAGGAGATCATCCGCCGCCGGCCCGCGTGCGTGGTCGTGGATGTGAGCGAGCTCTCCTTCATGGACTCGACGGGGATCGCGCTCATGCTCGAGGCGGCCGATCAGGTGCCGGTGCTCGAGCTCGCCAACCCACGCCCGATCATCCGCGCCGTGATGGAGTCGATGGGGCTCACCGAGACGCTGAGGATCGTCCCGTGAGCTCACGCCGGCGTTTTCGCAACGACGCCCACGCCATCTCCGCCGCGCGCCGCTTTGCCGCCCGCGAGCTCGCTGACCTGCCCGCCGCGCTCCTCGAGCAGATCTTGCTGATGCTCTCTGAGCTCGCGACCAACGCGATCCGCCACGCGCACAGCGCCTTTGAGGTCGAGATCGCGCGCAGCGGGCACGTGCTCAAGGTGGCGGTGACCGACGAGGGCGGCGGCACGCCGACGCTTCGAAGCCCGA
>JAJZKA010000084.1 GCA_021809805.1 Actinomycetes bacterium
CGACCGCCGGCTGATCACCGGGGGGCGCGCCGCCGAGGGTGCCCGGCCCACGCGGCCGCGACGGGCCACCTGCGCGTGGAGTGACCACGCGCCCGGGCCGCCGGCCAAGAGCACGGACCAGGCCACAAGCGCGCCGAGCGCGCGGGTCGGGGCACTGTGAGCCCAGGGGACGCCGAGCAAGGCCGAGAGCGACAGCGCGATGGCGATGAGTGCCGCCGGACGCACGGCCACACCGGCGAGCGCGACAAGTCCGAGCGCCACCAAGACGGTCGCGAGCAGCGCGGCGACTGGCGTCGCCACCGGAGCGAGCGCCCTGAGCAGCGCGCCGATGGCACTGGATTTGCTGGCGTGGAGCAGCTGGGCGTGGAAGGAGCCCCGCCCCGAGCCGTCGAAGAGCTCGGGGCTGGCAAGGGCCTGCAGCCCGGCGAAGACGAAGGACGCGCCGACCACTGCGCGCCACAGCGCGAGCACGCCACGAAGGCCACGCCGCAACCACGCGGCGACACCTCCTCGCGGCGCGTGGCGCGGGCTGATCACGGTCGAAGGCTAAAGAGCACCAGCTGACGCGCACCTGAAGCACCAGGCGCAACGCGCCGCCGCGTGGGGGAATTGGCGCCACAATGGCCTCGTGCGCCTGCTAGTGGTCGAAGACGACGCAGGGCTACGCGACGTGTTGTCGCGCGGCCTGAACGAGGAGGGCTACGTCCTCGATGCCGTGGCCGACGGCGAGTCGGCCCTCGAGCACCTGCGCTCCTATGAGTACGCGCTGTGCATCTGCGACTGGCGACTGCCGGGACGTTCGGGTCTCGATGTGCTGAGCGCCGCCCGGGCGCGCCAGCTCCAGACGCCCTTTTTGATGCTGACCGCCCGCGACGCCACCTCTGATCGCGTCCAGGCGCTCGACGCCGGCGCCGACGACTACCTCGTCAAGCCATTCGACTACGCAGAGCTCCTCGCCCGGGTGCGCGCGCTGTTGCGCCGCCCAGGCGGGGAACGTGCCCCGCGGCTGCAATGCGGCGGGCTCGTCCTTGATCCCGCAACCCGCGAGGCGCACGGACCGGCGGGACCGGTGGCGCTGACGGCCCGGGAGTTCGCGCTCCTCGAGCTGTTGGCGCGGCGCTCCCCCTCGATCGTGGCGCGCCGCTCCATCGCGCTGCAGGCCTGGCCCGATGAGGTCGAGGCGGTCGGCTCGAACACGATCGAGGTCCACGTGGCGCGGCTTCGGGCAAAACTCGCCGGCTGCGAGGCGCGCATCGAGACGGTGCGCGGCGCCGGCTACCGCCTCGTGCCTGCCTAGCCGTGCGCCTCCGCTCGGTCAGCCTGCAGCGCCGGGCCCAGCAGGTGGCCGCAGCGGCCGCTTTGCTGGTGCTCGTCGTCTATGTCGTGGTCTGCGGCATCGTCGACGTGCTCGCCCACGAGCGCGCCCTGCACAACGTCGACGCGCGCTTGGAGGCGAGCCTCGTCCAGCTCCGCAGCTCGTTCAGGGCGCTCGGCCCGAACGGCACCAACCTCGTCCCGGTCGCCGACGGCGACCGGGACGTCGACGATGCGCCGGTCCTTGCCTGGTGGGTGCCCACCCATGCCCGGGTCGCCGTCGCGCTCACCTCGAGCACGCCGCCGCTGCCCCGCGCCAACTGGGACGTGCGCGCGCTTGGGACCCGCCAGATCAACGGCGCGGCGCTGCGCGTCGAGGGTACGTCGCTGCCCGGCGGCGCGGTCATCGTCGCCAGCAGCACCAAGCCCGACCAGCGGGTGCTCGACGCGCTCCTGCTCGCCGAGGGCGTGGTCGCTCCCTTCCTCCTCGTCGGCGTCTACCTCGCCGCCTTGTTGGTCGGACGCTTTGCCGCCGGGCCCGTCGAGCGGGCCCGCCAACGCCAGCTCGCTTTCGCCGCGGATGCCTCCCACGAGCTGCGCACCCCGCTCAGCGTGATCGAGGCAGAGGTCGGACTCGCCCTGTCGAGCCACCGTGACGCGGCGGCCTACCGCGCCGCGCTCGAGCGGGTCGCCGGCGAGGGCCACCGCCTGCGCGGCATCGTCGAGGATCTCTTGTTCCTCGCCCGCTTCGACGCTGAGCCCGAAGATCGCGAGCGCGAGGCGGTCTCGCTGGCAGAGATCGCCGCTGAAGGCGTGGACCGCTTCGGCGCCATCGCCGCCGGCAAGCGCCAGAACGTCTCATTTCGCGCGGAGGGCTTTGACCCAGATCGAGACGATGGGCCGCTCGTCGAGGTCGAAGGGCTCTGGCTTGAACGCCTCGCCTCGGTCCTGCTCGACAATGCCTGCCGCTACACCCCCGAAGGGGGCGTGATCGAGGTTCGCGTCGCCACCGAGGGCCACCGCGGCCTTTTGGCGGTGGACGACTCAGGACCCGGCATCCCCGAGGCGCTGCGTGAGGAGATCTTCGAGCGCTTCCGCCGCGGCGACGCCGCGCCGAGCGCGTTCGGCCAGGCGAGCGGCGCCGGGCTCGGCCTCGCGATCGCCGACGCGATCGTCGGCTCCTCGGGCGGCGAGTTCAGCGTCGGCGAGGCCGCGCTCGGCGGCGCGAGCATGCAGGTGCGCTGGCCCGTCGTCCGCCCCGCGGGGAGATAGGGGCCCGACGCCTACTCGGGGGCGAGCTCGCCCTCGACGACCTGGCGAGCGATCTCGTGCATCGTCGTGCGCTTGCTCATCGCTTGGCGCTGGATGAACGTGAAGGCGTCGCCCTCTTTCAGCCCGTGATCGTCCATCAGCTTGCCCTTGGCGCGATCCACCCAGCGCCGCGTCTCGAGCTGCTCTCTCGCCCGAGCCGAGTCATCGGCGAGCGAGGCGTTCTCCTCCTCAAGGGCCCTCAGCTCGGCAAAGCGCCCGAGCGCGACCTCGATCGCGGGGAGGAGCTCTTCTTTTTGGAAGGGCTTGACCAAATAGGCGAGCGCCCCGGCGTCGCGGGCCTGCTCGATCAGGCTGCGCTGACTGAAGGCGGTGAGCACGAGCACCGCGCTGGTGCGCACGGTGTTGATCTCACGGGCGGCCGCCAGGCCGTCCATGCCCGGCATCTTGATGTCGAGAATGACGAGGTCGGGCTGGTGCTGACGCGCCAGCTCGACGGCCTCATCGCCCCTGCCGGTCTCGCCGACCACCTCGTAGCCCTCTTCCTCGAGGATCTCACGCAGGTCGAGACGGACGATCGCCTCGTCCTCGGCGATGACGACGGTGCTGGCCAAGAAGGTGGCTCCTTCCCACGCGGCGGGTTTCACACCCGGACCAAGGCCCCGCCACGTCGGCGGAGGCGCCACCAGATTACGAGCTCCCCCCGCCATCCGCGAACAGCGCAGTTCAGCGGGGTGGTCGCGGCGGCGGCCAACGAGGCTGCCGGTGGCGAATCGGCCCGTGTGGCCGCCTACACCAACAGCGAGTCGAACAGTGCGTTCTGCTCGCGCTCCATCGCAGCGATCGCGGCGCGCGTGGACTCCGCGCTCTTGCGCAAGGTCTCTTCGTGACGGCGTGCCTCGTCCCACTCGCGATGCGCAATGGCGGTCTCCGACACGAGCATCTTGACGCGCGCTTCCTCGGCGGCCTCAGACAACGCGGCGAGTTGCGCCTCGACGATCTCGAGCTCAGCGCGCGCCTCGCTCATGCGGGCGTGGAGCTCGAAAAGTCGGCGCTCTGCCGCCCGCTGCTTGCGCTCAGCTGATCCCGGCCGCATCACAGCTCGAGTCTAGGCAGTCCCCTTGTAGATGAGTGGGCAGGGGTCCAGGTCAACGCCTCGCCTGCGCCGGGGCCGCTGGTGCCAAATGCGAGCGCCTGCGTCGTTGCCGCAAGCCGCTCGGGATCGGGGCGCCGGCCAAGACCAGGGGAATCGGGAACGACGAGCTCGCCATCGACGAGCTCGTGCGGCACGGTGAGATCGGGGACGAAGTAGCGATCGCTCGCTCCGAGATCGCCGGGCAGGTCGAAGCCTTCGAGCGCCGCCACCGCCAGGTGCGCGGCGCGTGCCAGACCGGTCTCGAACATCCCGCCGATCGCGACGTGCAACCCGGCCGCGACCGCCACCTTGGTTGCGGCGCACGCGGCACCGATCCCACCGAGCCGGCCTGGCTTGACCGAGAGACCATCGAGTGCATGCAGGCCGATCGCCGCCTCGAGATCGCCTGGATCCTCGACGGACTCATCGAGCAGCACCGGCGTCTCAAGGAGCCGGGCGAGCTCGGCGTGGCCAGCCAGCTCGTCGGGCCCGAGGGGTTGCTCGATCGCCATAAGCCCGAGGCCGTCGAGCATCTCGAGGCGACGGCGGTGCTCTTTGTCACCAAGGTCATAGGCACCGTTCGCGTCGACGCTCAGCACGAGGTGGGGGAACGCCTCAGCGACGGCCCGCACCGAGTCCACGTCGCGCCCCGGGGCCACCTTGCACTTGAGGCGGCGATATCCGGCAGCCTCGACCAGCTGGGCCGCCGCGACGACCTCACCAGGGACGCCCACGGACACGGTCGCGCCTGCCGGGACGCTCGGGCGCGTCGCGCCGAGGTGAGCGGCGAGCGACTGGCCGCGAGCCTGCAGGTGCGCGTCGAGCACCGCCATCTCGATGGCGGCCTTGGCCATCGGGTGGCCACGAACCCGCGCCAGGCGAGCCATCGCCTCCCTGGCGGGGTCCTCGTCGTCGAGGACGGGGCTTTGGAGCAGCTCGGGAACGAGGAAGTGGGCAAGCAGCTCGGCGGCGCCGGTCGCGTATTCGGCGGTGTAGGTCGGCTCGGCAAGCGCCGCGCACTCGCCCCATCCCTCGGGCCCGTCCGCGCAAAGCACCCGCACCAGCACCACGGGCCGGCTCGCGTGCGCGCTTTGGCTTGTCGCCACTTGATGGAACAGCTCCAATCGGCACAGGCGCAGTTCAATGCCAGACACTCGCACGGCCTCAGCCTCGCGCGTTCGTTATATTTAGTGCGTCCTGCCCGGATGATGGAATGGTAGACATGATGGACTCAAAATCCATTGCTCGAAAGGGCGTGCGGGTTCGAGTCCCGCTCCGGGCACGAAGAGGTGCGACAAGAAGTCGGACTTTTTGCCCGGAAACCGGTCAAAGCTCGGAATGTCCTCGCGCCTTGGCAGCGACCGTTGGCGCATTTCCTGGGTCCATGAAAGACGTCGCGTCATTCGCCGTTGCGCGAAAGAACGGCAAAGATCTGCGCTGAGGGATTGCAAAAGACTTCGCGGGGATACCGACCTCGTGGCACCAAATGCACCGCCCGGCGGTCATCGCAATGAACGAGCCCGCGCGCGCAGCATTGCGAGCCCTTTTTACCGCCATCGCTTGGTCGAACACCGCAAGCCAGAGCGGGCATGAGTGGCTCCACTCCGCTGCCGTGGCGTGGGAAGACGCCACCCCAGCGTTCCGGCGCCCCAGCGTTCCGGCGCCCCAGCGTTCCGCCGGCCGGCAACATCGAGACCGTCGGGACGAGATCCCCTCGTTATGCAATGTTCAACCAGCGCGCCAACCGCCCCTTTGCGCTCAGCGGGCAATGCGCGGGTCTCCCTCGCCGGCTACGCGCGGCCATTGCGCTGCGCCGGCACGCCAAGGTGTCATGTGCCGGCGAGCTCACGCTTGGGCGGCTACGCATCCGACCCGCAACACGCGGCGCGGATTGGCCAATGCCGCGCGTTTTCGCACAGCGCCGCGCCGCGCTCCATCACGGTCGCTCGGCCACGTCCCCGGTGCTCGTCACGACGTGCCCGCCCCGGCTCCCAGAGCACGACCTGTCCGCGGCCGTGGTCGATCACCCGGCCCTTGATGGCGCGGACGCGACGCTGCGCGCCCGACCCCGACCCATGGGGCACCACGTCGGTGGTGGCGGTCATCTGTGGTGGCGGTCATCGACAAGAACCCAGCCGTTCATCTGCGGCCGGCGCCGGTACCGGTCCTCGCGCGCACCGGCCAGGGTCGCCTGGGCGGGCCGCGCACCTTCCTCGCGCCAGCTCCTCGGCGTCCTCGCCCGGTTCCACCGCTTCCACCAGGAGATTTGTCCATGGCGTGACCGAACGCACCCCCGCGCGATCGCGAAGGTGCGCCGCAGGCTTCGCGCGCGTCAGCCTGGGAGCAAGACGATCCGCGACCGCCCGGTGGAATTCCTGTAACCATTGGTCGCCTTGCGTGGTCAAAGCTAAGAGATGCAACGTGGGGCGGAGCGATCCGGCCAATCTCGCGTGCTGAAGGGAGCTGTCGTCCTTGCTTGCGTTCACCTTTCCCGGCCAGGGCTCCCAACGCCCCGGCATGGGCGCGAGCTGGGTCGCCCACGAGTCCTTCGAGCTCGTCGCCCACGCGAGCGAGGTCGTCGGTATCGACGTCGCCCACCTGTTGCTCGAGGCCGACCAGCCGACCTTGACCGAGACTGCCAACGCGCAGCTGGCGACCTTCGTCGCCAGTCTCGTGGTGCTGGACGCGGCGGAGCGCCTGGGCCTCGAGCCCGCTTTTTGTGCCGGCCACAGCCTCGGTGAGTACACGGCGCTCGTCGCGACCGGCGCGCTCTCCTATGAGGACGGCCTGCGCCTCGTCCAAGAACGCGGCGCAGCCATGCAAGACGCAGCGGAGCACCGGAGCGGGACCATGCTCGCCGTGCTCGGCCTGTCCGACGATGACGTCGAGGCGGCGTGTCTGCGCGCCGAGGGCGAGGTCTGGGTGGCGAACTTCAACGCGCCCGGCCAGGTGGTGATCGCCGGCGAACCCGACTCGCTCGAGCGCGCGGCGCGCCTGTGCCGTTCGCTCGGCGCGAAGCGGGTGATGTCGTTCCCGGTCGGCGGCGCTTTCCACACCCCCTTCATGGCCCCCGCCCGCGACCGCCTGCGCAAGGCGCTCGCCGAGGTGACCTTCCATGCCCCAGAGCCGCTCGTCGTGGCGAACGTCGACGGACGGGCGCACGCCGCGCCCGAGGAGTGGCCGGGCCTGCTCTCGGCCCAGCTCTGCGGGCCGGTGCGCTGGCGCCAGGGCCTCAAGACGCTCTACGAGGCCGGAGCGCGCACCTTCGTCGAGCTCGGCCCGGGCGGCGTGCTGAGCGGCCTCGCCAAGCGCACGCTTCCTGGTGAGCCCGAGCCGGGCGAGACGCCGCTCACCAGTGTCTCGGTCGCCACCCCCGACGAGCTCGAGCAGCTCGTCGAGCGACTGGCCGGCATCGCGCGCGAACAGGAGCGCCGCAGCGCGCCGGGCGCCGGCGCCGACCGCTTCGCGATCACCGAGCGCCTCATCGTCTCGCCGGGCACCGGCCCCTTCGCCGCCGCCCCGGCCTTTGCCCATGCGGCCCCGAAGATCCAAGCCGCCAGCCATCGCGTCAGCGTCCGGAGCCTCTCGGACGCGGCAAGCGAGGCCGACCCCGAACCGTCGCGCGTGCGGGTCGGCGACCTCGTCGGACGCGCCGGCGAGCACGAGATCCGCTCCCCCTTTGCCGGCGCTCTCCAAGGGCTGCTCGTGCTCGAGGGCGAGCGGGTCGTCACCGGACAGCCCGTGGCCTGGCTGCGCGTCCTCGACGAGCCGTCGTCACCACGCGCGGTCGTCCCGTCGGGCCCTGGCGTCGAGGAGGCGGTGAGCTGATGGGAACCACGATCACCGGCTGGGGGAGCGCGCTCCCCGACAAGGTCGTCACCAATGCCGACTTCGCGTCCTACCTCGACACCTCCGACACCTGGATCGTCGAGCGCACCGGGATCCGCGAGCGCCGCTTTGGCGGCAGCACCGCGGGCCTCGCTGAGCAGGCGGCGCGCGTCGCGCTGGAGTGCGCCGAGCGCGATCCGGCGACCATCAGCTACCTGCTCCTTGCAACGACGACGCCGGACTGGACCATCCCGGCGACCTCCTCGGCGCTCCACGCGGCGCTCGGCTGCGGCGGCGGCGCGTTCGACCTCAACGCAGCGTGTGCCGGCTTTGTCTATGCCCTGGTCGTTGCCGACTCGCTGTGCCGCACGACGCCCGGGACCAACGCGCTGGTGATTGGATCGGACACCTTGAGCCGGGTCACCGACCAGCGCGACCGTGCCACCGCGGTGCTCTTTGGGGACGGGGCCGGCGCCGTCGTCGTCGAGCATGCGCCGGGTGAGTCGCTGATCGTCGCCCATGACCTCGGCGTCGATGGCAGCGCCGTGCCGATCCTCAACGCGCCCATCGGCGGCACGATCTACATGGAAGGCCGCGAGGTCTACCGCCGAGCGGTGCGCGCCGAGCTCAACTCGATCACCGCCGTGCTCGAAAAGAGCGGGCTCGGTCCCGAGGACCTCGCGCTCTTCGTTCCCCACCAGGCGAACGTGCGCATCATCGAGGCCGTGAACGAACGGCTCGGCATCCCGATGGAAAAGACGGCGATCGTCCTCGACCGCACGGGGAACACCTCGGCGGCCTCGATTCCCTTCGCGCTGTGTGAGGCGGCCGGCGAGGGACGGATCAAAGCCGGTGACCTCGTGCTGCTCTCGGGATTCGGGGCGGGCATGACCTGGGCCTCGGCGATCATCCGCTGGGGCGTGGCAGGGCCCCAAGCGTGAGCGGGCGCGTCGTCTTGATCACCGGCGGCTCACGAGGCATCGGCCTTGCCTGCGCGCGCCGCTTCCAAGAACTCGGGGACCACGTCGCCGTCACCTACCGCACGAGCCCGCCCGCACCACGCGACCAAGGTGGCGAGCCGCTCTTGGCGCTGCGCTGTGACGTGGCGGTGCCAGAGGACGTCGAGGCAGCCTTTTCCACCCTCGAGGCCGAGCTCGGCCCCGCCGAGGTGCTCGTCTGCTCGGCCGGCATCACCGACGACGGCCTGTTGATGCGCATGAGCGAGGAGCGCTGGCACCAGGTCATCGAGACCAATCTGACGGGCACCTTCCGGGTGGCCAAGCGGGCGATCGGGCCCATGTTGAAGGCGCGGCGCGGCCGCATCGTGATGATCTCCTCGGCCGTCGCCTACCTCGGCAACGCCGGGCAGGCGAACTACGCCGCCTCCAAGGCGGGCCTCGTCGGCTTCGCCCGCTCGCTGGCGCGGGAGGTCGCGGGGCGCTCGGTGACCGTGAACGTCGTGGCTCCCGGCCTGATCGACACCGATATGCTCTCGGCGCTCGCTGAGGAACACACCGCGGCGCTGCTCAGCCGGGTGCCGCTCGCCCGCCTTGGCGACCCAGCCGAGGTGGCGGCCGCCGTCGAGTACCTCGCCTCGGCGAGCGCCGGCTACGTCACCGGCGCCGTGCTCGCCGTCGACGGCGGGCTCGGCATGGGACACTGACGGCGGCGGTGGCGAGCGCCACGGCCGGTATCGCACCGGCGGAGTCCTCCGCCGGGGGATCGGCGCCAAGGGCGCCGGGGACGAAGGAGAAGAGATGGCTGACGACGCAACCTTTGACAAGTTCCGGTCCTGCGCCGTTGAGGTATTGCAAGTGCCGGCCGACAAGGTCATTCCAGAGGCGAGCTTCTCCGGCGACCTCGATGCCGACAGCCTCGACCTCGTCGAGTTCGTGATGGCCCTCGAGGAGGCCTTCGAGATCACCGTCGATGAGTCCGAGCTGCAAGGAGTCGAGACCGTCGGCCAGGCCTACGAGCTCGTCACCTCGAAGCTCTGATGACCCTCGCAGCCGAACACGCGCACCGAAGGAGGCGGCGCGTCGCCGTCACGGGAATCGGCGTCGTGTCGTGCTGCGGCACCGGCAAGGACGCCTTCTTCGACGGCCTGTGCGCCCCCGCCCCTCAAGGGATCCGACGCGTCCCGGACTTCGATCCGACCGCCTGGTTCGACCCCAAAGTGGCGCGCCAGACCGACCGCTTTGCGCAATTCAGCGTGGCGGCAGCGGCGATGGCGATCGAGGACGCGGGCGGCCTGCACGCCGACCCGCTGCGCGCGGGGGTCATCTTCGGCACCGGCGTGGGTGGGCTCGAGACGCTGCAGGAGCAGCTCGGTGTGCTGATCGCCAAGGGAGCGCGGCGGGTCTCGCCGCGCCTGGTCCCGATGATGATGGCCAACGCCGGGGCGGCCGCGATCTCGATGCGCTGGGAGCTGCGCGGCCCGTGCGAGACCGTGGTCACCGCGTGCGCCGCCGGCACCCACTCGATCGGCAACGCCTTCCGCCTGATCGCGGACGGGCGCTGCGACCTCGTGATCACCGGCGGCGCTGAGGCCGCGATCAACGACGTCGGCGGCCAGCCCTCGATCGGCGTGGCGGCGTTCACCAACATGACGGCGATGTCGACCAGCGGCATCTCGCGGCCCTTTGACGTGCGGCGCGACGGCTTTGTCATCGCCGAGGGCGGCGCGGCACTCGTGCTCGAAGAGTACGAGCGTGCCGAGGCGCGCGGCGCCCACATCTACGCCGAGGTGCTCGGCGCGGCCTCCACCGCGGACGCCTACCACATCACCGCGCCGGCGCCGGGAGGATCGGGCGCGATCGCCTGCATGGAGCTCGCGCTCGAGGACGCCGGGCTCGCCCCGGGCCAGATCACCCACATCAACGGGCACGGCACCTCGACCCCGCTCAACGACCTCGCCGAGGCCGAGGCAATCAACAAGGTCTTCGGCAACCCCGGACCGCCCGTCACCTCGATCAAGGGCGTCACCGGGCACTCCCTCGCCGCGGCGGGGGCGCTCGAGGCCGTGGCGGTGATCCTCAGCCTTGAGCGCCAGCTCATCCCGCCGACCGACGGCCTCGACCAGCTCGATCCCGAGATCCACTTGGACGTCGTGACCGGCGGGCCGCGCCCGTTCTCGCCCGGCCCCGTGCTCTCGAACAGCTTTGGCTTCGGTGGCCACAACGGCTGCCTCGTGATCGGCCCGGCGTCGCCGTGAGCGGCACCACACCGCGCGCCGCTTTGTGAGCGATTCGGCCGAGCCCCGCCCCGCCGATCTCGACATCGGCGCCTTCAGCACCACGGCGCCGTGGCTCGTCGACCTCGACGACTTGCCCTGGCGCCGTGGGCTCGAGCTCGTGCGTGCGCGCACGCGCGGCGAGGTCCCTGAGCTCACGCGCCGCCGTCGCCTCCCGCCGCTGGCGCGCATGGCCGTGGTCAGCTTCCGCATCGGCTGGGCGATCCTCGCCTGGTATCTGACCGATCGCCGTCGCGGCCGGGAGCGCTCGCGCGCCGGGCTGTCGCGACGCCTCCGCCTCGCCTTCCAGCGCCTCGGGCCGACCTTCATCAAGCTCGGCCAGATCCTCTCCTCCGGCGAGGGGATCTTCCCGCCCGAGCTCGTCGGCCAGTTCAAGCTGCTGCGGGACCGGGTCCCCGCCGAAGCCTTTGAGGCCGTCCGCCAGACCGTCGAGGCCGACCTCGGACGCCCGCTCAGCGAGTGCTTCGCCGAGTTCGCGACGACCCCGCTGGCGGCCGCCTCGATCGCCCAGGTCCACGCGGCGCGCCTTTCGGACGGGACCGAGGTCGTCGTCAAGGTCCAACGTCCCTCGGTCGCCAGCCTCGTGCGCCGCGACCTTGCCGTGATGAGCTGGCTCGCGCCCCTCCTCGTCGGGCGGATCCCGGTCGCCGTGCTCGCCAACCCGCCGGCGCTGATCGAGCTGTTCGCCGAGACGATCGTCGAAGAGCTCGACTTCCGCCTCGAGGCCGAGAACATGCTGGACATCGCCGGCGTGCTCGCCGCGACCAACCAGCGCGCGATCGTCGTGCCCCGGCCCCACCCCCGCCTCGTCACTCCCCGCGCCCTGGTGATGGAACGCCTCGACGGCTTTAGCTGGGACGACGTCGCGGGCATGCAGGCGGCGGGCATCGACACCGAGGCGGTGCTGCGCGCCGGGGTCGTCTCGTTCCTCGAAGGGGCGATGCTCTTCGGCGTCTTCCACGGCGACCTGCACGGTGGGAACCTCTTCGTGCGCGCCGACGGCTCGGTCGCGCTCTTGGACTTCGGGATCACCGGGCGCCTGGACGAGACGCGTCGCCTCGCCTTCTTGCGCCTCGTCATGGGCGGGACGATGAACGATGTGCGCAGCCAGGTCGAGGCGCTGAAGACGCTCGGGGCGCTGTCGGCCGACGCCGACGTCGAGCAGGTGATCCGCGACCTCGGCCTCGACACGCCCCCCCAAGACGTCGCCCAGCTCACCGCCGAGGAGCTGACCGCCCAGCTGCGCGACCTCACCAAGCACCTGTTGGCCTACGGCGCCAAGATGCCAAAAGAGCTGATGCTGTTCGTCAAGGACATCTTGTTCTTCGACGGCGCCGTCGGCTCGTTCGCGCCCGATGTCGACCTGCTCGGCGAGGTCACAGGCATCGCCACCTACTTCGCCGCTCGCCACGGTGGCCGGATCGCGAACGAGATCGGTGTCGACCCCCGCGAGCGCCCCGTCGACCTGAGCGGTGTCCGCTCGACGCTCGGGCTCCCCGCCGAGACCGAGGCGATCAGCTATCGCGAGCTGCAGCGTCGCCGCGAGGAGGTGCGGCGCAAGTTCACCGAGCACGAGCCCTGACCGGGAGAGGAGCGGGGATCACCCCACCCCTCTCCCGGTCCCACCTCGGTGCGGGAGCGGGACCCCCCCGAATACCGCTCCACCGAAGGCTCACTGCCATCGTCACCCCGCGGTGTTCACCGCCGTGAAGGGTTCTGTTATCGAATCGTAATACTCGGCCGGACTGCAGTCACGTCGCCCCCGACATTGGGCAGGATAGGGAGATGAGGTTCCCGCTCGCCCGCCGTGCCGTCCTCCTCGCCGCCGGACTCCTCGGCGCGAGCACCCTCGCCCCGGTGCTTCCGGCGGGCGTTGCGACCGCGGCGGCGCGGCCCGCAGCGACGGCGCCGAGCCCGCCCGGCAAGGGCACCGGGCGCTTCGTCCTCGCCCTCGGCGACTCCCTCGCGGCCGGCTACCAGCCCGTGTACGGTCACCGCCTGCCACCGCTCGATCCCGTTGACCAGCTGCGCGACCAGGGCTATCCCCACAGCTACGCCGCGGATGTCGCCAAGCGGCTCGGGCTCGGGCTGGTGGATCTCGGCTGTCCGGGCGAGACGACGCTCAGCTTCACCACCCGCCCGGCGATGGGGCCGTGCACGACCCTGTATCGCACGGCCTACTCGGCCCCCAACCAGCAGGCTGCCGCGCTGGCCGTGATCGCGAGTCACCCGGGCAAGATCGCCCTCGTCACCTTCGACCTCGGCGCCAACGACGTGGACGCCTGCCTGGCGGGCGGCTCGCTCAACGATGCGTGCGTGCTGAACAAGGCCCTGGCGGTGATCCATCGCCTGCCGAAGATCGTCGCGACGATCCACGCTGCGCTGGCAAAGGCCGACCCCGGGGCCCCGATGGTGGCGATGGACTACTACGACCCCTTCCTCGGCCTCGCCATCCGCCCGGGTGGCGCGAAGGGCCTGGCGCTCGCCACCGCCTCGCTCGGCGCGCTCGAGGGATTCAACGCCGAGCTGCGCCGCGTCTATGGCGAACAGCACGTCCGCGTGGCGCACGTCGCCTCGGCCTTTGACACGACCGGGACATTCCCGCTGAGCCGCGTCGATGCCAAGACCGTCCCAAAGGACGTGGCCTTCGTCTGCCGGCACACCTACATGTGCCCCTCCTCGCCGACGGTCCCCCAGGACATCCACCCCAACAACGCCGGCTACGCGCTCATCGCCACCGCGTTCATGAAGGCACTTCGCAACTGAGCGCTCCCGGCGACACGCGCCGCGCACCTCGCTCCTAACCTCGGGCCCCGCCGCTCACGCGGCCATGGAGGCCGACCTCCCTTGGCTCTGGAGGTCGCCCCATGCCGCCCGTCACCGACCGCTACGCCCTCTCCCTGCTCGGCGCCACGCTCGGCGCCACGCCCGCCCTGGCGCCGATCTGGCGGGCCCTTTGTGCCGAGGTCGGCGACGAGATTGCCTGGCGCGAGGCGGCGGGCGAGCTCGCCAAGGCGATCTCGGCGCTGTGCGCGCAAGGGGATGCGGCAAGCGGGGCGCTCGAGGCGGTCAGTTCCGCCCTCGAGGCGCTGTGTGCCGAGGCCGGGGGGACCCTCGTCGCCCTCGGCATCCTCCGGGCGCTCGACGCGCCCGCGCGCCAGAGGGCCGATGCCTACCTGCATCCCAGCTCGGCCGCGTTGCTCGGCGCGATCTGGCGCCAAGAGGACACCGCCGGGCGCCACGAGCGCCGCCAAGCAGGCGACGTTTGGCGCTGAGCGCAGGGGCGGTAGAGGACGGACGATGACCCTCGAGACCCTTCAGCCCATTTCCCCCGCGATCATCGAGGCCGAGCGGGCCGCGAGGGACGAGCTCGCCGGCGCTAGGGTCCGGGGGGGCGCTGGCCGCTGGGCGCCTCCGGTCTGGCTCGAAGGATTCGGCGTGAGCGCAGCTGAGCACCTCCCCACCCACCGCGCCAGCGCGCCCGTGGTCGACCGCGAGCAGTTCAAGTCGGTGCTCGGCCACTTCGCGAGCGGCGTCGTGGTGATCAGCGCGCTCGACGACGAGGAGCCGGTGGGCTTCACCTGCCAGAGCCTCTTCGCCCTCTCGCTCGACCCGCCGCTCATCGCCATCGCCCCGAGCCGGGCATCGACAAGCTGGCCGCGCATCGAGCGAGTCGGGCACTTTTGTGTGAACGTGCTCTCAGACGATCAAGAGCCGCTTGCCCGCTCGTTTGCGATCTCGCGCCCCGGAAAGTTCGCGGGCGTCGAGTGGGCGCCAGGAACCAACGGCGCCCCGCGCATCGTCGGCGCGCTCGCCTGGATTGACTGCAGCATCGAGCAGTGCCATGAGGCCGGCGACCACCACCTCGTCGTCGCCCGGGTGCACGACCTCGAGGCAGGTGAGGGTCTGCCGCTCCTGTTCTACCGCGCCGCCTTCGAGACCTTCGCCGGCCCCGCCACGGCGAGCGAGGCAACGAGCGCCTGAGCGAGATCTCGACCGGCGCGGGCGCTAGGCCCGAAGTCGCGCCCCGAGCGCCTCGCCCGCCTCGATGCAGCGGCGCCGGGCGCGAGACAGCTCCGCCTCGTCCAAGGTGCGGTCGAGCGCGCAAAAGCGCAGCCGAAAGGCGAGGCCGCGCTGGCCGGCCGACAAGGGCGCGCCGCGGTAGACATCGAGGAGCCGCAGCGACTCGAGCAGCTCGCCTCCGGCGGCCTCGAGCACCCGCTGGAGGCGCTCGGCGGGCACCGACTCATCGAGGACGAAGGCGAGGTCGACATCGCTCGAGGGGAAGCGGCTCACGGCTTGGGCGCTTCGCCCCCGCTCGGGCGCCGCCAAGAGGGCACCGAGGTCGGCGACGAGGGCACCGATGCGCCGCTCGCCGAGATCGAAGCGTTCGGCGACCTCGAAATCGAGCTCGCCGAAGCCGATGAGGGGAGCGCCGCCAAGACACGCGACGGCGCGCCGGGTCGGATGCATGGCGCGCACGAGGCGCGCCCCATCGGCGCCGAGGGCGACGAGCTCGTCGCCCTGGAACAGCTCGAGTGCTTCGCGGGCGAGGCGCAGGCCCTCGACGAGGCGCTCGAAGCAGCCCGATGCCGCAGCGGCATCGTCGCCTTCCTCGGCGAGCAGCACCGCGAGCTCCTCGCGCTCGCGGGGCCACTGCTCCCCCGCCGCGGGCGCCTCGAAGACCGCGCCCAGCTCGAACAGGCGCACGTGCGGGTTGCGGTGCGCGACGTTGTGGCGCAGCGCCGTGCACAGCCCCGCCAGCACGCTCGAGCGGAGCACCGACTCCTCGGCGACGATCGGATTGGTGAGCCTCAGGCGCTCGGGCGCCGCACCGAGGCGGTCCTCGAGCGCCGGGTCGACGATCGAGGGGGTCCAGGCCTCGTGTGCGCCGAGCCCGGTGAGCAGGGTCATCACGCTGCGGCGGCGTAACTGGGCGTGGCTGCGGCGGCCGACGGCCGGCGAGCGGCGCGCCCGTGGCGCGATCTGCTCGTAGCCGTAGTGGCGCGCCACCTCCTCGATGAGGTCGATCTCCGCGGTCGTGTCGGGCCGAAAGCCCGGCACGTCGACCAAAAGGCCCTCGGCACTCGGCTCGCAGGTAAAGCCGATGGGCTCGAGCAGTCCGGCGGCCTCGGCCGCGCCGAGCTCGGTGCCCAACAGGGCGTTCATGCGCTCGGTGCGCAGCTCGATGCGCAGCGCGGTCGCCGGCACGGGACGGTCCTCGAGGACGCCGCGGGCAACCCCGGGCAGCGTCGCGCCCGCGTGGCGCGCCGCCGCGGCGACGAGCTCGACCACCCGGTCGGCGGCCCGCCGCGTGCCCTCGGGGTCAACCCCGCGCTCGAAGCGCACCGAGGCCTCGGTGCGCAGCCCACGGCGCTTGGCCGCGCGGCCCACCATCAACCCGTTGAAGTGCGCCGCCTCTAACAAGACCCGCCTCGTCTCGGCACCGACCTCGCTCGCCTCGCCACCCATCACCCCCGCCAGGCCGACGACCTCGTCGCGGCCGTCGGCGATCACGCACTCGAGGAGGTCGACGTCCTCGCCGAGCCCGTTCTGCCCCCGCCCGAGCACGCGCTCGGTGCCGTCCAAGGTGACGAGGACCTCGCCCGGTCGGGCGAGGCGGGCGACGATGCGAGCACCGCGGATCCGATCGAGATCGTAGGGGTGGGTGGGCTGGCCGA
>JAJZKA010000085.1 GCA_021809805.1 Actinomycetes bacterium
CCGCCCCCCCCCGCCTCCAGCCCCCAGCCCCCAGCCAGATGGCGCACTGCCGAAACCTGGGCCTCCTGGCATCGGTGTGGGTCGACCTGTGGGATCAAGGACCGTTCTGTGGCCTCGTTGCGTCGGACGCACTTGCGCGGGGGAAGCGGTCGCCCGGGCGCTCTCGTGGGCCCTGGCCGTCGGAGAGGCAGAGACGAGGGCCCGGGGGACTTGACGGAAATGAGGACGCGTTGTAACGTTGCGCGTAGTCTTAAACGATTCAAGAACAAGGGCGTGTCGGTGGAAGGGGAGCGTGGGACAGTAAGGGACCACGTGCTGTGATCGGCAGGCAGCGGACCTGGCCAGCCGGGTCGCGGTGACGCGTGCGGTCTCAGTACGCGGTGTCGAAGTCGGGTCAGCCAGGATGCGAAGGACCCAGAAGGGGAGGGCAGGTCGATGAAGGGGAGCCAAGCCACAGCGCCGAGCGGGGCGAGGGGAGGCAGTCTACGGAGTGCTGGGAAATTGCTCGTCGGCATGAGTGCTGCGGCGCTGCTGCTCGCAGCGTGCAGCTCGAGCAAGTCGTCGACCGCGGCACCGACGGCCAAGCCGTCGAGCTCCACGAGCGGCTACACCTTCGCCTTCGTGCCGAAGTTGATCGGCATCCCGTACTTCACCTCCATGGAGGTAGGGATGCAGCAGGCAGCCAAGCGTTTCGGTGCCCACTTCATCTACGAAGGGCCGACGACTGCGTCCGTCTCGGGACAGGCCGAGTACGTCACGACGCTGCTCTCGAACCCGAAGGTGGATGCCGTCGGCGTGTCGGCGAACAGCCCGACGGCACTGTGCTCCCTTGTGAACAAGGCGAAGGCTGAGCATGTCATCTTCTTCGCCTCGGATTCGGACGTCTCTTGTCCCAACAACCGTCTCTGGGTCGAGCAGGCGCGGGCGCAAGGCATCGGGGACACCGCCGTCCAGCTCCTCGGACAGCAGATCGCGAAGATCGAGAAGACGACGACTCCTACCGGTGACGTCGCGATCATCTCTGCCGGATCCTCGGCGACGAACCTGAACGACTGGATCGGGTACATGAAGTCCGAGCTTGCGAGCAAGTACCCGCATCTCCATCTGCTCCCGATCGACTACGCCGGCGAGAGCCCGACGCAGTCCGAGACGATCGCCAGCAGGTACCTCGCGGCCTACCCTGGCTTGAAGGGCTTCATCGGGGTGGCGTCCACCAACGTGCCCGGGATAGCGCAGGCCGTCCTGGCAGCAGGGTTGAAGGGTAAGATCGCGGTCACCGGGGAGACGGATCCGAACACGATCCGGACCTATGTGAACGACGGTGTGGTCAAGGATGTGGTGCTGTGGAACCCGACGACCCTCGGCTACCTTGCTGGTTGGGGCGTGATCCAGATGCTGAAGGACCACGGTGGCTACCCGTTCAAGGCAGTGAACAATGTGCCGGGGATCTCCACCCCGATCAAGTGGTACCCGAGCCGGCACATGCTGCTCCTCGGGCCGCCGCTTGTCATCAACAAGTCGAACATCAACCTGAACTTCTAGGCCACCGATGAGGCAGGAGCTCCGCGCCGCATCGATGTTCCGCTGAGGCGAATTGGTGTTCGGGCCCGTAGCCTGGCGAGAACGTGCGGCAGACGGCGAGCGGAGATGGAGATGGCGCAGTCGAAGGTGAAGTCGTGCGCGGTCCGGGTTGGGAGGACATTGGTGCGTATGGCGCGTCAACCAGGGGTTCCTGTCGCGGGCAGGGGGAGACGCACGTGATCCTGCGAAACCGGCGATGAGTGAGAGCTCCAGCGAGCCGGCGACCGAGTCGTACAGCCGCCCGCGCTGGGCACCCGGAGCGTCGGCGAACGGAAGGGGTCCACGGTCACAGACTGGGCCCGACCGCGTCGACGCTGCGCCAGCCGAGTCGGTAGGGGTGTCCGACCTGGCTGGTGCACCCGCGGCTCCCCTTGCCCGGCTGGTGAGGGTGTCCAAGAGCTTCGGCTCGACGCACGCGCTGGTCGATGTCAGCGTCGAGCTCGAGCGCGGGACCATCCACGCGATCGCAGGCGAGAACGGCGCGGGCAAGTCGACGCTCATCAAGGTCCTCATGGGTGTGCTCCAGCCGGACAGCGGCTCCATCGAGGTGGAGGGTAGGCTTGCGAAGATCGGGTCGCCTGTGACAGCGCGCGCCCTCGGGTTCGCTGCGGTCTATCAGGAGCCGCTCGTGTACCCCCACTTGGGGGTGCTCGAGAACATGTTCGTGGTCGGGCCCGAACGCTCGCGTCTAGGAGATCTGGACCGAAATGCGATGCGCCGGAGAGCTCTCGCGATCTTCGATCAGCTGGAGGTGGACCCTGCGCTGCTCGGGCGGAGGATGGGGGACCTCAGGCTCGGCCATCAGCAGCTGGTCCTTATCGCGAAAGCGCTGGTCGAAGAGGCGAAGCTGATCATCTTTGACGAGCCGACGTCCATCCTCTCGGGTGCCGAGGCGACGAAGCTCTTTCGCATCATCGACCGGCTCCGCGCGGCCGGGAGCGCTGTCGTCTACATCTCGCATCGTTTCGAGGATCTGGAGGCCATTGCGGACAAGATCACCGTCTTGACTGACGGGCGCGTTGCCGGAGCCTTCCACGAGCGCCCCTTCGACTTCGATGCGGTGGTGAGGTTGATGTCGGGCCGGGAGACGAGGGCCTATGATGCAGCGCCGGCCGCCCACCGAAAAGCACCGCCAGGCGAGACGGTGCTCGAGGTGGAGGGGCTCAGCTGTCCTCCCTACTGCGAGGACGTGAGCTGGCAGGTGGCTCGCGGTGAGGTCCTCTGCTTCTACGGCCAGGTCGGCGCGGGGCGCACCGAGATGGCGAAGGCGGTGTTCGGCGATCTGCGACCGACGGCCGGGGTCGTACGGATGGAAGGGAAGGAGCTGGTCGTCCACTCTCCCCGCCAGGCGATCCGGGCGGGGGTCGGTTACCTGCCGGAAGATCGGAAGGCGGAAGGGATCTTCGCCACGCAGGCGATCTCGGAGAACATCGTGGCCTCGGTGCTCGGCCGCATCGTGGCGCGCATCGCTCGTTATGTGCGGCGCTCCGAGGTTCGTACCCTCACCGAGGGCCAGCGGGAGTCACTCCAGATCAAGATGGCAGCGCCCGCCGCGCCGATCTCGTCCCTCTCCGGAGGAGGGCAGCAAAAGGTGATCCTCGGACGCTGGATGGTGGAACGGCTCGAGGTCCTCGTCCTCGACGAGCCGACGCGGGGGATCGACGTCACGACGAAGGCGCAGTTCCACGACATCATCCGCTCGCTCGCTGCCGACGGGCTCGCCGTCGTGGTCATCTCCTCGGATCTCCCCGAGGTCTTCGCGGTCGCAGATCGGATCCTCGTGATGCGACAGGGGCGCATCGTCGTCTCGTTCGTGAACGACGGTTCGGCCCGCCCGGAGGAAGTGCTGCGCTACGCGGTATCTGCCGGCCCGGAGCCCGGGCGTGCCGGTGGAGGGGATCACCAGCGCGCCAGGCCCGGGCTCGTGCCACCGCGTCCACAGGAGGTGAGCGAGCAGTGAGCAATGTCCCGATTGCCCTGCAGGGCGGACCGGCGCCGGTCCCTTCCCGAGTTGGGCACGTGCTCGGTCGGATCGAGTACGAGGGTTACCTCCTCGCAATGATCGTTGTCATGGGGCTCGTCCTCACCTTCACGGTCGGCAGCTCCTTCTGGAGCTCGACGAACTTGAGCGGGCTCCTCTTGGACGTCGCGATCGTCACCGTGCCCGCGATCGGGATGACGCTGGTGATCGTGACCCGCGGCATCGACGTCTCGATCGGGTCGTTGGTCGGCGTCGTAGCCGTGGTTGCCGGTCTCGCTTTCGAGCACCACCTGCCCTTCGTCCTCGTGCTCCTCATCGGTATCGCTGTCGGCGTGGGTGGGGGGCTCGTGAACGGCGCGATCATCGCCTGGGGGAAGGTGCCGCCGATCATCGTGACGCTAGGAACGCTCTCGGTTTTCGAAGCCATCACCTACCTCCTCCTGGGCGGCGTGTGGATATCCAACATCCCCGCCAAGCTCACGCAGGTAGTGGTCATCGACCGGCTCGGCCCGGTCCCGTACTCCTTCGTCGTCGCCGTAGCGCTCGTAGCGCTCTTCAGCTACGTCATGGCGAGGCGGCCGATCGGGCTGCGGATCTACGCTGCGGGGGACAACCCCGAGGCAGCGAGGACCGCCGGGCTTGCGATGTGGCGGATCGACCTCTTCGTCTACGCACTGCTCGGTGGGCTCACGGCGATCGCGGCCCTCATGACGGTCGGGCAGAGCCCGCTCGTGATGCCTACGACAGGCCAGAACTTCGAGCTGACGGTCATCGCAGCCGCGGTAGTCGGCGGGACCAACATCCTCGGAGGGGAAGGGAAGGTCGTCGGTGGGCTGCTCGGCGCGTTCCTCGTGGAGATCGTGGAGGACGCGGCGATCCTGTACCATGTGAACTCCTTTTACCAACAGATCGTGCTCGGCGCCATGATCGTCGGCGGCGTCTCGATCGGCGTGGCCCGCCGCCGCCGGCGTCGCACCGAGGGGAGCCTGGAGTGAGCACCACCCAGCTGCCCACTTCCGAGCAGGCCCCGCCCGGCGGGGCAACTGCCGGGCACCGAGGAGCAGGCGCGCTCTCACGGCTCCTCGAGTCGCGCGTCGTCGTCCAGTACGGGCTCCTGCCTGTGGTGCTCGTCGGCGTCCTGATCGCAGGCGAGATCCTCGCACCGGGTGTGCTGTCGCCGTCGAACCTCTCCTCGATGACGCGTTTCGGGGTGGAGATCGGCATCCTCGGCTTCGCCGAGATGGTGGTCATCATCATGGGCGGCGGCGGGATCGACCTCTCGGTCGCCTCGACCGCAGCAGTGACGCAGGTGTCGCTGGCCGTCTTGCTCCGCGGCGGTATCGAGCTTTGGCTGGGTGTGGCCATTTCGCTGGCGATCGGGCTCGCGCTCGGAGCGCTGAACGGGTTCTTCATCCTTGGGCTCGGTGTTCCGGCCCTCGTGGCCACGATTGGCACGTACTTCGGCTATGCCGGCCTAGCGCTGGTGATCGCGAACGGGGTGAACATCGCGGACTTCCCGTCTTCCTACCTCACGATCGGCCAGGGGGATGTCGTCGGCATCCCGGTTGAATTCATCTTCATCTTCATCCCCGTCGCGATCGTGCTCGGCTATGTGACTTCGCGCACGAAATTCGGCCACGAGATTCGCCTGACGGGGACGAACGAAAGGGCTGCGCTTCTCTCGGGGATCAACGTCCGGCGACTGCGATTCTCGGGTTACGTCATCGCCGGGATGCTGGCGGCGATCGTCGGGGTCGTGGAAAGCTCTCGTTTCGGGACAGCGCAGCCCGTTGCCGACTCGACGTACCTCCTTACGGCGGTCACCATCGCGGTGTTGGGGGGCGTGGACATCTTCGGCGGTGAGGGGACCATCCTCGGCGTCGTCCTCGCGACCGCTGTGGTCACGATCTTCGAGTACGCCTTCAGCCTGGCGCAGATCAACGCAGTCATCGAGCTCGGGAGCGTCGGGGTCATGTTGATCGTCGTCGTGCTCGGCCAGGTGGGGCTGAAGTCGCTGCGGAGCTACGCCGCCCGGCGCTCGAGCGCCTGAGGCGACGGCGAGCACCTGGGGATGGCGGGGTGAGGGGGTCCGAGACGGAAGGAATGCCGGGCGCTCGGGAGCTGCTGACGTCCGTAGGGCGCAAGAAAGGTGAGGTGGTGGTGGAGAACCAGATCGGCATCCATGCTCTGGTGCTCGAGCGGGAGTGGAGCACCGAGGCGGCCGTGCGCGCCGTCGGGACCGCGGCCTCGATCGGGTACGACGTGCTGGAGCTGCCCGTGTTCGACCCCGCGCTTCTCGAGACCGCCCACGTGCGCAGGGCAGCAGAGAAGCGAGGACTCACCCTGACCTGCTCCCTCGGCCTTCCCTTCGACGCCGATGTGTCGAGCGCTGATGCGGCGGTCGCGGCACGTGGAGAGCGGCTGCTGGCGGAGGTGATCGACACTGCTGCAGCGCTCGGCGCGGGGGTCGTGGCCGGCGTGATCCACTCCGCGATGGGCAAGCACCCGGCACCCGCTGACGAGCGCAACCGCGCAACGGCGGCTGGGATTCTCCGCCATCTCGCTGACAGGGCCGCGGAGGCCGGGATCGTCCTCGGGCTCGAGGTGGTGAACCGGTACGAGAGCAACCTCGTCAATACGGCGGCGAGCTGCGCAGCACTGGTCGAGGCGATCGGGCGGGAAAATGTCGTGGTCCATTTGGACAGTTACCATATGAACATCGAGGAACGCAGTGCGCTCGATGCCGTCATCGACTGTCGCGGCCGGCTCGGCTACGTCCACGTCGGTGAAAGCAACCGGGGGTATCTCGGTGCCGGATCCGTGGACCTGGCCGGGCTGGTCCGGGCGCTGAGCCACGTGGACTACAGCGGGATCATCACCTTCGAGGCGTTCAGTCGCTACCAGGTCGTGCCCCAGCTCGCCGCAACGCTCTCGCTCTGGCGAGAGGTGTGGTCGGATCCGAACGACCTGGCAGCCCACGCGCTCTCGACCCTGCGGGGCCAGCTGCGAGCGGAGTCGGCCGGTGCCGGCAAGGAGATGGCGCGAGCAACAGCAACGGGGTGCCCACCAGGCTCGTGACCGCCTAGAAGGAATTGTCGATAGCTGTTGACAAACAGGTGCTTGACAGGTTCCTGACAGGATCGTAGCATGAGACGAGATACTGAAACGGTTCAGTAATGGTTCAGTAGTCGGGAACTGTCCCTGTGCCCGTGGCACTACGGAGCCATGTGGCGGACGGGGAGTCTCGCAACTGCAGTCTCGTAACCGCAATAGGGGCTAGCGACGGTGCCGGCATTGCCGAGCGTGAGTCGCGCGACTGGACGAGGGGGAGGACCGTGCACCGAGCCAGTGAAAGACCCGGACCAGACCCGAGGGCGGAGCCGACGCAGCGCGCGGGCCAAAGCCCGTTCGCCGTCGTGAGGCGGCGTCCGTGCTGGCGGGTGCCAGCGGTCGTTGCGGCGGTGCTCGGGATGGCGCTCGCCATTGTGGCCGCCGGGTCGCCGGCGGCGAGTGGCGCTGTGCCAGGATCCGGGGCGCAGTCCACGCAGCCCGGCGGCGCAGAGCCGTGGCCCGCGAACCCGAATTGGCAGCGCTACGTCGAGGCACCCTCCTCCCGCCACGTGACCCCGGTGGCCGTCGTCAGCGCGACGAGCAACGTCACCAATCCACAAGCGCTCGTCCACCCCGGAAGCGGGCAGACGACCACGCTGACGAGGACCCTGGTCGGCCTCGACGACTCCGGTCCCGACGGTTGGCCGGTCGGGACCATTGCCACCGCGTCCTCGTACTACACGGCCGGTGTCTCGGGCTCCGGGCACAACTTCGTCCCCTCGAACGCGCTCGGGGAAGGTGGCCCTGAGGCGTACTGGAACAACGCCACGGCGGGCTCGACGCACAGCTGGCTCGAGGTCTCGACCCCGTCGCCGGTCACGCTCTCGGCGGTGACGCTGAATTTCGACGCGAACGGGGTGCCGGTCGACTTCTTCGTCCAGACCTGGGACGCCGCGACGGGCACGTGGGTCACCGAGGTGACGGTGACGAACAATGGCTCAACCACCGTTGCCGAGCAGTTCTCCGCCCCCGTCCAGACCCAGCACCTGCGGATCTACATCACGCTCGACCAGAACACGATCCATGGCCAGTTCAGCCGCATATCCGGCGTGTTCCCCTACTACTCCCCGCCGACGCACCTGGTCCTCGACTACGGTAAGGACGTCGGCGGAGTGCCCGAATTCGACGTGGTGGCGGAGAGCGGTAGCCCGCAGCTCGAGGCCGGCTACAGCGAGTCCTCGCAGTACCGGACGCCGATCGGCGACATGGGACAGGGTGGTCCCTTCGGCTCCGGCGACCCCCACCGCTACGACGTCTACACCGTCACCAAGCCGGGAGTGATCGTGAACCGCTTCGTGCAAGGCGGCGAGCGCTACCAGGAGCTGAGCCTGCTCACGCCGGGGAGCGTGACCCTCAGCGCGGCGTGGATCCATTACGAGCCCTACCTCGGTACCCCGCCGACGTTCAAGGGCAACTTCGTCTCGAGCTCGAACCAGCTCAACAAGACATGGTACGACGGCGCCTACACGGCGAACCTCGTCCAGATGCGCCCGAACACCCCCGCCGGCTACTGGGTGGTGCAGAACGGCCATCTCAGTGCGGACGGTGGGGGCACCGGGCTGCTCGAGACGGGAAGCACCTGGACGAACTACACCCTCTCCCTGCATACGGAGATCGTGTCCGACCAGTCCGGGTGGGTGGTCCGCGCCCAGGCGCCGGGCACGAAGTACCTGCTCATCCTCGACGACAGCACCGACGCCGTCGGGCCGCCGAACACCCTCCAGGAGCTTGTGCAGCACGACGGCAGCTACACACTGATCGCCGACGTGCCCCTCGGCTTCACGGTCACCCCGGGCACCTGGTACGACGTGAGGATCGTCGTGTCGGGGACGACGGTCACGACTTTCATCGACGCCGCCGAGGTGGCCTCCTTCGACTCGACTTCCTTCCCCGCAGGGGTGTCCGGCCTCGCGTCGGGCACCATCGGCCTCAGGGAGTACAGCGACGGCGAGAACGCCAACTTCCGGAACCTCTCGGTCACCGCTCCGGGCGGGGCGGTGCTCTACGCGAGCCCGCTCAGCTCGCCGGCGGACCTCTCGGCGTTCGCCGTCCCGGGGGTGAACCAGCTCCCGGTCGTCCTCGACGGGGCGAAGCGGGACCGAGCGGTCTGGGAGGGCGATCTCAGCGTGAGCGGCCCCACCATTTACTATTCGAACGACGCGACGCGCTACCTGAAGGGCTCCCTCCAGCTCCTCGGGAGCTACCAGCTCACGAGCGGCTTCGTGCCCGGGGTGGAGAAGCCGGGGACGCCGCTGCACGTCGGTCCGCCGATACCGGGAACGGTCACGAGCTACTCGGCGAGCTACTCGATGTACTGGGTGGTGAACCTCGCGACGTACTACCTCTACACGGGGGACCGCGCCTTCGTGGCGAGCGAGTGGCCGGCGGTGCAGCGGGAGCTTGCCTGGAACGCCGCCCAGCTGAACGGCCAGGGCCTGTTCGTCACGAACGGGAGCGACGGAGCGAACTGGCACTACAGCGTCCTCACCGGCGCCCAGACGTACTATAACGAGCTTTACTACCGCACGCTCCTCGCCGCGGCGCAGCTCGCGGCGGCGGCGGGGCATCCCGGTGCCGCGGCGAGCTACGAGGCGCAGGCGTCTGCGCTCAAGACGGCGATCAACACGTACCTCTTCGACCCTGCGACCGGCTCGTACAACGAGAGCACGACCGTGACCGGTGTCGTTCCCCAGGACGCCGACGCATACGCGATCCTCTTCGGGATCGCCCCGAGGAGCCGCATTGCCGGCATCGTGAAGGCGATGGAGACCAGCCTCTCGACTCCCGCCGGGGCGCTCGATATCTCGAACCCTGCCCCGGCGGGCTATAACCAGCTCCTCGGTCCCTTCATGGGCTCCTACGAGGTCTGGGCGCTGCTCGCGTCGCATCACACCGCCGCAGCGATCCAGCTGGTGCGCACCGAGTGGGGGCGGATGACGGTCCCCGGGCCCGACTATACCGGAACGATCTGGGAGGTCGAGGGGACGAACGGCGCGATCACGAGCGGTGTCACCAGCCTCGCCCACGGCTGGTCCACCGGGCCGACCTCGGCGCTCAGCGAGTACGTGCTCGGCGTCGCGCCGACGAGCCCCGGGTACGCGACCTGGCGGGTGGAGCCGCACCCGGGCTCCCTCTCGTGGGTCGAGGGGCGTGCCCCGACCCCCCACGGCGCCATCCAGGTCGACTGGGGGCACGAGACGACTGTGGGGCGCTTTGTGCTGAAGGTCGTCGCGCCTGCGACGACGACGGGGACCATCGGGGTCCCCACCTTCGGGCGCCAGGCGGTGATCCACGTGGACGGCCGGCTGGTCTGGAACAACGGGCAGTTCCACGCCATCCCGGGGATCACCGGGGCCCACCTTGGTGCGCACGACGTGGTTCTCGACGTCGCCCCCGCGGCGCTCGCCGGGGGCGCGAGCACGGCGACGCTCCTCGTGAGCTCGAAGACCACGGGGACGTGATCCCCGGACGGTCGGTCGGGGGTCGGGGATGCGAAGGCCCGGCTGAGGACCCCGGGCGCCGCGGAGTCCCGCGCAGCGACGAGGCAAACCGATTGTCGTGACCGCTCCGGCAGTTCGAGGAGCCCGAGGAGCTTGTCCGGGAAGTTCGGGGAAAAGGGAGGGTGATCATGACTTGGCATCGAAGTGGCGTACGGCAGTGCCTGAGCCCAAAGGCGAGGGACCGGGACGGTGGCCAGGCTCAGGCGACGCGCCGTCGCGCCTGGCGCCCGACCGATGTGATCGCCTCGAGTCGGCTCCTCGCGATCGCCCTCTCGGTCGCGATGGTGGCCGGGCTCGCAGGTGTCTCGTCGAGCGCGGCGGCCGCACCTGCTCCCACCGCATCCTCTGGGCCGGCGGGGCCCTCCCTTCTCGGCTTGCCGCCGCTCTCGGCGGCGAGCCGTTACGTCGAGGCGCCGTCGAGCCGGGTGGTCCGTCCCGTCTCGGTGGTGGAGTCCACCCCCGTCAACGACGACTTCGTGACCGCAGGGTCGTTGGATCCGTCCGTCACGATCGCGGGCCAGAGCCCGACGAATGCCGGTCCGTCCGCGTCGGAAGCGGCGCACGATTTCCAAGCCGGCCCGCATGCGACCCGGGTGCGTCTCATGGGCGTGGGCATGCAAGAGGCGGGTCCGGGAGTCCCCCGCGCTTTCTTCAGCCTCCGCCTGCACGTCCCCGCGGGGGGCCCGGTGCGCATCCGGGTGGAGGACGCGGCGAGCGCGACGGCGGACTACTGGGTTCTTGTCGACGGGGTCCGCGTCTTCCACCGTACCCCGCAGGTCTCCCAGGAGGGGCTGGTCTCGGAGTCCGGCCCGCAGTTCAAGGGCCTCGTGCACTACTCCTTCGCAGTCCCGGCCTCGGTGCTGGCGGCCGCTCCTCGCTCGGGCACGGGCAGGGTACTCACCGTCGAGTTCCGCAATAGCTTGAACCCCGGCCCCGGCGCGCGTATCGCCCGGGTGTGGGCGATCAGCCCCGGCAACGCGGCCCCCGCCTCTCCCTACGGCGGCACCGTCGTCGACCCGACGGGCGCGATCTCGGGCCCGGGCACGACGCTCACGTCTGCCACCTACGGCCGTCCCTTCGTGATCTACGACTTCGGCAAGGACGTGGGTGGGCGGGTCTCGTTCGACGTCTCGGGCGTCACCAAGCCCGTCACCGTCGGCCTCGCGTTCAGCGAGTCCTCCGAGTACATGACCTCTGCGTCGGACCAGGCGTGTGGCACCTCGGGGGTCTGCACCGAGACCCACTACCTCACCGTGCAGCCGGGCCAGAGCGTCGTGAACGACCCGAACCTGCGAGGCGGCTTCCGCTACCTCATGGTCTTCCTCGACACGCCCGGCTCGATCCGCATCTCCGACTTGAGGGTCAATTTCACGCCCGACCCCGGCGTCGCGAATCCCGCCGCGTACTCCGGTGCGTTCCTGTCCGCATCGAACCTCTTGAACCGTATCTGGTACGCAGGTGCCTACACCGCCGAGATGGACACCATCAACCCGACGACGGGGCGACCCTATCCGGCGACTCCCGGCCCGCTCGCGTTCGACGCGACCGTCGCCTCTGGCACCACCGCAATCGTCGACGGGGCGAAGCGGGACCGTCTCGACTGGGCGGGAGATCAGTCGGTCGAAGATCCGACCGCGCTGCTCTCGAACCCGGGCGGGCCGAGCGCCGGTGAGGCGCTCGCGGCGGAGAACTCCTTCGCCTTCCTCGCCTCGCACGCCTTCCCTGACGGCGAGATCCCCGGGGTGTACCTGACCAAGACGCTCGGCTTCCAGAGCGCCTGGGGCGTGTACTCGCTGCTCGCGATCCTCAACTACAACGACATCTACCTCTACACCGGTGATCGTGCCTTCCTCGCGAAGTGGTGGCCGACGATCCAGCGGGACCTCGCCTGGGCGCAGGGCCTCGTGGGCTCCGACGGGCTCATCGACGTCCCGGGGCAGTTCTCCGGCTCCTGGGGCTACGGGGCGAGCGGCCACGTGGCCTACGTGAACGCCGTCTACGTGCTCGCGCTCCGGGACATGGCGAAGATCGCCACCCTCGAGGGTGACGCGAGCCTCGCTGCGACCTACACCACCGAGGCGAGCTCTGTCGCCGCTGCGATCAACGCCGAGCTCTGGAACGCCTCCGCGGGCGCCTACCAGGTGTCGATCTCCGACTCGGCGATCCCCCAGGACGCGAACGCCATGGCCCTCGTCGCCGGGGTGGCGACCGGTGCGCGCGCTGCGAGCGTCCTTCGCTACCTGAACGGCCCGATGGCGACCAAGTACGGGACCGAGACCATCAACGTGGCGAACAACGTGGTCGGCCAGTACGTGAGCCCCTTCATCACCTACGACCAGCTGCTCGGTGAGCTCGAGCAGAACTCCACCTCGACCACGGACGCCGCGCTCGCGTCGCTGGAGCGGACCTGGGGCTACATGCTCGACTCGCCGCTCGGGACGAACTCCACCTTCTGGGAGGCCGTCTCACTGCACGGCAACCCCGAGATGGGCGCGTACACGTCGCTCTCCCACGGCTGGGCGTCGGGGCCTGTGTCGCTGCTGTCCAACGAGGTCCTCGGCGTCACTCCGACCGGCGGTGGGCTCTCCAGCTTCACCGTGCTGCCCCACCCACCTTCGACGCTGCCCTGGGCGGAGGGGGAGATCCCGACCCCCTCAGGGGCCGTCGAGGCCGCCTGGCGTCAGAGCGCCAAGGGGAGCCGCTTCGAGCTCGAAGCCAGCGCCGCGAAGGGTGAGGCCTACACCGCCGGCGTGCCGGTGATGGCCTCGGGTGAGGCGGTCTGGGCGAACGGAAAGCTGATCTGGAGCGGCACCAAGGCCGTAGTCCCAGGCGCGGTGGAGAAGGACGGCTACGTCGAGCTCAGTGGCCAGAGCGGGACGACCCGGCTCGTCGAGGTGGCCTGCAGCGCTGCGGGCTGTCCGAGTGCCCCGCCGGCCTTCGGCCCAGCTACCCCCCTCGCCGTCTCCCCCTCGGGCCCGCCGGCTGTACGCCCCTCCGCGCCGGCGGGGTCCGGGGGCTCCGACGCGACGGGGTTCCCCTCAGCGGCCGGCAGCCATCCCGCGCCGCCTCACCCGGTCACCGCCGCGTCCTACAACCTCTCGCCCTCGTCGCGAAGCCTCGCGCCGACCTCGCTCTACGAGGTGCTCCCCCGAGGCGGAAGTGTCTCCAACGCCGCGGGACTTGTCCGGCCCGATGGCAAGCCGACGGTCATCTCGCTGAGCAGTGGTGATCAGACCTCGTCGCCCTTGGTCATCCTCGATATGGGCAAGGAGGTTGGAGGCCTGGTCAGCGTGACCGTGAGCGGCGTGTCGTCCCCGGCGCCGACGCTGCAGGCCTGTTTCTCGGAGTCGACGGCCTACATGGCGCTGCAGCCCTACCAGAACGACGGGGAGTCGAACTATGCGCCGGGATGTGATAGCGCGAACATCTTCAATGGCCTCCCTGGCGTCCCCTACACCTGGGACTCCGACAGCCACGTGATCCCCGTCGTCGCCTCGAAGGTGCCCGGGACCTTCACCGACTCCCAGATCCGTGGGGGCTTCCGCTACCTCACCCTCTACCTCTCCTCCCCGGGGAGCATCTCGATCTCCCGGGTCCGGGTCGACTTCACGGCCGCGCCCAACCAGGCGAACCTGCGCGACTACGCAGGCAGCTTCCTCTCGTCGAGCAACACGCTCAACAAGCTCTGGTACTCGGGCGCCTACACCGTCCAGCTCGACACCGCAGCGGCGAACACGTTGAAGAGCTGGCCATATACCACCGGCGAGCCTGATCACGCAGACTCCGAGATGCCGAACACCACGCCGGGCGAGACCGTGATCCTGGATGGTGCGAAGCGCGACCGCGACGTCTGGGAGGGTGACCTCTCGGTCGAGGGCCCCGTGACAGCGCTGACCACCGGCGATCTTGCGGCGTGGCGGAGCTCGCTCGAGGCCATGGGCGCTCAGCAGGTCTCGGACGGCTACGTGCCCGCAGAGGGCCTCGTCGGGCCTCACAACTACGGTGAGGAGTTCAACTACGGGACCTACGTGCTGTGGTTCGTGAACAACGTCTATCAGTACTGGCTCTACACCGGTGACCGCTCGTTCCTCGACAAGGAGCTGCCCCGGGCAAGCGCAGCAGAGGCGTATGTCACCAAGCAGGTCGACTCGACGGGGCTTCTCACCTTCGCGAACACCGGCATTCGCGGGACCGGTCCGGATGCGGATCCGGGCGACGGTGCCTGCGGCACCTATGCCTACTACCTCTGCGGGCACCTGACCTACATCAATGCTCTTTACGACCTCACGCTCAGGGAGATGGCCTCCCTCGCGACGGTAGCGGGTCAGACGACCCCGGCCCGGACCTACGCGACGGAGGCGGCTGCTTTGAAAAAGACCATCAATGCGACGCTCTGGAACGCCAACGTCGGCGCCTACGAGCTCTCCCCGAGCCATGCGAACGTCTTCCCAGAGGACGCACAGGCGATGGCGGTCCTCGCGGGCGTGGCGAGCCCATCTCAGGCGGCGCGGGCACTGTCGTACCTCCGGTCCAACACCTGGGAGACCTTCGGGTCCGAGCTCACCTCCCCGACAGGGTCCTCCGGCGGCCTGCCACCGGGCTACGAGCCCCTCGCCCAGGGCTACGAGCTCCTGGCTCGCTATGCGGCGAGCACGTCCTCCATCGCCGACGCCACTGCCGAGCAGCTGATGCAGCGGGGTTGGCTGCACATGCTCGATGCGAGCTACGGACCACAGAGCACCTTCTGGGAGAAGGAGAACCAGGAGGGGCTACCGGGCATCGCGCAGTTCACGAGCCTCGCCCACGGCTGGGCGGCGATGCCGACGGTCGCGCTCACCACCGACGTCCTCGGGGTGCGGCCTACCTCCGGCGGCTTTGCCACCTACGCCGTCGAGCCCCATCCGGGAACCCTGCGCTGGGCCAAGGGGACCGTCCCCACGCCCAACGGCGCGATCGAGCTCTCCTGGCGGCGAGTCGGAAGCGGCGGGTTCACCGTGCGCCTTACGTCACCGGCGCACACCAGTGGCGCGGTAGCCGTACCGACTTTCGGCCGTCGCGTCCAGGTGCGCATCGGTGGGACGCAGGTCTGGAACGGGACCAGCGGGGTGGGGGGTGCCCACCTCGCAGGCGACTACGTCGTGATCCCCGCCGTCGGGTCGGGGTCGCATGTCATCACCTCGACGCCGATCTCCCCGCCCACGACTGCCCTCTCGGTGGTGGTGAGCCCGGGCGTACAGTCCACCACAGCCGGCGACAGCGGCGTCCTTCGGGTCACGGTCTACGCGGACGGACCGGGCACGGTGAGTGGCACGCTCGCTGTCACCGGGCCCGCCGGCTGGCAGGTCGGCCCCGCCACGCAGCACTTCACTGTTGCGAGCGACGGTGCCCCGGCGCACGAGCGACTGTACGCCTACTACCTGCACGTGCCGAGCGGGTCGGCCGGTGATTACTCCATCATCGTCGTGGCGACCACCACGAGTGGCGTGAGTGCGCAGGCGACAGCAGAGCTGCATGCGACAGAGACCAGGACGTTGTACGACTTCGCCGACGCTTCGACACAGGGGTGGACGGCCGGTCCGGGGGTAGCGAGCGTGGGGGTGGTGCAGAGCTTCGCGAACGGACCCGGGCACTGCGCTCCGGGTCCCTACTGCCTGGCAGCGATCTCGGAGGCCGTAGCCGGAGATTCTCCCAGGGTCGTCGAGGTGACACCGAGCACTCCGCTGGATCTCGCAGCGGCTACGTCGCTGGTCGTCTATCTCGACGCGTATGGCGGTGCGCCGGGCCGGAAAGGGTACGAGGCGACGGTGACCCTCGTGAGTGGCACCCACACGCTCGTGTCCTCCGAGCCGGTGTCGGCGAACACGTGGAACGAGGTCACGGCGAAGCTCGGCAGCTGGCCATACGCTGACGATGTCACCCAGCTACAGGTCGCGTTCAACGCGACCGGTACGACGCAGCTGTGGGCACCCGAGTACCAGATCGGCGCGGTGGATGCTGTCGAGAGCTGATCCGTCCAGGTCACACCTCGCGGCAGCCTGCGCGCGCCTTGCAGTCCGGATGACGCGTGGGCTGGGGGCCTGAGGGGTACCCCGACGCAAAAGAGGCAGCAGCGGGCCCATTCGCTTTCTGGTGCGTGGTCAGATCTGCATGGTCCTTTCACAAGGCGGGTGAGGAGTGCGACCGGCATCACCGCTTGGGGGCGCCACGCCGGCGCGACGTGTGCGAAGTGGCGCTCGACTCGCGAACGACCAGCTCAGTTTCGAGCACAGCCTGACGGTGGTGGTGCTCGCGATCGCCAG
>JAJZKA010000086.1 GCA_021809805.1 Actinomycetes bacterium
CGCAGGTCGGGTGGTGGGTGGCCGACCTCCACAGCGTCTTTTCCACCACCGACGGCGGGCTTCACTGGACGCGGTTCCCGTTCGCGTCGCTGTCGGCCCTCCAGACGCACACACCGAGGGTGGTCGTGACGCCGTCGACCGACCTCACGAACGGGCAGACGGTGAATGTCTCCGTGACCGGCTTCGGGGCGGGGGGCAAGTTCTACCTCTCCGAGTGTGCGAGCGCAGCGGATGCGAATCCAAAGGGATGCGGCCCACCGCTCGGCCACTTCGGAGTGACCAACACAACAGGGACTGGCTCGCACGCGTTCATTGTGAGCTCGACGGCACCGACCAGGCCGTACACAACGTCCTCGACGCTGCCCTGCACTGATCGGTGCGTGATCGTCGCCACCGTGGGCATTGGGTACGGGTATGCCTATGCACCGATCAGCTTTGCCGGTCAGTGACCCAGCAAGACGCGCCCCATACGACGCGAGCGACGTGTCCAACTGCCTCGCCAACAGGTGGGCCGAAGTGACGTCGCGGGATATCGCGCGACCAACCGGCGTTCCGTGTCCATCGCGACCCGACAGGGGCTCGCGGTTATGGGGCAGCCTCGTCGGATCTGCTGCTGGCCAAGTCGAACTCCACGGCGGCTCGATCGATGCCGCGCAAAGTCCATGTGGCAACCAGCCGGACGTGGCCATCAGCGGGTGAGGGCATCACCCAGAGCCAGAGGGACTCAAGATCCGAGTCGTCCCTGCGAAACGGGCTTATCGTCACTGCGCTCTCTTCGTCACCCGATGTGAGGTCCTCTATCCGCCGGCTCCGACCGTCGGCGAAAGTGACCGTGAGCTGGAGGCCCCGCAAGTGCCAGAAGCCCCGAGATGAACGGCCCCACGGCATCTCGGGGTCCTCGATGAGGAGGCCGGATGCGCGTAGCTCGATCTCGAAGCCGTTGGGATATGCAATGACGCGCTCGCACGTGAGCGCCCTACCGCCTGCGCTCTGCCAGAGAACGAGCGGCTGAGTGATGACTGAGGATGGCAGTTCGATCTTCGTGTGCCTCCGAGGACTCGGACGCGACCTGAGCGGGTCACGAGTCGGAAGGACCTCTGGCGGCTCGACGATCGGGATGGGCGGAAGCCCTTCTTCTGCACGGCCTCTCACGAGGCGGTTGCCCTGCGCCGCGGTCATCGTCAGCCACTCGCCGTTTTCGAGCAGGACCGCCGCCCTGCCTGTCTCCGTGAAGGCGATGCCGGCATAACCCACTGCACGCATGGGCGCATTGCTCCTATTCCACCAAGCACGGATGAGCTCTTCCTTCGCCGCCCCCTTCGAGACCCGGGCGGCGGCGCGCTTCGCCTCTGCGACGAGAGCACGTGCATCTTTGATGCTTCGCGAGGGTCTCGTCAGCGGAGAGTTCGGCGCCGAGTTTTACCTCGAGCACGACTTTTCCGGGAACCTCCTCGACAAAGGCATCGACGCCTCGCTGCCTTGCGAGCTGGCGGTACTCACCCATCCAATGCTGGAGGTTGGGTGTGAGCGGATCCTCGGGGAGCGGGAGTCGGACTCGGACTGCGTCGTCGCCCTGGAAGACCTCCAAGTCGTTCATCGCTGTGGGCGCTGTGCGATCACCGGAATCGTCGACACGAGAGACAGCGCGCAAGCGCCGGAGCGCTTCCGGCTTTCCGGCCTTCGCGTCATCGAGAAGGTCGCGCGCTTGGTGACGTAGCTGATCGAGATTCGGGTGCTCGGGCAGGTCCGGCATGACGTCTCCTTCGCAACCTGGGATCGCGCTCAGGTCCGATGTCCGACGTGTCTGCCACAACCAACGCTATCGACACCTACTCTGAGGAGGTGGACTCCGTCCTTCCCGCGATCCCGGCGGCGTCCTCCAGCGCCGTACTGGTCAACGGTAGTTCGGGATGCTGTCACCCGCCTCGCGACCGGCGATCAGGGGCGCGGCCACGGCCCTACGACACAGATGTTGTGTGCGTGTTGTGTGCGCCATGATTGGGGCGTCCGGACCGGATGGTGCCGACCAGCATCGGCTACACCCGACATCCCGGTACCTGGGGACTCAATGGAGTTGCCGGGGGCTTGGAAAGGCGTGGGATGATCTGGACGGTGATGGGCAGTCGGGCAGTCCTTCTGAAGACTGTCACTTGCACGACCTGGTGCTCCTGCGGCGCGTTCGCGACAGGATCGACCGGGACTACGCGCAGCCCCTCAACGTCGAGGCGCTCGCCCGGGGCGCAAACATGTCGGCGGGGCACCTCAGTCGCCAGTTCCGGCTTTCCTACGGTGAGTCGCCGTACAGCTACCTGATGACTCGGCGCATAGAACGCGCAATGGCATTGCTGGACCATGGCGGCCTCAGCGTTACCGATGTGTGCTTCGCTGTGGGCTGCTCTTCGTTGGGTACCTTCAGTTCGCGTTTCGCGGAGCTGGTGGGCGTACCGCCAAGCGTCTATCGGCGCCAGGGAGGGCGTGCCCGGGACGGGATGGTCCCATGCGTGGCAAGACAGGTGACCAGACCGATCAGAAATCGATCACGAATCGAGAAGCACCCCTCCCTGGGAATGACGGCCGGGGCTGGCCCCACTGTGATGGCCTGAACTGGCCCCACCCCCAGACATGATGGGACTGCTCCGCGACCGACCGGACCGGCCCTCGGAGCTCAGGTCATGCTCAGTCGGCGTTGGCCAGTACGTCCCTCCTTCTGCGCCGCCGGCTGTCGATCCTGGCGTCACCGACGACGAGCGCCGCACCATCAGCGAGATGATGGCCAAAGGCACCTATGCCATGATCCTCCTCGGCAGCCACGACCTTGATCGCACCTTCGAGCGGCTGCAGGCCACGGACATCGAGGTCGTCCAACAGCCGACCGATACGCCATGGGGATCCCGCGACTGCGCGGTCCGCGACCCGGCGGGCAACCTCATCCGCATACAACAACTGCCGTAAGCGATCCATCCTGAGCGCCCGGCGTGAAGCTGCAGATCCTTGCCAAGGGGGGGTCGGGTCGACAGCCGATAGGACTGCAGCTCCGCGCCACCCCCACTGGCTGCTGCGGGGTGTCGGCCCGGAACGGGCGATCAGAGACGCGCCGCCGGGTCCGGTAGGCATGCCGATATGGATCACTTCTGACTCGACCCTGCTTTCACTGGCGTACCCGTCAGGGCAGCCACTGGTATGATTGCGGTATGACCACGAAGATCGCCATCAGCCTCCCCGATGAAGTGCTCGCAACCGCTCGTCAAGCGGTCGACGAGGGCCGGGCGAGTTCACTCTCTGGTTACATCGCTGCCACGCTGGCCCATCGCCAGGACTACGAGGACTTAGCGGCACTTCTCGCCGAGATGGCAGCAGAAACTGGTGGACCTTCCGATGAAGACCGCCGTTGGGCGCGGCAAGCTCTGGGTCTCGACTGATGCCTGGTGTCACTCTTGATACCGGAGCGCTGATCGCCATCGAGCGGGCCGATCGGAGGATGCAAGCCCTCCTCGACGAAGCGCACGCGGCCGGTCTTCCCATCGACATCCTGGCCGGACCGTTGGCCCAGGCGTGGCGGTCGGGCCCGCGCCAAGTTCGCCTCGCACGGACGCTGCACCTGGCCAACGTCACCGTCCCGGCCCTTGACGAACCGAACGCCAAGGCCGCCGGCATCTTGTGCGGACAGCGAGGCACTCGCGACGCAATCGACGCGAGCGTGGTGCTCAATGCCCGCCGACGCGACCAAACCGTAATCACCAGCGACCCGGCTGATCTTCGCCACCTCGACGCCCACGTTCGCATCATCGAGGTATAGGCACAGAGCTGATAGGGGCCGCACCTCTCGATCCGTCGGTCGCACGATAGGGGGCAGGACTACCGTGACGCCGGTGCCCACCGATCACCGAGTCGACCAGATGCTCAGGTCGCCCCAGGGGCAAGAGTTCATCTTCTCGCTGATCCACTCGGTGAGTGACATGGATCTTGACGGGCTGGGGCGGCCTGAAGCGAAGGCGAGAATCCGCGCAGCCGTCGGTGCACAAGGCCCGCTCCCCGACGGACCGGTCGACTACCTCGCCGCGCTCGCCCGTGCGACGTTCGGGTTCGGCTTCTCAGGGAACGACGAGTCGCTCTGGGCTCTTCTCACTGCCGCCAGGCAGGAGCTGCGCCCGGTCGCCGAAGCCATCGTCACTGCGGCCTCCCGGTACGGCTGGTGGGACCCGGTACAGCGTTCCGACCAGCGGCTCCTGATCTGGGACGACCACGACGAGCTTCGTGGGGAGGCGGTGGAAGATGCCGTCCGTGCCGGGGTAGAGCGTGCACGCAGGGAGAACGACGAAGGGCTCGCCAGAGGCCGTCCCCGCCTGCCACCCGGCCATCGCAGGGGCGCCCACTGGTGGTCAGCGCCCGACTTCGCACCCCTGACGTGGACCACCGGGGCCGTGGCGCCGTTGCCCACGACCGCACTGCTCGGCTTCGTCGACACCCACCGGCCGTTCGAGCCGACTGGTGCCAGTGTCCTGTCGGTCAAGGTCGAAGACGAGGCCCGTGTCTACGAAGTCGCTGATCCAGAGGACTGGCGACGCCTGGTCGAGCGCTTCCCCATGGACGTGACCGGCACCCACGACGGTGAATGGCGCTACTGGGGGAGCGTCACAGGACCCTGGACCCTCCCAGACTGGAGCGAGGTGATGGAGCACTTCGACGGGGTACACGTAACGGTCGGCGGCTTCGTCAACTCGTGTGGGCTCGCCCTTGCGGTCGGAAACACCTTCACGATGCTCGGCGGGTGGATCCCCGATGCGACCCTGTGGCTGCACGATGTCACCATCGACCGACAAGTGCTCGGCCGATGGTACGGCACCCCCACGACAGACGCCGCTGAAGTAATGGCGGGTTGGACGGCGGGGTGAAGCAAACGAACCAAGCGCTGATGACTCCTGACCGGCGTTATACGGGTGATCCGTGTCAAGTGCCGGTCCCAGCGATGCGCTGGAGCAGGCCGTCGAAGAGCTCTGCTCCGTCCGGCTGGGCGTGGTCTCGAGCGTGGTCTCGAGCGTGGTCGCGAGCGTGGTCGCGCTGTCGCCGCACGTCGCGGCGCGGGTCGTGGTGGAGCCGTCACGTGCGACCCGGCCAGCTCATTGACGAAGACTGGTCGGTATTCGGCTGCGATGGCATAGAGCTTGTACAGGTGGACGCGCCCCGTCCAGCACCAGGCGGCGACGTGGGATGCACTGTCGCCGGCGAAAGGCGTCGTCGCCGAAGGTCCGCATGCCGCAGTCGACGTGGTGAACGAGGAGGACCTCGGTCGTCCCGAGCAGACGTTGGGAAATGGCGAGCGACCGGACGACGTCGTCGGTGACGACTCCTCCGGCGTTACGGATCACGTGCGCATCCCCCTCGGTCAGCCCGAAAATGCCGTAGGGATTCACCCGCGCGTCCATGCAGGCGACGATCGCCACACGCCGACCGGGAGGCATCGGCAGATCGCCCTTGTCAAAGGCGGCTGCGTACTGGGCCGCGTGCTCGAGCAGCTCGTCGGTGGTCGACATGGCTACTCACTCTCACTGGTTCAAAATCTGACTCGCCTAGTCGACAATCTCGGGGGGCTGAATGCAAGATCCCTTCCACGTGTCGAAGCGTCGGTGCTCCAGCGATGAACGGCATCCCCGGTCTTTTCTTGTCGGGGAGCAGGTAGGTGGGGCCACCACCAGCATCTGCAAGGTGCGGTCGCACGCCGAGAGGACCGAGGGAACGGTGCGGTCGCACACAGGCAGGGCGAGGATCACCCGGAAGCCCCCCGGCCCGGGGGTCATCCCCGGCAACGACGAGCCCCTTGTCGCCGTGACCGAGCATCTTGCCGTCCGATCAACGAAGGCCCGCGGTCATCCCCTGCGCCGCAACGACCAATCGAGTCAGAGGCGTGGCAAGGTCGAGTCAGAGACGAAGCTCGCGCTGCGCGTTCAGCGACGCGATCCGCTCCCTGTCTGCATCGCTGATCGACAGGTTCTCCAAGAAGGAGGACGCCACCTTGTTCGCCTCGAACGGCCAGTCGGCTGCGAAGAGGATCTTGTCCGCACCGAGCGCGAGCAGGGTGCACAAGAACGCCGGCTCGTACCAGTTGCCGCTCGTCGTGACAAGAAGGTTCTCGCGGATGTAGTCGAGCGGCGTTCGCTCGAGCCCTCTGCGCTTCGCAGCTTGCCAACTGTGCTCCTGGAGACGGTGCATCGCGAACGGCAGCCCCTCCCCGAGGTGACCGAGAATGATCTTCAGGCGCGGGTACGCGTCGAAGACGCCACTGAACATGATCCGCAGGAAATGGCAGCCGGTGTCCACGGCGAACCCCCACGCCGAGCGAGCGAGCTCTTCATAGTCGCCGAAGTACGCCTCCATGACCGCGGGGTGGGGTGCGGTGGGGTGCAGGTACAGCGGCACGTCCAGTACTTCCGCCCGCTCGAAGATCGGCCAGTACTTCTTCTCGTCGAGGAAGCTTCCCTGCGTGTGGCCGTGGATCATGGCGCCCACGAAGCCGAGTGTCGTCACGCAGCGCTCCAGCTCCTCCACTGCTGCAGCGGGGTCGGCGGTCGGCAGGGACGCGAACCCGGCGAACCGGGTCGGGTGCCTGCGGACCGCTTCGTGCAGGCGATCGTTCGCGTCGCGCGCCATCGGGATCGCGATCTCCGGGCCGAACCCTTGGGGACCCGGGGCACCGAAAGAGAGCACCGCCACGTCGATACCCGCTTCGTCCATCGCCGCCAGACGCTTGGCGTCCATGTCTGCGTACTGCTCCGAGATGTCGTGTCCGAGCACGTCGCTTCGCGATGAGAGCCAGAACTTGCGAAACTCGTCGGGTATCACGTGCTCTCGGTAGAGGGGCGTAATGAAGTGCTCTTCGATCGCGATGACTCTCACGCATCCGCTCCCCTTCTTGCTGGGGCCCACGATGGCCCCCCACTCACTGCACTTCGCCTTACGACCACCTACGACCACCTGCGACCCCATCGTGCCACGGTCTTCACGGCAGCGGGTCGCATGAGCTCATGGCGGCAATCGTTCATGAGCCCCTGGAAGAACTTGGTCCACCACGGCTCGGCACCGAGCGCGGCGCCGGAGGGAGGCGGGTGCCGTACTTCGAAGGTTGCGTCCGCAGCGTCGTGGCCGGTCCGTCCCAAAACCTACGGCATGTGCAGGTCCCGTTCTCGGGGCCGTGCCCCATTGACGGCTGCCCCATCGGCGGCTTAAAGTCTCGATTTAAGCAACGACTGTCCCGCATTCTGGGACGCTGTGACACGAGGAAGCGAGGCCAGGACCATGTGCGATGAACACGGCGTCTACGAGGCAGCCAAGGGTGAGACGCGGGTGGGTCGCACCCTCACGGTCGAGCGGGTCCGCCAGCTGAACTCGCCGACGTACTTCTACGAGATGCTGAAGGACAATCCCCAGCTCACTGCGGTGCATCCGGGCATCGAGGACCCTCTCTTGGAGGGCGCCATCGACCATCACATCCACGCCTATCCCGACTTCGTCCATCGCTCCCAGGACATGGTCGAGATCGCAGTGGACGCGTCCCGAGCGAAGATGCGCGCCATTGCGTTCAAGGATCACTGGAACATCACGGCGGGTGCGGCGTACCTCGTGCAGAAGCAGGTCGACGAGATGGTGCTCGACGGTCGTCTGACGCATCGAGTGGAGGTCTACGGGGGACTCGGCCTGAACCTGGGAGTCAACCCCGAGGCGGTCGAGATCGCGCTCAAGTACCCGAACTTCAAGTGCATCTGGTTCCCCACGTTCAAGTCGTTCGGCTGGGCGCGCTCCGCGGGACTGAATCCCGACCCCGAGGAGTACGTACGCCTGGTCGGTCCGTCCGGCGACGTCCTCCCGAACGTGCGCAGGGTCATGGAGCTCGCGGCGGAGGCCGGTGTCGCCGTCGCACTCGGGCACACCGACTTCGAGGAGCTCCTCCCGCTGTGCACCCTGGCGAAGGAGCTCGGCATACGCACGGTCCTCGACCACCCGCTCCTCGAACTGAACAAGCTGCTCGTCGACGAGATGAAGCAGCTCGCCGCGCTGGGCACCTACGTGGGCGTCTACTGCCAGCCGATGATCCCGTCGCTCTACCAGCCAGTGCAGGACCCAATGGAGACCGTCGACGCCATCAATCAAGTCGGCGCCTCGCACTGCGTGAGCGGCTCCGACTTCGGTCAGGTGCTCAACCTCGACAGCGTCTCGGGCATGCGCGTCTTCACCCGAGCGCTCCTCGGCTTCGGCATCGCCGAGCGCGACGTCAAGACCATCTTGTGTGACAACCCAGCACGGCTGCTCGGGCTCGAGCCGACGGGCGACTGATGGCCGCGATGGCCGCGACGGCCGCGCGCCCCGACCGGGTCGTGTCGCTCCGAGAGATCGTCGCCGACATCCCCGACGGCAGTCACCTGGCGCTTGCGGGCTTTGCCATCACCCGAAACGCGGTGGCATTCGCTCACGAGCTGATCCGCGCGGGAACCCGTGGGCTCACCGTCACCCAGGTGTTCGGCGGGTTCGAGACCGATCTCTTGGCGGCAGCCGGCGCCATGGACTGTCTCACCTATGCCAGCGGATCGATCGACCGATTCGGTCTTCTCTATGCGGTGAACCGGGCGGTGCTGGATGGGAGCTTGGCTCTCTCCGAGTACTCAGGGCTCGCCCTCGCGCTCCGGCTCCATGCTGGTGCCCTCGGGCTCCCCTTCGTCACGACCCGGTCCATGCTCGGCTCCGACCTCGTCGCGCCGTTGGTAGCGACCGGGCAGGCCGCCGAGATCGAGAGTCCTTTCGACGGCGCCCCGTGTCTGGCCCTCCCTCCGCTCCATCCGGATATCGCGGTAGTCCACGTCGACGTGGCAGACCGCGCCGGCAATGCGATGGTGGGTGGACCGGTATGGAGCATCCCCGAGACGGCCCGTGCCTCGCGGATGGTGGACCTCGTCGCAGAAGAGATCGTCGAGGTGGGCGAGCTCGACCCCTCGCGCATCACGATCCCAGGGCTCTTGGTCCATGCCGTGGCGCGCGTGCCGCACGGCGGCCATCCGACCGCCGTCTACGGCCACTACGACTTCGACGCCGCGCACCTCCGCCAGTACGCCGCTGCTTCGAACGCCGGGGGTGACGCGCTCGACGCCTATCTCGACCGTTTCGTCCGCGGCGTGGCCACGTTCGACGAGTACCTCGAGGAGGTGGCGCCATGAGCGGCGAGGAGAAGTGGACCCGCGCAGAGATGCTGGCGGTCGCCGGGTCGCTCCAAGTCGTCGACGGGGACGTAACCGTCGTCGGTCTGGGACTGCCACAGATAGCCGCCCTCCTCGCGCAGCGGACGCACGCCCCCACGGTGCGCCTGCTCCTCGAGATCGGGGTCTTCGAACCGGTCCCCGCCGAACCGGCAATGGGCATCGCGGATCCACGAATGTGGAAGGACGCCACCGCCTTCGCTTCGACGCTGGAGGTGCTTGGGGTCATGGTGCACGGTGGCCGGGTCTCGCTCGGGCTCCTCGGTGCGCTCCAGGTGGACCAGTGGGGGTCGCTGAACACGACCGAGGTGGAAGCGCCTGACGGTTCGCGGCGGCGCTTCCGGGGATCGGGCGGTAGCAACGACATCAGCTCGAATGCCAGCCGCACTGTCGTGATCATGACCCATCAGTCGCGAAAGTTCTCCGAGGCCCTCACCTTCCTCACGAGTCCGGGGCGTCGGATCAAAGAGCAGACGCGCGCAACGGTGGGTCTTCCCAGCCAAGGGCCATGCGCGGTGGTCACCGATCGAGCAGTGATCGCCCTCACCGACGCCGGTGCAGTGCTCGAAAGCGTCCATCCCGGCGAGCAGCCTGACACAGTGCTCGCCGACACCCCCATCCCGTTGAATGTTCCCGCTGGCGGCCCGAAGGAGACGCCTGCGCCCACGGCGACGCAGCTCGCGCTCATTCGCACCGAGCTCGATCCGAACAACTGGTACACGAGCTGATCCGGTCAGCCGGGATCCGCCCGGCAACGGTGGCACTCGACAGCATGAGAAAGGAGTCGAAGTGATCATCGACACGGAGTTCAATTCCGCTGCACAGATCCCGATGAAGATCTGTGTCGACGCGGCGAAGATGGCAGAGGAGGTCGGTTTCGGCGCTGTCTGGAAGGGAGAGTCCAATTCGCGAGACCCCATGGTGCTGCTCTCCGCGATGGCAGCGACGACGTCGAACATCGAGCTCGGCACCGCCATTTACCACGTCTACGGACGATCTCCCATCACCCTCGCGCTGCAAGCGGCGGCGTTCAACGAGCTCTCCGACGGACGGCTGATCCTCGGGCTCGGCGTGGGCAATCCCATCATCGCCGGCTGGCATGGCCAGACGTTCGACCGGCCACTTCGGCGCATGAAGGAGTATGTCGAGATCTTGCGCGCCGCGTACTCGGGCGAACGCGTACCTGACTACGAGGGCGACTTCTATGCGACGCGGGGATCCTTCAAGATGGCCTTCAGGCCTCCCGAGGGCGGCCTGCGAGTCTGGATCGCAGGCCTCGGGCCGCAGATGGCTCGACTCGCGGGCCGCATCGGCGACGGGATCGTCGTCAACATGGCCAACCCCCCGATGATCCGGCGCATCGTCGAGGACTTCCAAAGTGGTGCGCGGGAGGCCGGGCGCGACCCGAGCGGGCTGCAAGTCGTCTCCAAGGTCCGGGTCTCTTTGTCCGACGACGTCGACGCCGCACGATGGGCCTTGAAGAAGGTCTTGACCTTCTACTCGCTCCAACGCGGCTACAGCGACACGCTAACCACCATGGGATGGGGAGATGTCGTCACCGCGGTCCAAGAAGCTCATCGCCGCGACGGCTTCACCGCGGCCAGGAAGCTCATCCCCGACGAGATGGTGGACGACGTCCCGATGTACGCCGATCGCGATCTCGCAAAGCTGCCGTCGAAGCTCGCCGGCTATGAAGCAGCCGGCTCCACCCGCTGCGTGGTGGCATACGTGCCCAACACCGAGGACCTCGCGGGCGAGCTTCGCAACTACCTGACGCACGCGGACTTCGTGCGCACTGGCCACTTCTCCGCGGCCCCTTCGGCGGCCTAGGAGCCAGCCGCAATGGACTTTCGACTGAGCGGCGACCAGCAGACGATCGCCGGCGCCATCGCGGATGTGTGCGCCAAGTTCCCCGACAGCTATTGGCAGGATCTCGAAGCGACGGGCGCCTACCCCGAGGCATTCGTGAGGACCCTCACCGAGCTCGGGTGGCTGTCGATCCTCATACCAGAGGAGCTCGGCGGCGGCGGGCTCGGCATCACCGAGGCCGCAATCGTCTTGGAGGAGATCCACCGATCGGGTGCCAATGCCAACGCGTGCCACGCCCAGATGTACACCATGGGCACGGTCCTTCGGCACGGGAGCGCTGAGCAGAAGCAGGCATACCTCCCCGCGATCGCCGCGGGAGAGCTGCGCCTTCAAGCCTTCGGCGTCACCGAGCCCGACGCGGGGAGCGATACCACCAAGATCACGACGAGAGCGGTGAGGAACGGCGACCACTACGTGGTCAACGGACAGAAGACGTTCATCTCGCGCGTCGCGTACTCCGACCTCATGCTGCTGCTCGTTCGCACCTCGCCGCTCACCGAGGGCCAGCCTGCTACCGAAGGGCTGTCTGTCCTCTTGGTGGATCTCCGCACAGCCGGGGATGCAGTCGAGATCTCGCGCATCCCGGTCATGTTCAACCATCACACCTACCAGGTCTTTCTGACCGATCTGGAGGTCCCCGTACAGAACCTGATCGGCGAGGAAGGCAAGGGGTTCCGCTACATCATCGACGGATGGAACGCCGAGCGCATCCTGGTCGCGTCGGAAGCCATCGGTGACGGCCGATTCTTCGTCGAGCGTGCTGCACAGTACGCGTCGTCCCGCGTCGTCTTCGGCAAACCGATCGGCGCGAACCAGGGTGTCCAGTTCCCCATCGCGCAGGCGTACGCGGCCGTGCGTGCGGCGAGCTTGATGCGCTTTCACGCGTCGTCGCTCTTCGACGGGCACGCGTCCTGTGGCGCCGAAGCCAACATGGCGAAGTACCTGGCTTCCTCGGCGTCGTGGCAAGCGGCCAATGCGGCGATCACGGCATACGGAGGCAACGGCTTCGCTTCCGAGTACGCCATCGAACGGAAGTTCCGTGAGACCAAGCTCCTCGAGATCGCGCCCGTCAGCAACAACCTCGTCTTGTCGTATCTCGGCCAACGGGTACTTGGAATGCCCAAGTCCTACTAACGAGCCAAGACGAGCTCGGCATCAGAGGAGGTAGGCACCATGGGAACGGTACGAGCCGGCTGGGAGGGACGATACCTCGAGGACTTCGGCGTCGGCGACATCTATCGTTGCCGCTACGGACGCACCGTCACCGAGTCCGACAACATCACGTTCACCCTTCTCACCAACAACACCAATCAGATCCACTTCAATCGTGAATACGGCAAGCGCACCGAGTGGGGCCGCTGCCTGGTGAACAGTGCGCTCACGCTCTCCATCGTCGCCGGCATGGGCGTCGCAGACGTGAGCGAGAACGGGTTTGCGCTCGGCTGGGACGAGATCCAGCTACCACACCCGGTCTTTGCCGGCGACACGTTGTACTCGGAGAGCGAGGTCCTCGAAGTGCGACCGTCCCGGTCGCGGCCGACGCAGGGCATCGTCAAGGTGGAGACGCGTGGCTACAACCAGGACGGCGAGCTCGTGATCCGCTACCGCCGCTCGGTGATGGTGTGGAAGCGCGAGCACGCGCCGAGGACGGAGATCTTCCCGACGGTGGCGACCTGACCGTGACCGACGTAGACACCGAGGCGCCAGGCGGCCCGCTCACGGGGACGAGAATCGTCGCGCTCGAGCAAGCAGTCGCGATGCCCTTCTGTTCGTTCATCCTCGCGGAGCTCGGTGCCGAGGTGATCAAGATCGAGCGACCCGGGCGCGGGGACGTCGTGCGCGGCTGGGACCACGTCGCCAGAGGGCTCTCGAGCGGCTTCGTCGCGTTCAACGTCGGGAAGCGAGACGTAGCCATCGACCTGGGCAGCGAGCAGGGACGGGCCGTGGTCCGGCGCCTCGTCCGCAGCGCGGATGCCTTCCTCGAGAACTTCAGCCCTGGGGTAGCGGCGCGCCTCGGGCTGTCCGAAGCGGACCTGCGCGCAGAGAACCCCGCACTCGTCTACTGCAGCCTCTCGGGATACGGCCAGACGGGACCCTACCGGGATGTGAAGGCCTACGACCTGCTCGTCCAGGGCGAGTCGGGCGTCCTCTTGTCCAATGGCACTCCCGACGCTCCCGCCAAGGTGGGTCTCCCCATCACCGACCTGATCGGCGGCTCGACGGCGGCGATCGCGGTGTTGAGCGCCCTCGTGGCACGGTCGGCCAGCGGCACCGGCACCTACCTCGACGTCGCGATGCTCGACGCGGTCGCCCCGTGGCTGAGCTACTTCCCGCACCACTACTGGCACGAAGGAGTAGAGCCGCCGCGAACGGGCATGCGACACCAGTACCTGTCGCCTTACGGCCCGTACCTCGCCCAAGACGGCGTCTACGTCAACCTGGTCGTCGCCAGCGAGCACGACTGGCTGCGCCTGTGTGAACAGGTCCTCAACGCCCCCGAGCTCGTGGACGACCCCCGTTTCGCCACGATCGACGCTCGGCGGAGACACCGAGACGAGCTCGAAGCGCTTGTCGAGCGGAGGATCGTTGCGCTGCCGAGCAAGATCTGGATCGATCGGCTGGCCAGCGCCGAGCTCCCATACGGCGAGGTCCGCACGATCGAGAAGGTCCTCGAGCACCCCCAGCTCCTTGCTCGCCAGATGTTCGTCGAGGCCGCGTCACCGGTGGGCACCCTGCCCGTCGTGCGCTTCCCCCTCGGCGCGCCATCGGTCGAGCGACGTCTCCCGGGCCTCGGCCAGGACACCGACGACGTCCTGCGTTCCGTCGGATACGAATCCGAGGAGATCGACGCGTTTCGCGCCCAAGGGGTCGTGGCGTGAGCGACCGGATGTGGGTCGGTTGTACACACCTCCCGCCCGTCGCCTTGGACCCTTCGCACACACTGTCGCGCTGCATGTGGCCGAGATGGCCCTCAAAGGGAGGATGCAATGAGTGATCTCCGGCGTTCGTGGATGTTCGTTCCCGGACATACCGAACGCTTCGTCGCAAAGGCGGCCGGTGTTCCTGCCGATACCGTCTTCTTGGATCTCGAAGACGGGGTTCCGGTTGCCGAGAAGTCGGCGGCACGGCAGTTGGTCGCGCAGGTCTTGGGTCGATCCGACTTCGGACCTCGGCGCTTCGTGCGCTTGAACTCGAGCGCTTCACCCTGGTTCGCCGACGATCTCGACGCGGTCGTCGTTCCCGGGCTCGAGGGGGTCTGCCTTCCGAAGGCGGAGTCGGTGACAGACGTGACCGACCTCGCGAGCCGCCTCGACGACCTCGAGCAGAAGCGGTCGATGGCGCGGGGCACGGTTCGCATCGTGGTCGCGATCGAAAGCGCCCGCGGAGTCCTGCACGCGCCCGCAATCGCCGCTAGCCACCCGCGGGTGGAAGCGCTGATGTTCGGTGCCGAGGACTTCGCCCTCGACCTCGGCCTCGGCACGCAACGCGCAGGCGAGGCGCGCGAGCTCATCCATGCGAGATCCGGCATCGTGATCGCCGCCGCGTCGGCGCGGGTGGGAAGCATCGACGGTGTCTTTCCCGACCTGGACGATCCTGACGGGCTCGCGTCCGACATCGTCCAGGCGCGTCGATTGGGGTTCACCGGGAAGTCGACCTTCAATCCGCGTCAGCTCGAGGACATCAACCGCGTCTTCAGTCCATCGCCTGATGAGATCGATTACGCGAAGAAGGTGGTCGCTGCGTTCGAGGAGGCACAGTCCCGGGGCGAGGGGTCGGTCGCGGTGGGTGGGCAGCTCGTGGACCTGCCGATCGTCATGCGGGCGAAGCGGCTCCTCGAGGTGAGCTCCCGCCTCGCCGGCACCACCACATCCGGACTCGGGCACCGATAGGGGACTCGTCGGGATCGGTGCCCGCACGAGAGGCAAGAGCCGCCGGCGCGCTGGCGGCTCTTGCAACCACGACCCGGCGCGCGCCCAGTCAGTCCGTCGCCGAGTGCGTCTCGGCCGCCGCGAGCACGGCCATCGTGGTGCTCGCCATTCGGTCGAAGGCGGTCTCGATGGGCAACGCCCGCAGCTCGGCGGAAAGGACTTCGACCCCCCACGGACCGTGATACCCGATGTCGTGAAGCGCCGCCACGTAGTCCACGAGATCGAATTCACCATCCCCGGGGAGCAAGCGGTAACTGGTGGTCTCCTCGTTCAGGTCTGCCATGTCGTGGCGCCGACCGTCGCTCAGCTCGACGTAGACGGGGTGGTGGCGCGGGATCGCGGCAAGCATGTCGGGTCGGATCCCGAGCTTGCCCATATGCCAGGTGTCCAGTGCGAGCCCGCCGTTGCGGGCCCCCGCACCCGTGACGAGGGCGATCGCCGCATCCAGGCTGTGCACGGTCACGTCGCTGGGCATGAGCTCGTAGACGACCGGCGCACCGTGCGCTGTCGCCGCCTGCGCGCACAGCCCAGCGAACGCCTCGACGAGACGACCGTGGGTGACCGGGACACCGAAGATGTTCCCCACCTTGACGTGATGGGCCCCCATCACGGCGGCCGCTTCGAAGAGCATCTGGGTGATGGCCTGCGCAGCCGAGCGGCGCGGGTCGTCGTCGGGCAAGTACCAGTCCATGAGGAACTCCAGCTCCAGATACTCCAACCCGGCGTCGGTGAAGATCCGACCGAGCTGGACCAGTGAGTGGCGTTCGAGAAGGTGGCGAAGATCCTCGTGCCAGAGTCCGAGTCCTCGCAGACCCACTCGGGCCGCCTGCGCGCAGCGGTCCGTCCAGTTGAACGGGCTCCATTCGGGGCCTCGGAGCGGGAATGGCGCGCCAGCAGGAACCGCCGGCCCGGCGGTCGTCCAGTAGGAGCCGAGCACGTCTTCGGTCATGGCACCGTGCCGGCACCCCGAGCCGGAAGATCGCCCGGACCAGGTTCGCCAGTGGCGGCCTGCTCGGACACGGAATGATCGATGCGCGCCTGTCTCGACCAGCTGGGCAGGTGTCGCTTCTTTGCGTAGAACAAGAAGGTGGCGCCGCCTTCTGGCTGGGTGACGAGGGAAAGGACCACCAAGAAGCCCACGATGAGGTTCAGCCAGTTGCCCTGGAGCCCGAAGAAGTC
>JAJZKA010000087.1 GCA_021809805.1 Actinomycetes bacterium
CGCGCAAGTCCTCATGTGGAACGGCCTGTCAAGTCCCCTGAATAGCTTTTTTGCGCTGGTTTTCGGCCGCGACGGACCATCGGTTCGTCGCACGGTTGATCTCGAGCAGGCGACGGGCCCCAGCGGTCAAGGGTGGAGCGCCCGCAGCGAAGCGAGGACGAACGACCTTGACCGCTGGGCGGCGGCTGCTACGTCACTGCCCGTTGTTCCGACGGGTGGCGGCCGGGCTCCGGTGCTCGCCGGATGCGCCAGCCGATCGTGGATCGGACCTCCGCCACTCTCATGTCCGCGGGTCGGAACCGCAATGTGTGTATCCGCAGGATGTTGCCCCAAACTGAAGACGCTGCCGGGGTGACCGGCGAGCACAGACTTGACGGGGATCTGGCCTGCGACGGCGGCTGGCTGGCGCATCCGGTGAACGCCGGACACCTCGGGCGCCGATCGGCGAGGTGACCGGAGGGGAGAACTCATCTCAGGCGGTCATCTCCGCGTAGACGAACCCGGCGAGTTCGCGGGCGATTGCGGTGACGACGGTGTTGTTCGAGTCCTTGCGCTGCCCGAGCCGCCGAAAGCGGCCACAGAGACGGACCTGGGCCCGCCACGCGCGGTCGATCGTCTCGGTCGGGAGGCCCTGTTGGCGGCGAGCGATCGTCACGCCGCGTGCCGGCGCGTGCTGATACGCCCAGGAGGACTCGATGAGCTGGGTGCGGACATGCACGTTGCCGGCATGGGTGATGCGACCGCGGCTGACCGACTCCCCGGTCGAGTACTCCGAGGGCACGAGGCCGGAGAACCCCATGAACGCGCCGGCGTGCGCGAATCTCCGGAAGTCACAGACCTCACAGATGATCGTCAGCGCGCCGAGGTAGTCGATCCCCCGGTAGGCGGCGAGGCGGTGCACCGGCTCGGCGAAGGGCGCCTTGTCGAAGTAGGGGGCGAGCTCGGCGGTGATCGCGGAGAGCGTCACGTCCCGCTCGGTGACCGCGGAACGGTAGAAGGAGAAGGCGCTCCTCGTCGCCTGGTCGGCGAAGTGGCGCTGCGCGATCCACTGCTCGTGCTTGGCGGTCCAGGCCGAGGCGTCACGGTAGATCTCGTTGTGGCGCAAGAGGAACGAGCCGAGGCGCTGGCGAGCACGGCGCCGGTCCTCGACGACGACCTGGCGGGCGCGGCAGAGGTCGCGGATCCCCTCCTCGGCGACCGAGGGCACGCGGATCGCGGTGAGCTCGCTGGCACGGTGCAGGCGCGCGAGGCGCCGGGAGTCGCGCCGGTCGGTCTTTACCCGGTCGCCCGGCGCTCTCGGGATGAGCGAAGGGGCGACGACGTCGGTGCGAACGCCGATGGAGGTGAGCAACCGACACAGCTCATAACCGGTGGGACCGGCCTCGTAACAGGCGACGAGGGTTCGGGGGTCCTCGAAGCGCGCGATCAGGCGGCGGATTGAGGACTCGTCGTGCGCGATCTTCTCGACGTCGGGCTCGAGCTCATCGGGTCGCAGGATCGCGACGGCGATCGAGTTCTTCGCGACGTCGAGCCCGAGATGGATGCGTCCTTGATGGGTACTGTTCGCGTTCGGCACGGCTGGCTCCCCTCTGTGTGTGGCTCCGTACATGCCGAAAGGGTGGACGATCCACGTCTTTCTCGCTGACGGGAGCCGGCCGTTCCATCACAACTGTTCACGCGTCGCAGTGCGTACCGCACCTCGACCAGAACGGCACCTCCTCCAATAGGGCGACCGCTTCATCACGACTCGCGCTCCGCTGCCGCCTGCGACCGCCAGAAGATGCGCAGCTCTTTCCACGCGGACCTGGCAATACCGACGCGGCCGACGACGAATCGGCGCGCGAACAGGTCAATTCTGCGATGCCTCCCTCGCGCAGTAAGCGGCCTTTTTCGGCTTCGCCGATCTGCTCCGGTCAACCCACCGCAGAGCGCGAGAAGGTCAAGAACGCTCCGGCCTCCTCGGACCCCCCTCGCTGCAGATCGATGGTGTTGCAAGCCAGCGGACGCGGACCCCATCGCGGGGCACCAATCCCGTTCTTGCTTTCGAGCCGACGGTGGCCGCGCCGGACTCAACGGGCCGGTAGTCAGCTGACCGCCGCCGCTTGACGCGAGTGCCTGCGCACTCGATGGATGAGCCTGTCCTCCGCCGCTCCGCATGTGGAACGGGTGCGTTGGGCATGGTCGGGCAAGACGAGTGATCCCGTGGGACCACTCAGACGGACGAGCCGCAGCTTGGGGCAATCGGATCGAGCGTCCGCACCGGTGACCTCCGGCCATAGCGGCGGGCTCCATTGGTCGTCCCAGGACGGCGGTGATCAGTTAGGGCAAGAACGGTCGGCCAGACGGACGGCAGAAGTCCGCCGCGCGAGGGTCTTGCGGGCCGTTCATCGAGCTCAACAGCGCGCGCGTCCAGTCCTCGGGAATGTGGATGCCGTTCGTGCCCTTGTCGCGTCCGCGCGCCCACGAGCTTGCGGAGTCACAGAATTCGACGGACACGCCGGTGATGCGCGCCAGGTCGCCATGGCCGCCCATCTCGACACCCTGGATGCTCCTATCAGTGTCCAGCGGCTGTGGAGAAGTGGGTGTTCAGCCAGTGGTGGGAGCTCGTGGCGAGATCATGGTGGTGCAGCACACCGCGTTCAAGCCGCGACAACCGCATGGCACTGGTATTGAGGTGTGCCGCAGCCGTGGCAAGCGACGCGTGGGCAGAACGGCGCATCTGGCGGAGCTGGCCGCCCGGGGGGAGGGCGTCGGGTTCGGTGAGCAGATGGAACACTTCCCGTGCGATATAGCGTTTCAGGCAGCGAAGGGATCTCAGGTCGGCGATCGCCGCAGGTGCGCCGGCAAATCGCTCGCTGCCACGATCAGCGCCGTCGACATCTGCTCGGCGTTGTGGCCGTCGAGAAGATGGACGAGCTCGAGGAAGACGCTTTTGCGCTCGCCAAGCGTGGCGGTCGCCGAGCGGTTCTTTCGAGCCATCAAGGGGCCGCTGCCCAAGCAATCGGCGACGAGACGCTCGGCAACCTCGACGGACCTCTCGACGATCATCGTCATCGGCTCGACAAAACGCGTGAAGCGTCGATCGAGGCGCTGCAGCGAACGCCGCGAGCGTCCCGAACGCAGCACCCGGGCCGGTCTTGGTTCGAGGTCACCGCGTGATGGCAAGGAGAGGGCCTGGTAGAGCGTCTCGTGGCTAACGCGCATCTCCGCGTCGTCGGGAATGAGAGCGGCAGGGAGGGACAGATCTGCTTTTGCAACTTGAGCGCTTGTCGAGGTGCGTCCGCACGAAGTTGCGGAGTTCGGCCTCGACGGCGAGCTTGGCGACGCGAGGACGTCGCCGACGTACGATCGCCTGGCGGTATGCGCCATAGGGTGGTGGCGACGTGAGACGGCGTCGTGATTGCGTCTGATCTCTCTGCTCACCGCCGAGGCGCTGCGACCGATCGTCTCGGCGATCGCCCGAATACTGATCCCGATGTCCAACTCCTCCGCGATGAACAGGCGTTCGGCTTCGCTCAAGAAGCGATCCGCGACGTCCTTACGCCGACGGACGATCGGCGCGTACGTTCGTGGCTTGCCCACTCGATTGGGTGCGACCCCCGCGACAGCGCGTGCCGGTGTGCCGCTTGACGCCGAAAACGCGACAGGCGGCACTGTTCTGGAGTCCCTTCGACACGAGGTCGATCCGTAGGGCGCGGTTCTCCTCGAGCGGTGGATCACCGTCCGCCTTCGGCACCTGACGACGAAGCGGTATCGCCCCTCCAGGAGCGGCTCGATGCTGCACCGATCGCCAAAACCCGCCCAGTGACAATCGGACCTCGGTCGCCCGAGGAGGCAAAAATGCACGACGTGCCTCGGACCGAACACCCGCATCGCTGCCAGCGCCTTGCGGCATCAGGTGCATGACCAAGTCCGCGCCGTAGCTTTCACGACCCGATCACCCACTGCTGAGGTCGGCCGTGCGCAGCTAGCCGTCGAATTCACCACTCAGACTTCGCCCGGGGCCGACCGATACTCGGCGTTGAGTCAACGGCTCCAGGAGCACGAGACTCGAAGGGCCCCGGCACGACGGCGCCGGCAGGCAGTCGCATCAGCACGCACGGGTGGTGCTGCACGACTCAAAAAAGCGGCCGCTTGGCGGGAATCCCGACGCGGCGGGGGTAACGGTCATCAAGCGGCGTGACGAGCTCGAAGCACGAAAGCGCCCATGCTTGTTGGAGCAAGGGACGTGGTGCAAGGCCGAGTCGTTCAAGACCCTCGACCGGCCAGCGCTGGCCGGCACCCTCAGGGGGGTCGGACACCACGAGGACTCCACCTGGTCGTAGGAATGCGGCACCGCACTCCGCCGTGGCCGCTGGAGCTCCGAAGCCCCGCGCGAGCACAGCATCAAAACGACCTCGCAGGTCACCGTGGCCGGCAACCTCGGCGCGCGCGGCGACGATGTCCACGCGGGCGCTCCAACCCAACCGCGTCACGTGGCCCCGCAAGAGACGGGCACGTTCCTCCCGACCGTCGAGAAGCGTGCAGTGGGTGTCCGGTAGCGCAGCAGCCGCAACGAGACCCGGGATACCTCCTCCGCTCCCCAGATCAAGGAGCTGGAGGGGCGTTCCGATTGCCAGGCGCACGGCCTCGACGAAGGCGTATGCCTGCGCCACATGGGTCTCGAGCGGTGCCGCGCCGATCGCCCCGATCTGCTGCGACTCGCCGAGAAGAGCAGTAAGAGCTGGCGGGGGCGGTATTGCCGAATTCAGGCGAACGTTTCCTCGCGAGCACCCGCGGCCGGACGCAACACGACGTAGCGATCGGGGTCCGTGCCTTCCGAGGTGGATTCCACGCCGGCAATGCCATTCACGGTGTCATGCACGACCTTGCGATCAGGGGCCGGCATCGGTTCGAGCTCTTGGGGCTCACCGGTGGCAATGACCTCCTCGGCCGTCCGGCGAACAAAGGCCTCCAACGCGGCGATGCGCTTCGCACGAAAGCCGGCAACATCGACGATGACGCGAGCGCTGGGCTCGTCGCCTCGACGCTGGAGCACCGTGCGACTCAGTTCTTGCAGCGCTTCGAGCGTGCGGCCACGCTGGCCGATGAGCAGGCCGAGATTCTCGCCCTCTACCTCCACGACGATCTGGTCCTCTTCGACCCGCACGACCGTCGAAACGCCCGCATAGCCGAAGCGCTCGACGACACCCTCCACGAACGCGCCGACCGTCTCGGCCTGCTGTTCCAGACTCATCGCTTCCTCTCCTTCGGGACGCGGGCGCTCCGCCGGCTTGTCCACGCTCTTTGCCTTGCCACCACGACGACGTCGCGGCGAGCCACTGGCGCCCGTCGGCACGGGAGACGTCTCGACATCGGCAGCTCCTGGTTCGTCGTCCGTCGTCGCGATGGCGTCGCGGCTGGCGCGAGACGGGCGGCTTTGATCGCGGTGGCGACCGCGCTGCGGGCGCTTCGGACGCGGAGCGGCCGGGCGAACGCGCGCACGCACGCGGGCATCACTCCGTCCGATTCCTAAGATGCCGCTACGGGCCTCGGCGACCACCACGACTTCCGCGTCGTGCTCGTCGACACCGAGCTCGTCGAGCGCGGACTCGAGCGCTTCGGCGACGGTGCGACCCGTGGTCTCGACCCACTCCATCTCAGCGCGACCTTCTCTGCCGCTTGCCTTGGGCGCGCGGCTGCTGTGGTCGGCGTGCTCCCGTCGTCGCCACCGGCTTGGGGGACTGGGTCTTCGAAACGGGCATCTTTGGCCGAGCTGGGGTCGGCTTCACCTCGCCGTTTGGCTTACGAGGCGCGGCCCGCTTTTCGAGTTCATCAGGATCGATGCCCACGGCCGCGGCGAGGCGCGCCCGGAAGCCCTTGGGCTTGTCGGCCGCGGCAAGACGCGCTTTGGCTTCCAGCACCTTGGGATCCTCAGTTTTCTGCCGGCTGCGCAGTTTGGCAAGTGATTCGGTGATCTGGGGGTCGTGGCGGTACATGTATTCCTGTTGCGCGATCCGGAAGAGGCTCGACACGATGAAGTACACGTTCACACCGGCTGAGATGCGGATGTAGATGACGGCGAAGATGATCGGGAAGATCTTCTGCATCTTCTGCATCTGCGGGTTTGCCTGCGCCGCGGCCGGATTACGGCCGCTCGCCTGCTTCATCTGCACGTACTGCAGCACGATCGCGACGAGGATGAGGCCGATCAGAACGATCCGCACGCCAATGGTGATGCCATGCGTCAACGCCGAGTCGGCCAGGTTGAGGCCGAAGGACATCAGCTTGCCATGGCCAGCAATGACGTCGTGGTACAGCCGGGTGTTGTGCCCGATGTACAGCGGCTGAGGCGCGCCGTGCGTGTTGAGATGAACGAGGCCTTGGATGGTCCCGTACAGGATCAGGAAGATCGGGAACTGTAGGAACATCGGCAGGCAGCCACCCGTCGGGCTCACGCCATGCTCTTTGTACAGTGCCATCATCTCTTCATTGAGCTGCTGGCGTGAAGCCGCCTTCTCCTGCGTCGATGCGCCCGGCTGAGCCTTGTAGCGCGCCTGCAGCTTCTTCATCTCCGGTGCCAGCAGCTGCATCCGCATCATCGAGCGGGTGCCGCGCTGGGTGATGGGGAAGACCACCACCATGACGGTGATGGTGAGCAGGGCGATCGCGAAGATGTAGTTGGGGACCAAGCTGTAGTAGAGCGCCAGCAGCCAGGCGAAGGCGACATAGAAGGGATGGGCGATCTGGCCGATCGTCGAGGCAAGCAGCATGAGGGACCTCAGCTCGGGACGGGGTCAAAGCCGCGACCGCCCAATGGACGGCAACGTCCAAGGCGGCGCAGGGCGAGCCAGCCACCACGCAACACACCGTGGGTCTCGACCGCCTCGGCGGCATACGCGGAACAGGAGGGAACGAAGCGACACGGTGAGGGCCGACCGCCGCGAACTGCCTGGTAGAGGTGGATAGCCGCAAGCACGGCGCGGCGAGACGCGCGGGTGGAGATGCTCATTGCCGTGCTCCGCTCGCCCTGCGCATGGTGTCGCCTACTCGCTCTCTCAGCTCGTCGAAGGTGAGCCGTCCCACATCGGGCGCCAACCCGATCAGGTACCTGCCCGGCTGCACCTGTTCGCTCAGCTCGGACGCGACAACTCGAAGCCGTCGCCGCCACCGATTGCGCGCCACGGCGGTACCTACGTTGCGACCGACGGCATAGGCCACCTGCACCTCGTTGCCGGCCTCGTCAGCCGGCATGAAGTGTACCGTGACCGGGCCACTTCTCGCCCGACGGCGGCTTCTGAGCAGTTGACGGAACGCCTCCCGGCCACGCACGGCTGGCGGGCGGCCGGCCACCAGCTCAGGCTGAGAGACGGACCCGTCCGCGGCGGCGTCGGGCCTTTAGCACGGCGCGCCCAGCGCGGGTGGCCATGCGGTGGCGAAAACCGTGACGCTTCGCCCGCTTGCGATTGTTCGGCTGGTAAGTACGCTTCATCTCGCCCCTTCAACAAAAGACCCTCGATGATAGCAATCCCACGCACGAGTGAGAAGAGGGGGGTGGGGGAGCGAGCCGGCGACGAGGTCGGCGGCCGTTGTAGGATTACGACCTCCAAAGGGGCGATCCCACCGTCCACAGATGTGGACCCTCTGTGGAGAACTTCCTGACCGGAGGGCACGACGCTGTTGACCGACGCCCAGCAACTGTGGGATAGCTGCGCTTCGGCGATCCGTTCCCAGGTATCAGATGCTGCCTGGATGACGTGGTTCGCCCAGGTTGAGCCCATGGCTGTCATGAACGGCACCCTCGTGCTCGCCGTGCCCAACGTGCTCGTCCGCGAACGCTTGGAGAGCCGATTCGCTGGATTGCTCCGGGACGCAGTTGCGGAGGCGCTGGGGACAGAGCTGCCGATTCGCTTCGACGTGGTGGCAACCGAGGGCGACGTCGGGGATGAGCGCACAGGAACAACCGAGGGCGATGGAGCGTCCGCAGTCGCCACGCGGGTTCCAGGACCACCACGTGCTGGCATGGGCGAACCTGCTGATGACCTCTCGCTCACCGAAGAGCGCCTGGCGAACGACACCGGCCCGCGAACAAGCTCGCGGCACACGTTCGAGGATTTCGTGATCGGACCCTCGAACCGCTTTGCCCATGCTGCGGCGCTCTCGGTTGCCGAGTCTCCGGCACGCGCCTACAACCCGCTCTTCATCATCGGCGCAGTCGGTCTCGGAAAGACGCATCTTCTGCAGTCGATCAGGAACTACGTCACCGAGAACTTTCCCCGCTTGCACGTGCGTTATGTCTCGACCGAGACATTCATGAACGAGTTCGTCGAGGCGATCCGGACCAACGCGACCGGCGCCTTCAAGCGGCGCTATCGGGAGTGCGATGTCTTGCTCATCGACGACATCCAATTCATCGAGGGCAAGGAGTCACTCCAAGAGGAGTTCTTCCACACGTTCAACAGCCTGCACGAGGCCTCCAAGCAGCTCGTTCTCACCTCCGATCGGCCGCCCGGCTCGATCGCGACCCTCGAGAGCCGGTTGCGGAGCCGTTTCCTCTCAGGGCTGATTGCGGACATCCAACCGCCTGAGCTCGAGACTCGCATCGCCATCTTGCGAACCAAGGCGGCGCATGAGCAGACCTTTGTCGGTGACGACGTGCTCGAGTTCATCGCCTCGAACATCAAGGACAACATCCGCGAGCTCGAAGGGGCACTGATCAGGGTGACCGCTTACGCCAGCTTGACGCGCCAGCCACTTACCCGGGAGCTCGCAGAGACCGTCCTCGCCGATCTCGTGGCCGGCCGGCAGCCGCGCCGGATCACCGCGCAGCAGATCCTCAAAGTCACCTCTGACCACTTTGGGTTCGACGTCGATGAGCTCTGCGGACCGAGCCGCCGGCGACCGCTCGTCATGGCACGCCAAATCAGCATGTACGTGTTCCGAGAGCTAACGGATTTTTCCTACCCAGCGATCGCCCGCGAGTTCGGTGGGCGCGATCACACCACGGTGATCCATGCCGTCGAGAAGATCGCCAAGCTAATGAAAGAGCGCCGACAGGTCTATGAACAGGTCACCGAACTCCTCGTGCGGGTGCGGAATGGGGAATAGCCCGCCGACCGCTACACCGGGGACAAGGCAGTGGACAACTCGGCAAGACCGGTGGACAACACAGGGCCTCTCCACAGCCCCAACCGCACTCGCGCGGGATGCCTGTGGGCTGCAAGTGGAAACCTGCGGGATCGCGTTCGGGGGCGTGAGCAGCCCAGATCTTGCATCGTCCACAATCCCCAGCACCTATTTCTACTGCTGCTTAATTGATCACCATCCCTCAAAGGAGAAGGGAGCACAGGGGTGAAGTTCCGCACTGAGCGCGACGGCTTGCTTGAAGCACTGGTGACCGCAGGCCGTGCCGCTGGATCACGTAGCGGGGGCATGGGATCGCCGAGTATCCAGCTCAGCCTGCGCGGCAACCAGCTCGAAGTGACCGGATCGGATCCCGACCTCGTGATTGATGTCCGGACCAGCGTCGCCGGGGAGGCCGACGGGGTGACCCTTGCGCCGTCGCGTCTCCTCGGGGACATCGTGCGAGCGCTCGAGCCGGGAACGGTCGGCGTCGTGGCCGACGACGACGAGGTGCGCATCAGCTCCGGTCGTGCCGAGTTTGTCGTTCGCGTTCCGGTCGGCGCCGAGATCAGCCGGCTCTCCCAGCTCGATGGCGAGAGCATCACCTTGCCGGCAGCGCGCTTCGCGGAGGGACTGCGTCAGGTTGTGCGGGCTGCGCTCACCGACGACACGCGAGCCCCGCAGCTCACCGGGGTACTGATGGTGGCGACCGAGTCGGGTATGCGGCTGGTGGCGACCGACTCCTATCGGCTGGCACTGCGCGATCTTGAAGGGTTGAGCGCGCTCGAGCCCGGGGCGGAGGTGCTCGTTCCGGCGCGAGCGCTCACCGAGATCCAACGCCTCGTGGGCTCGGGTGCCGACGACATCTCTTTGGTATTCCGTCACAGCGAACTTGACGCGGTCTTCGAGGTCGGGGAAGTGCGCCTCACCACTCGGCTCCTGCGCGGACCGTTCCCGGACTATCAACGCCTGCTTCCCCCGTCCTACCCCTACGCACTTACGACCGGCCGCGAGGAGTTTGCAGCAGCGCTACGTCGCGTCCGACTGATGGTCCGCGACGCCAAAGACGCGACGACGCCGGTCCGGTTGACCTTTTCGCCAGAAGGCGCCGAGCTGACCGTGCTCACCGCCGAGAGCGGGCGGGCGGTCGAACGTGTAGACGGGCACTTCAGTGGGGACGAGCTGACCGTGGCGTTCAACCCGAGTTATCTGCTCGATGGGATCGAGGCGATCCGCTCCGAGACCGTATTTCTGCAGGTCATCGATGCGTCTAAGCCAGCGACCCTGCGGGGAGAAGGAGAGGACGAGTACAGCTACCTGCTGATGCCTGTGAGGGTCTCCTGAGCGAGGTCGTCGGGATCGAGGTGCGGAACTTCCGCAACCTCGATCAGCTCGAGTTATCCCCGAGTCGCGGCGCGATGACCGTTATCGTTGGTGAGAATGGCTCAGGAAAGACGAGTCTCATTGAGGCAATCGGCTACCTGTCCATGCTTCACTCGTTCCGTAGCAGCCCGCGAGAGGCGCTGGTGAGGCGGGGAAGTGAGAAGGCGTTGATCCGCGCCGAACTTGCTGAGGGGACCCGTCGGGTCACGGTGGAGATCGAGCTCGAGCCCGGTCGAAGGGATCGCATCTTGCTCAACCGGCAGCGCGTGAGCCGCAGCGAAGAGCTGCTTGACGTCCTTCAAGTGACCGTCTTTACGCCGGACGACCTCATTCTTGTGAAGGGCGCACCCGAGTACCGCCGGGACTACCTCGACGACGTGCTCGGGGCCTCGAGTAGCCGACTCGGCGCCCTGCGCCGCAACGTCGAACGCGTTCTGCGGCAGCGCAACACCCTGCTCCGCCAGGTCAGCGGCCACGCCTCGCGCGAGGTGATCGCCACTTTGGACGTATGGGACAGTGAGCTCGCTGCTACCGGCGACGCCCTGGTCACCGCGCGCGAGGCCCTGGTCACCGAACTCGCCCCCCATGTTGCGGCAGTTTTTCAGCGCCTGACGCGTCTGCCCGATCCGCTCGAGGTGTCCTATCGGCGTTCCTACGACGGCGCGCTCGCCGATGCCCTGCTCGCAGCTCGTGAGGAGGACCTCCGACGAGCCGTCACCACGATCGGCCCTCAGCGTGACGACCTCTTCCTCACGAGCGCTGACTTGGACGCCCGCAGCCGGCTCTCCCAGGGTCAGCAGCGCGCCGCGACCTTGGCACTTCGGCTCGCCGCCCACGAAGTCGTCACCGAACGACGCGGAACCAGGCCGGTACTCCTCCTGGACGACGCCTTTTCCGAACTCGACGACGCGGCTTGTGCCGGCTTGCTCGCTGAACTCCCCTCGGGCCAGGCGATCCTCACGAGCGCCGGGCCGTTGCCACCCGGCAGCCACCCGGCGAGCATCCGCACGCTCGCTTTTGGGGTGCTGACATGACCCAGCCCCGTAGACCCGGTCAAGGCGAGCGCCGCCTCGATGTGGCCATGAAAGCCTTCTTGGCGGACCAGGGGTGGGGTCAAGCCGGCGCGCTCGCCGCGATCTGGTCGTGCTGGGAGGAGGTTGTCGGTGCCGACGTTGCCGCGCATGTCCGGCCGCTGTCGCTGCGCGGTGATGCGCTTGTGCTGGCAGTCGATCACGCGACGTGGTCCGCGCAACTCGCGTTCATAGCCCCTGAACTGCTCGAACGCCTTGGTGAACGTCTCGGTCCCGAATGCCCGCGGCGGGTCGAAACGACAGTCCGACGCCCGTGAGGCGGTAGAATGCCGGTGTTGTTCTGCCGCCTGGGCACCCTGCCGTGTTGCCCGGGCCGGCCGGGTTATTTCGCGGTCGCTGAGGAGGCGCGTCCATGATCAGCAGCAGGCGAGCGAGGACGGGCGCATGACCGGCGGTACCTATGACGCCTCCGACATCACCGTTCTCGAGGGCCTCGACCCAGTCCGTGTGCGGCCTGGTATGTACATCGGCTCGACGGGTTCGAGCGGTCTGCATCACCTGATCGTGGAGGTTGTCGACAACGCGATCGACGAGGCGATGGCAGGCTACTGCACGCGCATCGACGTCACACTGCTCGCTGATGGCGGATGCGAAGTCCGCGATGACGGCCGCGGAATCCCTGTCGCCCCGCATCCACACGACCCGACGAAATCGACAGCCGAGCTCGTTCTCACCACCCTGCATGCCGGTGGCAAATTCGGCGGCAACGGCTACAAGATGTCCGGCGGGTTGCATGGAGTGGGTGTCTCGGTCGTCAATGCCTTGTCAGCGCGGCTCGAGCTCGAGATCGACCGTGAGGGCTACCGCCACGCCATCGCCTTCGAAAAGGGCGGCAATGCGGTAGCACCCCTGAAGGTCATCGGTGAGGCGCCCCGCGGTCGCACCGGTACGACGGTTCGCTTCTGGCCGGACGAGACGATCTTCGATGAGGTCGAGTTCCGTGCCCAAACGGTCCTCGAGCGCTTGCAGATGATGGCGTTCTTGAACCGGGGACTCGAGATCCGCTTTGCGGACGAACGACCAGAGCACGAACAGCAGCAGGTCTACCGGTACAACGGAGGCATCCAAGACTTCGTTCGTCATCTGAACGAGTCAAAGGAGCCCCTGTTCAAAAAGGTCTGCAACTATACGCAGTCCGAGGACGATCAAGAGGTCGAAGTTGCGCTCCAGTGGACGAGCTCGTACCACGAGGCGATCTTCTCCTTCGCGAACGGCATCGCCACCACCGAGGGCGGTATGCACGAGGAAGGCTTTAAGAAGGCCCTTACGAACGCGGTCAATCGCTACGCACGGGCGCGCAATCTTCTCAAGGAAAGCGACCCCAACTTCCAGGGCGAGGACATCCGTGAGGGCCTCACGGCGATCATCTCGGTCCGCCTCATGAACCCACAGTTCGAGGGCCAGACCAAGGCGAAACTCGGCAACGTCTCGGTGCGTTCGCTCGTAGAACGCGCTACGAACGAGAAGCTCGCCGAATGGCTCGAGGAGAGCCCAAAGGAAGGGGGCCAGATTGTCCAGAAGGCGCTCCTGGCTCAGCGAGCCAGGGTAGCGGCGCGCCACGCGCGGGATCTTACGCGTCGAAAGAGCGCATTAGACGGCGCCGGACTTCCGGGAAAGCTCGTCGATTGCTCGTCTCGAAATGCCAAAGAGTCTGAGATCTTCATCGTCGAAGGCAACTCTGCAGCAGGATCGGCGAAACGGGGACGCGATCCGCGTACTCAGGCGATCTTGCCGATTCGCGGCAAGATCTTGAACGTCGAAAAGGCACGCGTCGATAAAATGCTGAAGAACGCCGAGATCCAGGCGCTCATCATGGCCGTCGGCGCAGGATTGGCTGACGAGTTTGACCTTGCCAAAGTCCGCTACAACAAGGTAATTATCCTCGCCGACGCCGACGTGGACGGTTCGCACATTCGTACCTTGCTGCTGACCTTTTTCCTGCGCCAGATGCGCCCGCTCGTCGAAGCAGGATTCGTCTATGTCGCTCAGCCACCCTTGTATTCGACACTTGTCGGGACCTCGAAGACCTACCTGAAAGACGATGCCGCCAGAGAAACATTCCTGGCGGCGCATCCGAACCACAACAAGCCTTTCGAGCGTCTCAAGGGTCTTGGAGAGATGGACTGGGACGAGCTTCGCGACACGACGATGTCGGTTAGAGGGCGAACCCTCCTGCAGATCTCCATGGAAGAGGCGGCGCTCGCCGATCAGGCGTGTTCGATCTTGATGGGAGACGACGTCGAGGTACGACGCCGCTTCATTCAAGAAAATGCGAAGGACGTGCGGTTCCTTGACATCTAGGACGGCCAGATGACCGACACGATGACGCCCGGTCCTCCCGGAGGGGCGGTCGAGCCGATCGAGATCCAAGAGGAGATGGAGCGATCCTTCCTCGAGTATTCGATGTCGGTGATCGTCTCGCGGGCACTCCCGGACGTGCGGGACGGCCTGAAGCCGGTTCATCGACGGATTTTGTACGGGATGTGGGACACCGGGCGACGTCCGGACCGACCCCATGTGAAGTGCGCGACTGTCGTTGGCGATGTCATGGCGCGCTTTCACCCCCATGGCGACAGTGCGATCTACGACGCGCTAGCTCGAATGGTGCAGGACTTTAGTTTGCGCCACCCGCTCATCGATGGCCACGGCGAGTTTGGCTCCCCGAGCCCTCATGACGGTCCAGCGGCGATGCGCTACACGGAGTGCCGACTGCACCCGCTCGCGCTCAGCTTGTTGGAAGGCATTGACGAAGACACCGTCGATATGGTGCCGAATTTCTCTTCGACCGACGAAGAGCCAGTCGTCTTGCCGGCGCGCTTTCCCAACCTCTTGGTGAACGGCTCCCAAGGGATCGCGGTCGGCATGGCGACGAACATCCCACCGCACAATCTGGGCGAGGTCATCGCAGCAACGCGCCATCTGCTGACGAATCCAGATTCCACAGCGGACGAGCTCATGCAGTTCGTCAAGGGGCCGGACTTCCCGACAGGAGCGCTGATCCTTGGTCGCTCGGGGATCCTCGATATGTACCGCACGGGTCGGGGCTCGGTCAAATTGCGCGCGGTTGCCGAAATCGTGGAGGCAAAGAGCGGGATCGACCAGATCATTGTGAGCGAGCTCGCCTATCAGACTTCAGGTGAGGGGATCCTCACTCAGATCTCCGACGCAGTAGAGCGCGGCGACCTCTCCGGTATCGCTAACGCCGAGGACCACTCGGCTGGGCGTGAGACGCGGCTCGTCATCACGTTGAAGCGCGACGCGAATGCCAATGTCGTGCTCAACAACCTCTACAAGTTCACGCAGTTGCAGACGAGTTTCGGTGTACACATGCTGGCCCTTGTTGACGGAGTACCCCGCCTGGTCAACCTGCGTGACGCCCTTACCGCCTACATTCGTCACCAGGTCGAGGTGGTTACTCGGCGGACGCAATTCCGCCTGAAGAAGGCACGCGACCGCGCCCACATTGTTGCGGGTCTTTTGCGAGCGATCGACATGCTCGATGCCGTGATCGCAACCATCCGCGGATCAGAAGACCGCGTTGGCGCGCGGACCGCACTTATGGCGACGCCGTTCTCTTTCAGCGAAGTCCAGGCAAGCCACATCTTGGACATGACGCTAGGCCGCCTCACGCGCCTCGGCCGCTCCGAGCTCGAGGCTGAGATAGCCGAGCTCGAGGCGACGATCGCCGGGCTCGAAGCAATCCTGGCGGACGAGGGACGCCTCCGCACCGTGATCTCTGACGAGCTCGGTGCGATCTCGGATCGCTTCGCCAATGAGCGCCGCACCCGCGTGGTCCATGATCCGGGCGAGCTCGGCGCGGAAGACCTGATCGAGGACGAGCCGTTGGTCGTCACTCTGACCAGGGCAGGCTACGTAAAGGCAGTGCAATCCGGCGCCTTCCGCACCCAGTCGCGCGGAGGTCGGGGCGTGCAGGGCACCCGCCTCAAGGAAGAGGATCTCGTCGAGCAGGTTGTCCATACGACAGCGCTGGCGCACATCCTCCTGTTTTCCAATCGCGGTCGCGTCTACCGCCTTCGTGCCCACGAGATCCCGATCAAGGAGCGGACCGCTCGTGGCACGCCGATCGTAAACCTCGTTTCACTGGAGGCAGGGGAGCGCATTCAGGCAATCGTGCAGACCCGCGAGTTCGACCCCGATCGTTACCTGCTGTTTGCCACCCGCGGTGGGACCGTAAAAAAGACGGCTTTCTCGGAGTACGACAAGTCACGACGCGAGGGATTCATCGCGATCAATCTCCAAGAAGGTGACGAGCTCGTCAAAGTGCTCGCCACTAGCGGTGCTGACGACGTGTTCATGGTCTCGCGCAATGGCAATACGATCCGCTTCGGTGAGGCAGAGGTACGGGCGATGGGTCGTTCTGCAGCTGGAGTCCGGGGCATGCGCCTA
>JAJZKA010000088.1 GCA_021809805.1 Actinomycetes bacterium
TGTCCTCGGCCGGCTCCCCTCCCTCGTCGCCCGCCGGCAGGACGCGGCGAGGGAGTCGTCCTCGCTTGGCTGTCTCCTCAGCGACGACCGAGTGTCACTCAGTGTGATACATGGACCGACGATGCGGGCGCGCGGTGGAGCAGAGACACGGGCGAACACGCTTGCGCCGGTCGCATCGCTGGCCGGCCGTCTTCATGATACGAGTCCGGTTTCGAGGGCGCACTGACCGAAGCCCATCGTCGCTGTGTTCGGCTGTCCGGCGGCGATCGGCGCCGGAGAATTGCCGCTGCAGGCAAGCACCCCGCCGATCGTGTTGCCGGCGATCATTGGACCAACGGACGCACCGTTCAGCTCAAAGGGTGCATCACCGGAGTTGTCGTTGACGGTCAACGACCCATCGATCGTGTTCGCGGCGATGCTCAGGCCGCCGGTGTTCTCGCCGATCAACGCCGCAGCCGTGACCGTCGTGGGCTGGCAATCGGCAGCAGATGCGCCGCTGATGAGCACATATCCCGTGCTCTTAAGGATTGTCACCCCGCCACGGATCTGTGCCCCGCACAGCGAGACCGCCGTCGCGCCCGACGAGGCAAGCAGCCCGCTAATCGAGCCGCCTTCCACCGCCAGCGCGCCGCCAGGGCTCACGGTCACCGCGCCAAAGACGTGTCCGGTGAGCATCACCTGTTCCCCCGCGCTGACGGTCAGGTCACCAAGGTACGTCCCGCTGATCGTCTCACTCACCGTGACCGTATTGCTGGTTGTTGCGCTGCTCGTCAAGAAGTTTGTGGCGCCGCCGTAGCTTGCAAGGAAGCTCTGCGGACCTGGTTGCAACCCATTGACCGTGATGCTTGCCGTGTCGAGCCCGTCCGAGCCGACCCCGAGCGGCGCGGACCCGATGGTCTGTCCGCCGTCGCTGAAGGTGACGCTTCCGCTCGGCGGGCTCGCCCCCCAGGCGGCCGTCGATCCCGAAGGGCTGACGGTGGCGACGAGAGTCGCCTTTTCGCCGAAGACGAGCGGCTTGGGGGAGACCGAGAGCGTGGTGGTGGTCGGGTCGATCACGCTCAGCGTCGCCGACCGGGACGTGCTCGGCGCGTAGTCGGGGTCCGTGGCGTCATAGGTCACGCCGCCGGCGAGGGGCACGGCACTCGAGCCGAACAGCGCCGTGATGACATACCCAGGCCCGACATCGCCAGGAGGGATGTTCAACGCCCCAGCCTGGGCGATCCCGGCGCCATTGGTCGCCTGCGCCACAGAGGCCACGACGCCTCCTTGTGGGTCGAGGAGATCGAAGTACACCGTCTTTTGCGGCAACGGGGCGCCGCTCGACGTGGTGAGCGTGGCCGTGACCCCACTGTCGGCGTAATCGATGAGTTGCGCTGGCGCTGGCGTCGACACCTGCAGCGTTGTCTCCGCTCGCGTCACGGTGAAGTTGCTGCTTACCGCAGCGGGGAGATCCTCGGTGCCACCCGCGTAGGAGGCGGTCAGGGTGTAGCTGCCAGGCGTCTCCATGATCGGTACATGCGCCGTGGCCGTGCCGCTCGAATCCGTCGTCGCGCTGACACTGCTCCCGGCCAGGCTGAACACGATCTGGTCCCCCGGCGCAGGCGTGGTCGTGCCCGTCGACGTCAGCGTCGTGAGCGTCGCCGACACCGTGGCCGTGGCGCCAAAGGTGGCGCTCGTCGCGCCCAGGAGTTGCAGATTGGTGCTTGCGAGTTGCGCGTTGAGCGGCGCCCCGGGGGTGATGGTCGGAGTGAAGAGGTAGCCGTTGTTGTTGTCCATGGCGACTTCACCGACGCCGTTCACCGCCTGGACGACGAACCGGGCGTCCTTTGCCGGATCAGTCGATCCCGGGTCCGTGAACGTGCCGCTCCAGCGCGTGGAGTTGGTCGCGCTCTGGGTGAGGTCGATGGACTGCCAGGCGCCGGCGAGCGGATCCCCAGGGGCCGCCCCGGTGTAGGTGACCCAGACCTGTTGCATCCCTGCGCCGGGGTCACCGGTAACGCTGGCCGTGACGGTGACCTGGTCACCGCTCGTCGTGCTCGAAACCTGGCTGATCGAGGGCGGCGCGGCGAGCGCCGGGGTGTCCGCCCCGTAGTTGGTCGTGTTGTTGTCGTAGAACAGGTGCAGGTCGAGCTGCGAATAGACGCGCATCGTGGCCGTGGCGGCACCGTTCGGATCCGACCGGTACTGCACGGGGGTGACGGCGAGGTCGGTGGCCCCACCGCTCACGAGGGTCCGGAAGTAGTTCGGGTTCCACATGGTCTGCGGGAAGAACACCGGTGACGCAAACGGAGACGGTGGTGCCGAGCTGGACGTGTCGGTCACAGGATCGCCCGTCAACGGATTCGTACCCGAGGTGTCGGCGTACGTGCCGCTCCATAGACCGACACCGCGCAACGTCTCACCCGGGACCGCGACGTTCTCGCTCTGGAGTGGGAGCACCGGTCCGCCCGGGTCAGCGGTGACCCCTTGGGGCCCCGAGTCGTAGGTATAGGTCTGGCCACCCTGGCCGAGCGACGTGGTTGTGAGACTCGGGGTAACGGCGAGATCGGCCTCTTGTAGCCCGAAGAACTGCCCCGGTTGGCTCGTGACCGCTGCCGCGCTCACCGCGCTCGTCGACTGCCCAAGAGCGGGCGTCTGACTCGGCATCTGCAGGCCGAGCATCGGCAACCCATACAGCGTGATCTGCGAGAGCGCCTTCTCCTCGATGCCGCTCAGCTGGTCGATTCCTGCCAGGTACTGCTGCTTGGCCGCGAGGAGCGCGGCGCCGATGGCAACCGGCCCGGGCGTTGACCCGGGTTGCACATCGAGCTGTTTCGCAAGATCGACGTAGACCTGGTCGCTGTAGGCGACATAGTTGGTGTCGCCGTACTGATATCCGGTGCCGGCGATCAAGGTGGCGCCGGCCTCGGTGAAGGCCTGCGGCCAGGCAAGCGTGTCGGTCACGCCCGGGATGCCATCTTGTCCATCAATGTTGTAGCCCGCATGGCACCCCGCGCTCAGCACGAGCGAATTCTCGAGCGAGCTCCCCACGCCGCTCGCGAACTGGTTCGTCGTCATGGTCGTCGTGTCGTCCGCGGCGAGCAGATTGTTGGCGCTGAAATGCGCTCCCAGAAAGACAAGGCTGTGGTGCGATCCAAAGAGCGAGTTCGACAGTGACGTCGCCGTCCAGGACGCGTTCGGCGGGGCTCCCGTCGTGGAAGCAGGAACGCCGTCGTTGGTGATCAGCGTGTCGCTGGTGCCGCCCGGGATGCCAGCGGCGAACGCCTTGGCGACCTCAGTGGCTGGCGGTTGCATGAAGCTATAACCGGTGACCAGCGATGACGTCGGCGTCGGCAGGACACCCTTGTCGCTCAGGTATTGCGTGATCGTGCCCAAGATCTCGCTCGGCGTCTCGATGAGGCGCCCGACCGCGGCCGTCTGAAGTGGCACCGTGGCGCCGTGGACAGACAGCACGCTGGCGGCTCCGTACTGATCGTCGGAGAGGTAGTAGTTGTTCGCCAGCGCGGCGTCTGCCGCCGAGGTGCTGAGCAGGGGAGGCTCATAGTCCGATTCGGGAGCGAGCCCGGCATTGTCGGGATAGCGGAAGAACGGGATGACATTGTCGTCACCGACGATGACGACGTATTTCAGATTGGTGGCCGAGGTCCGGTAGCTGTTGATGATGTGTTGGATCGCGCCAGCCACGAGGTTCTCGGCGTAGGGGCACCCGGGATAGGTCTGCGCCTGCTTGACAAGGTCGCTGACCTGCTGGCTCTGGGAGACGTCGACCACGGTGCCGTTGGTGGCCGAGGCGAGCTGGCCGAGTGCGGGAGCGAGCGCATCGCTGCCGCTGTAGCTGGCGCCGGCCGCCGGCATGAGGACCGAGTTGTCGACGATCACCGTCTTGTAGTTGCTATTCGCGGGCGCGCTGAGCGTCGGGGCAGAGGCGTAGTCGTTCAGCGTCACGCCGGCACACGGACCCCCAGAGGTGGTGACACTCAAGGTGTAGGGCAACGCCGAGTTGGCCCCGTTCTCACCCGAGATCCTGATGTAGAAGTTGCCCGTGTTGTTCCAGGTATCTGCAATGACGGACTTGTCGACCGCTCCGGGAGCCGTCGAGACCGCCAGCAGGCTGTCGATCTGGGCCGCAGAGTAGATCGAGGAGAACGCCGACGGGCTCGAGAGCACGCTGCTAAAGGCCGAAGGGCTGGTGGTCGCCGTGCCGCTCAGGTAGCCGCTAAAGGCCGAGGGACTGAAGGCCGAGGGACTGAAGGCGGAGGGACTGAAAGCCGAGGGACTGAAGGCCGAGGGACTGAAGGCCGAGGGACTGAAAGCGGAGGGACTGAAAGCGGAGGGACTGAAAGCGGAGGGGCTCGCGGCGTTCCCCGGCGTCTCGGCACCAAGGGCGGCGAGGTTCAGCGTGGAAGAGGTCTCGGATTGGTAGGTCTGGGCGATGTCGGAGAAGAGCGCGATGTTGTCGTCTGCCGGCACGTTCGTCAGCGAGACCGTCACCTGCTCACCGGGCACGACCGGGAACTCGTACCAGAGGTCCTCACCGGGGTAGTCGATTGCCTGGGTCGTCGAGCCCGGTGCGTTCAGCAACCTGGCGCTCGTCCAGTCGACGTTGGTCGGGACCACCGACGAAAGCGTCACCGTCGTCGGGACCGAGGAGATCGCCGCGTAGCTCCCGTCACCAGGATTGGTCGCCGTCACGATGCAGGTTCCCGGGGTGTTCGCGCTCAGCGCGCCACCGGTGACGCTGCACCCCGCTGCGGTGCCGTCTTGCACGGCGTAGGTGACGACCCCACTTCCCGAGCCGCCGCTCGTCGTGAGCACGAGCGGCGTGCCGAAGATCCCCGTTGTCGAGGTGACCGTGAGCGCAGCCTGCTGAGTGCTCGTGGTGACGCTCACCTCGTTCGAGGGCGCGCTCGGGCCACCGGGCCCATTCGCCTTGACCGTGAAGTAATACGCCGTGTCTTGCGCGAGCCCGCCGATCGTGGCGCTGGTGGTCGGCGCGCTGACGGTCGCAGTCGGGGTCAGGGCCTCCTGTCCCGGCGCGGTCCCCTTGAAGATCTCATAGCTCGTCGGCGCATACAGCGTGGTCGGCTCGCTCCAGGTCAACTGCACCCCGGAAGGAGTCGCCACCGCATTCAGATTGGTCGGCTGGCCGGTCGTGATCGCAAACGTGCCGGCGAGGCTCGAGTATTCGTCGAAGTTCGAGCCGGTGACGTCGAAGCCGTACGTCTCACCCGGGGTCAGGTTCGAGAACGTATACGTCCCGCTGAAGCGGAATCCTTCGTTGACGCTGGTCGGGTATGGCACAAGGGCCTTCGTGGTGCCCCCCTGGACCGCCGACAGGCCCGCCTCCGCCTCGTAGTAGGCGTTGTTCCCCGTCCAGTCATAGCTGACGGTGACCGTCTCGTCCTGGCTTGCTGTGGCGGTGAACGTCCAGGTCTGCTGGCTCGCCCCGAGACCAGGGTTGTCGCACCCGTCCTCCGTGCTTCCGGCACAGTAGTAGTAGCTGAAGCTCGGCGGGCTCACCGAACCGTCGCTTTGCGCCGTGATCGTGCCGGCCGGACCCGATGCCGTCCACACATCGCCACTCGCCGCGTGGGCGACACCATTCGCGACCGGCGCGGCAACGATGCCCGCGATGCCCGCGATGAGCGCGGCCGCGCTCACCGCCAGCCGCCGCAACGACGGATGGAACATGGCAACCTCCCCGAAGGAACTGCGGTCCTCTGCCGCTCCATGATCGTGAGTAAAGGCGCGGCGCGCTCACCAGCGAGCGGCGCGAGTGCCCCCAAACGCGACGCCGTTTACCGTACCGGAATATGCGAGATCTGGAAAGACTTACATTGTCACTGAACGTGATCCAATCTGGGATTTCACCCACGTTCGGTGTGGTTCGGTCACGCCGACCGCGAGATCGCGCGAGGTACCCACGGTCGGAGCCCGGGCCGGACTACCCCGCCGAGTCGAGAAGCCCGCCCGCAAGCACCTGGGCCGCGCCGGCATCAAGGGCGCGGCCAGCGGCGTACGCGCTCGCCGATGCCGCCTCGCCGAGCCGGCGCCGAGCCGCATGCAGCCGCGCGTCGAGATCGGCCTGCTGGGCGGCCACCCGCGGGGATCCGATCGCTTCCCGGATCGCATCGGCCGCGCCAATGAGCCGTAGCGCACGGTCGGCATTCTCGCTCACGCCGAGCATCGCCACGTCCTCAAAGACCAGGCACTGAGCCCACAGGTCGCCGGTGATGCCGTAGATGCGCAGTGCCTCCGCATAGTGGCGGCGCGCGGCAGGGGCATCGGCGAGCTCACGCGTGGCGTTGCCGAGGTTGTGATGCGCGATGGCAACCATCCACAAATCGCCGACTTCGAGCTCGATGCGGAGCGCTTCTTGCAGCCGGCGACGCGCGTCGTCGTATCGGCCCTGGAGGTGGGCGATCATCCCGAGGTTGTTCTCCGACACCCCGATCCCCCAGCGGTCTCCAAGGCGCGTGCGGAGTTCGAGCGCGAGCTCATTGAGCTGCTGCGCGCGTGCGTAGTCCTGCTCGTACTCGGCGACGATTGCCAGATTGCTGAGCAGTGACGCCTCTGCGGCATCCTCGCCAAGGGCGCGGCGGATCCGAAGGCTCCGCTCGTACTGGGTGCGGGCCTCGGCGTACTCGCCGCGCTGGGCGGCGATGGTGCCCCGAAGATGCGCCACGCGCCCGAGGCCGGCTGCGTCCCCAGCCGCCTCGAACTCCTCGCGCGCCGACTCGAGCTCGGCCACGGCGTCCTCAAAGCGCCCCTGCTTGCGCATGACATCGGCGCGTGCCGCGCGGGCTCCGGCCACCGCGTTCAGCTCACCGAGGCGCTGCGCGAGCTCGAGCGCCTCGCTGAACACGCTCGCGGCTTCCGCCCATTCGCCGCGCAGTTCGAGCACGGCTCCGAGCTTCACAAGGACAGGCACGCGCTCGTCTTCGTCGAGCAGCGGCGCGACGCGGCGGTAGTGGCCCACGGCCGCGTCGTTCGCGTAGCGCGCCTGGGCCGCCTCCCCCGCCCGGGTGAGGTACCGGCGCTTCTTCTCGTCGTCGCTGCTATGCCAGAAGTGGTGAGCGAGCGCTTCGAGGCCTTGTGGGTCGACCTCCTCCAACCACGCGCCGATGCGCCCGTGGACGAGGGTGCGCAAGGAGAAGGGCAAGCTCTCGTAGGCAACCTCGCGGATGAGCGCATGCTTGAAGCCGTAGGCGTCGACCGCGAGGTCCTCGGCGACGACGAGGTCGGCCGAGCAGAGTCGCCGGAGCTGGCGATGCACGTGGGGGGAGCTACCGAGCTCAGGATAAGCGCCGGCGAGCGTCCGCACCGCGAACTCGCGACCGACCACGCTCGCCACCTTAAGCGCCTGGCGCGGCGATTCCTCAAGCGTGTCGATGCGCGAGAGGACAAGCGATGCGAGGCTGTCGGGCAACACCACGGAAGCGGCCGCCGCGCCGTCCGCGAGCACCGCTCCCTCGGCGTGCAGGTAGTTGACGAGCTCCTCGAGGTAGAAGGGGTTGCCCTCGGCGCGCTCGGTCACGACCGCCATCAGCGAGTCCGGCACCCGGACGTCCGCCCCGTACAGCTCGGCGACGCGCGCGCCGACGAGCTGATGGCTCGCCGCCTCACCCAGGCGATCGAGACCAATCAGCGTCGTGTGGGCGAGCGCCGGTGCCTCGAACGCACCGGGCCGGTAGGTCAAGACGATGAGCACCGGCAGGGCAGCGATTGCCCGGGCGAGCACGTCCAACAAATCGCTCGAGAGGCCGTCGATCCAGTGGCAGTCCTCGAGCACCATCACGAGCGGACGCCGCTCGGCACATGCGGTGACATAGCCGAGCAGCAGGGACTCGAGCGAGCTCTTGCGCAACTTGGCGTCGAAGCCCGCCGTGAAGGCGTTGTCCTCAATCTCGACGGGGAGCAGCGCCCCGAGGAGCGGAAGGCGCGGGAGTAGGGAGTCATCGACCGCCTCGAGCGCGCCCGTCAACTCTGCCAGCGCGTCGCCCTCGCCGGTCAACCCGAACAGCGCGGTGAAGACCGGCTCGAAGACGCGGTAGCTCGCCGCGCCCACCGGGCTCGCCGCGCCGTGAAAGCTCTCCACTCCGTCGGCGGAAAGCGTGGTGATGAACTCGTCCACCAGGCGGGACTTGCCCATTCCGGCCTCGGCGACGATGCCAACGACCTGCCCCTCGCCGGCGCGAGCGCGTGCTGAGCACTCAAGGAGGGCACCAAGCTCGCGTTGGCGACCGACGATTTGGTGCGCGGAGCGCCGCCGGCCGCCAGCGTCCCCCGCCGCCACCAGCCGGCACACCGCGATGGGTGCCGACTTGCCCTTGACCTGGAGCGGGGGGAGCTCCCCGAAGACAAGCGCGGGCCCCGCGGCCGCAGCGAGCTCGGCGGTGACGAACGCCTGGCCCGGCGGCGCCGCCGACATCAAGCGGGCGGCAATGTTCACCACGTCCCCGAGACAGGTGAAGGTGCGCCGGTGGCGGTGGCCATTCGTGCCGCTGCGCAGCCGCCCGCTCGCGATGCCGATTTGCAGTCCGCTGACCGCGCTGCGCGCCTCGAGCGCGAGCAATCCGAGCGCGGCCCGGCACGCCCGCGCCGCGTCGTCCTCGTGGGCAAGCGGCGAGCCGAACACGGCGTAGAGGTAGGCGCCTTTGTCCCCGATGGTCATCTGCAACACGTTGCCGCCGTAGTCGTCAACGACGCGCTGGGTCTGGCGGACGAAGCCGTCGAGCAGCTCTCGCGCCCCGGGATCGGCGTCGTAGTCGATCCCGCCAAAGCGGATGAACATGGGGACTGCGGGGCGCAGCTCGGAGAGAAATTCGCCGAGCCCTGCCTGCATGCGCTCGTAGACCGCCGGCAGCAGCCAGTGGCGAGCGATGGCGTCGGGCAGGTCGGGAATCGGCGCGACCGGTGCCAACACGGGCGGCGGCCCGAGGACGGCGTGCACGACCCTAACCGGCGCGTCCTTTGAGCCACGCAGCTCGCCGAGCTCGAGCCGCTCGCCGATGGCGCGAAGCGTTGCGGCATCGACGACCACCTCGCCGCGCTCAGCGGTGTGCTCGGCGACGGCGAGGCGATCCATGAGCGCACCGGCGAGCGCGTCGATGAGCTGGATGTCGGGCTCGCCGACCACAAAGCGCCGCGCCGTGCCCGCCGCCACTGCCACCTTCATGGCGAGCTGTACCTCACGGCCCCGCGGGGTCGTGATCGTCGCCACGGACGCCATCGCGCGCTGCATCTCAAGTCCGCAGGCGACGGCGAGCACGCCATCGTCCCCATCGAGCCAGCACGTCACGGCGTCCCCGCTGAAGGAGATGACGTTCCCCCCGAACCGGTGCAGCTCGGAGAGCACCGCATCGAAGACGAGCTCGAGAGTGGCGGTGACCTCCTCGGCGCCACGCTGCGGGCCGAGCTCGGCGGCCAGCGCCTCGCTCAAGGGGGTAAACCCTGAGATGTCGGCGAACAACGCTGCGCCATCGACCTGCTCTGGCATCGCCTTGCCGCAAGCGAGCGCGCGGCGCCGGTCACCTGCAATGTAGGCAGCGACGTTCTCAATCAAGCTGGTGGGCTCGCCCCCAGCTCGCGAAACGGACGTGAGCGTCGGGCCCGCCCCCTCCACGCCGTGACGTTACACCGCAGCGGCGCGAGCCACGTCCCCGGGTCCGCGGGCCCACCTTGCGCGCTCGGGCGACGCCCGAGGGTTAGCATCAAGCGCTCGTGGCGCGCCCACAAGGGACGGCCGCGTCCAACATCTGAGGCGGGAGGCGGCGGTGAAGGTCACCTTCTGGGGCACGCGGGGCTCGACGCCAAGCCCTGGCGCCGACTTCCTTCGCTACGGCGGCCATACCTCAAGCGTGGCGCTCGCGCACGACAGCGGGCCTCCCACGCTCGTCATCGACGCCGGCACGGGGATCCGCAAGGTGAGCGAACAGCTCGCCGGCACTGCTTTTCGCGGCGCGATCCTCCTGTCGCACCTGCACTGGGACCACGTGCACGGGCTTCCCTTCTTCAGCGCGGGAATGGCGCCTGGCCATCGCGTCCGCGTGCTGCTCCCCTCCCCCGACGCCGACCCACTGGAGACGCTCACGCGTGGCTTCTCGCCGCCGCATTTTCCGATCGCCCCGAGCCAGCTCGGTCCAGGATGGTCCTTCGAGCGGCTCGAAGAAGGCACGACCGGACTCGAGGGCTTTCGCATCCTCGCCCGGGAACTCCCCCATCGCGGCGGCCAGACCTTCGGCTTTCGCATCACCGACGGCACCGCGTCGCTCGCCTACCTCACCGACCACTGCCCGACCGACTTCGGCCCTGGCCCGGGCGGCTATGGCGCCCTCCATGAGGCCGCGCTCGAGCTTGCAACAGGCGTCGATTTGCTCGTGCACGATGCGCAATTTGTCGCCGCGGAGTTCCCCGGCGTCGCCAACCTCGGGCACGCGAGCGCCGAATACGCCGCTGCGCTCGCCGAGGCGGCACACGTCCGCGCCCTCCTTCTCTACCACCACTCGCCCTCACGCACCGACGAGGAGATCGACGCCATCGTCACGGGACTGGCCAGCAGCCCCGTTCCCGTCGCCGCTGCCCGCGAGGGGATGACCGTCGAGCTCTAGACGCTTTTCCCGCCTGAGCAAACGGGCTCAGCCCACCTCTGGAGTAAGCCCGCCGTCTGGCCCCTCGCGCGGCCGGGGCTGCGCGGCTGCCAGGCTGAGCTCGCGACCAAGGCGCACCCCGGCTCGGCCGAGCAGCGTCGCGGAGGGCGCCGAGTTCACCAGCGCGTCGAGGAAGCTCTGCCCGTCGATGCGCAGCAGACGGACCGCATCGGTGGTGGTCACCGTCGCGGTGCGGGCGATGCCCTCCAAGATGCCGATCTCGCCGACCACATCTCCGACAGCCAGCGTGGCGAGCTGGCGGGCCACTTGGCCGTCGCGGCGCGCCGAGACTGCGACGTTGCCGGCTGCGATCACATACAGCGCGTCCGCCGCGTCGCCCTCGACGATGAAGGCGACACCCGGGCCGTAGGAGACCTCATCGGCGCTCGTGGCCAGGCGCTCGAGCACCGACTGCGGCGCATCGGCGAACAGCGCCGCCTGGTGCAACAGCGCGACCCGCGGCGCGATCATCGCCAGCTGCGCGGCGTTGCGGCGATCCATGGCCCTGAGCGCCGGCCAGCCGAGCGAGCACAGTGCCGGGATGGCCACCCCCGCCAGCCACAAGGTGGACGTGAGGCCAACCGCGTGCAACGCGACGGGAGTGAGCAGCGCGCCAAGCGAGATGGCGACGAGCACCAGGGTAAAGAAAGCCCCAAAGACTCGGGCGAGGCGTTCGCCGGGGAGGCTGCGCTGCAGGGCGGTCATGGCGAGCACATCGACGACGAGCGTGCCCGCCCCGCGTACGATCTCGACCGGGATGGCACTCGGCGCGTTCGGGACGACGAGGAGCAGCAGCGTTGGCACGCAGTAGAGCGCGATGCCCGCGAGGATCGCCGGTCCAAGGCGCGCCCAGCTGGCAATTCGCCTGACGATACCGGCCGCGAGCACCCCTCCGATGCCGAGCCCGACGAGGAGCAGGCCGTAGCCGTTGGCCCCCGCATGCAGTCGTTGCTCGGAGACGACGACGAACAACACGGTATCGGTGCCGTAGACGAAGCTGGCGATGACGCTGTAGGTGACGAGCAGTATGGCCGCCGATGAGCCGAGCATCGTCGTCATGCCAACCGCCATCTGGCGGAGCGGCCCGAGGCGGCCTCCCTCGGTGACATCCACCGGAGCGCTGCGCGCGGACACGAAGCGCAGGATCAGCGCCGAGGCAACGTAGCTCGCCGCGTTGGCACCAAAGGCAGCGACCGGCGAGCCGACCGCGAGCAGCAGCGCACCGATCGCAGGGCCCACGATCACCACCAAGTTGTCCACCACGCTCCGGATACTGTTCGCCGCCGCAAGGTCGGCCTCGGGAACGATGTGGGGCGTGATCGCTGTCATCGCCGGGAGGTAGGTCATCGAGATCGTCCCGACCAGCGCGCCGATGCCGATGGCAAGGATCGCCGGCCCGTGAAGCGCGGCGATGGCGGTGAGCACCGCCATCAGCACGCTCGAGACGACGTCCAGGCTGCGCATCAGCCGGACCCGCTCGAACCGTTCGGCGACGACACCGCCATACGCGCCGAAGACCACGGACGGCAAGACTCGGCCGATCGTGACCGCGCCGGCCCACGCCGCAGAGTGAGTCTGGTCATAGACATAGACCGTGAGCGCAACACTGTAAGCCCACGAGCCCGCACCCGAGATGGCAAAAGCGATCATCAGGCGGCGAAAGTCGCGGTGCGCGAGCGCCGCCAGCAAACCGCTCTTGCTTCGCCTCCCCATGGCCCCTCCCCGCGCGACCGCCGGGTCCGGATCGTAGCGAGTAGGCGAGCCGCCGAGGGAACGTCGCGTCGGCCGCGGCGCGTTCGTGTCAGCCCACGCCGCACTCGTCGTTGAGCCGCCGCCAGACGTGGGCCCATGGTGGGCGGAGACGGCGCCGCAGCGGTTCGTGCATCTCGTGCCCGGAGCGGGCGGTCCGAATGCCGGTCGAGGCTTGGGATCAGTGCATCGCGAACGACCCAGACGTGGCGGTCGATCGGCTCCCGGACTTCGTCCTGGTCTGTGGCGTCCCCGCCCCCGTCCCCGTCCCCAGATCGGGACCACCTGCTCGCGATCGCCCGACCGCGCAAATGCAACGAGGGCGAGGTGCCCCGCACCGCCACGTCACCTCCATCGAGAGCGAGGGGTTCCACGCCAGTGGTCCATCACTGACAGCGTTGGGGTGCCGAAGGCCTCAGGACTCTGGAGGGGCGAGGCCAACCTCGACGCGGCAGCGTCGGGCATACCCGGCCAGGCAAATCGCGCGATACGCAGGTCAAGGTTCATAAGAACGGCGGGCGAGCGAAAGATCCCGGCTACCCCCCCCGAGCAATAGCCCTGCTCGAGCCACAGGTCAGGTCTGCCGCGAGCGTGCCAAACCCGATTCGGACGCGACGAGCTCGCGAAGCTGACGGTGTCGGTGAAGCTGGCGCCCACACCCGAGCAACGCGCCACGCTCAGCGACACCTTGCACCGGTCCATTGAGGGTGCGGATCGCTGTTCTCGTCTGGCCCGAGACAATCCGAGTTCCTGGCAGGTAAACAACGTGCTTGTCCACCAGGATCTGAAATCATCGGACTTCGGAGCCAGGCAGCGATCCGCACGATCGCGACGGTTGCTAACGGTGTGTAAGTTCGACAACGACACCGGCCGCAAGCTCCGCGTTGCTGGCGGCCAGCCCTACGACGCCCATATGTTGTCCTGGGTCTCCGACGCGTCAGCGATCAAGTCGGCTGGCTCCCTCCGCGTCGATCTGGGCATCGCCAACATCGCGACGATATGCGACGCGTATGGCATGCCGGTGCACCGTCAATCGCGTCCTACCCAAGAATCCAGCATCAACGACCCCCGCTCAACAACGCCACGAGCAGCCCACGCGACACTCCTCGCCCTGTGCTCAGTTCAGCGCCTTCATGTCCTGCAAGGCGAAGAGATCCGGTGTTCCGGTCGTCTTCGTCGGTCCCACCTCCAACGAGTGAGACGTGCTCGGTGTGCGGCACCATGGACAACAAGGCGCCGAAGAACCAGGCAGGCTACAGATGCTGCAGCGGCAACTGCGGCGCTCATCGGCACGCTGACGAAAACGCAGCGGTCACATCACGTTACGCGGTATCGACCGCTGGACCGACGCCACCTGGCCACACGCGTGACTACGGCGGAGAACTCCCCCAAAGGGACCCCCACGACGTGCTCGGCGCAACCGAACCGGAACAAGCCGACCTGACGTCTTACTCTCCCCGCTCCCTGCAAGCTCGGTCCCCAGCGCCGAGTCGCTGACTCTCAGTTCACGATGCCGACGCGCCTGTTGGCCGGAGCGCAGTTCACACCGGGCACACGTGGGCGCCCAAGAGCAGCCTCGCGAAAGGCCGGAGCCCAGCGAGCAATCGATTCAGCCAGCACGGCTCGCGAGCTCGGTCTGCTGCCTCGGCGTCCTCACGAGTGACGGGAGCCAGGCTAATGCGTCCGTCAGCTCGGGCGACCGACCTATCTTGGAGGCGCACTGCGCGGAGCGCGCTGGAAGGCGTCACCCCGATGCGATACGAGTTCACAGGATTGGAGCCTTCGAGATGGCGTCAGCCATAGGAGTGGACATCGGCGGGACCAAGGTTCTGGCGGTCCGGCTCAACGCGGCCGGTGAGGTCGAGGCCTGGAGCAAACGGCGGACGCCGGTCAGCGCTTCAGACGTAATCGACGCGGTGCTCTTCAGCGTGGCTCAAGTGGCCGAAGGCGCTGACCAAGCGCCGGAGACGCTCCCGCTCGGCGTCGGCTTTCCCGGCATGCTCGATCGCAACGGCACCGCCCACTTCTGCCCGCACCTACACAGCGTGGATGGAATGGACCTTCGCCGCCTCCTTGCGGAGCGGCGCGACCCAAACGCAGCCACGGTGGTGTTGAACGACGCGACGGCCGCCTGCTGGGCGGAGCACTCGGTCGGGGCTGCCCGCGGATTTGAAGACGTCTTGATGGTGACACTCGGAACCGGGATCGGGGGTGGGATGGTGGCGCATGGGCGCCTCCTCGAGGGTGGCCACGGCTTTGCTGGCGAGATCGGTCATATGGTCATCGATCCGCACGGCCCACCGTGCCCATGTGGCAAGCGCGGCTGCTGGGAGCGATTCGCCTCCGGCGACGGGCTTGGCCGCCTCGCGCGTGAGGCGGCCATGGCTGGCACCTTGGACTGTGCTGTGGCAGCGGCAGGGGGCGATCCGGAGGCGGTGCGCGGCGAGCACGTGACCGAGGCAGCCCTCAAAGGCCAGCCCGAGGCCCTGGCCGTCATGAAGGAGTACGCGTGGTGGCTCGCCCTCGGGCTGGCGAACCTGTCGAACGTGCTCGACCCCTCCATCATCGTCCTAGGCGGTGGCCTCATCGAAGCCGAGCAAGCGGTGATGGAGCCGCTGCGGCACGACTTCGCCAACCTCGTCGAAGCGCCCGAAGCGCGCGCGTTGCCGGTGCTGGCCGCCGAGCTCGGAGAAAAGGCGGGTGCCGTGGGAGCCGCCTTGCTCGCCGCCCAGCGGACGGGCTGACGACTCTTCTGCGAGTCCATCCAACTGGAGTCACCAGAGGGGCATCCCCGGCTCGAGATAACGCACGCCGTCCGCGGTCGGTCCGGGAGCTGTGGCCGTGGTTCGCCGCGGACGCGGCATGTTTCGACTACCTCGCACGGCTACCGCGCCGAGATCGCTTCGCGCGTGACGAGGGCGGTGCGGACGCCGGTTGCTGACCAATGGCCGAACCGCGTGTGCTGGCTGCAGCCGCACGCCGGTGACCGCAGGGTCTTTCTTCGATCCGACGAGCACACCGCTCACCGTGCGTCGCAACCTGCTGAGTCTTCGCCGCGGCACTGAACCACGTGTCGCCACTCAGTTTTCAGCGCACCCCGCGATCCGTTCGTCCACAGCCGGCCCCGGCGATGTCACACGACCTCCGCTCGGTGCTCGCGCGACCCGGAGCATGGCCTCCTTCGTACCGTCGCGCTCAATGAGACATGCGTCGTCGGCGACGTGCCGGGTCGCCGCGGTGGTCAGCGCCAGGCCAAGAAAGTCTTAGTCGCCGCGCCAGTCGAACTGACGGGTTGTCGCTTCCAACCCCGCTGCCCATATGCCATGCCGCGC
>JAJZKA010000089.1 GCA_021809805.1 Actinomycetes bacterium
TCCTGCCGGGGGCCAGACCATCCGACTTTCGGCGGCCGATCCCCTCAACCTCACCGGGATCCTGCTCCCCGGGCCGCGTGTCCCAGCGCTGCGCGGCAAATCGATCGTGCTGCGCGACGGGCTGGTGCTCGAGGCCCCGGCTCCGGCACTGTCGACCGCTGCTTCCTGAGCCTGCGCGGCGTCCGCTGTTCTGCGCGCGCCCGACTTATCAGCGATATATCGCGATATGCTTTCTCTACACGTACCGCAGCGTCGTGAGGAGGTTGCGATGGATCACCACCGAAGTGAGCGTCCTATCGGCCCGGCGAGATTCGCCGCACGTTTCGAAGGTCGCGAGCACCGTCCCCGCCATCGTTTTGATCCGGCCGGCTTCGGGCCGTGGGCTGGCCCGCCGATGTTCGGGGGCCCCTTTGGTGGCCGTGGCGGTTTCGGCCGGGGACGGGCCCGTCGAGGCGATGTGCGGGCCGCGATCTTGGCGCTGTTGGCCGAGCGGCCGATGCATGGCTACGAGATGATTCAAGAGCTCGAGGAGCGCACGGACGGGATGTGGCGACCCTCGCCGGGCTCGGTGTACCCGACGCTGTCGCTGCTCGAGGACGAAGGTCTCGTCGAGCACGAGGAAGACCAGGGCAAGCGGAGCTTCCGGCTCACCGATGCGGGCCGTCGGGCGGCCGCCGACGAGCTGGCGGGACGCAGCGCCCCATGGGAAGACCTTGGCGCCGGGGCGCCAGCGGGGATCGCTCAGCTGCGCAAGTCGGTTGGCCAGTTCATGGCGGCCTTCGCCCAGGTGATGCGGAGCGGCACGCCAGAACAGCAAGAAGCCGCGGAGAAGATCTTGAGCGAAGCCCGCCGCAAGCTCTACCTGCTGCTCGCCGAGCAGGACTGAACCGAAAGGGCCAGGAACGCCGTGGTGTGCAAGGCGCCCTTCAAGCGGTGGTCGTTCCAAGACTGAACGAGTGGCGGCGCTTGGCGCGCCATGCGCGAGGGGGGCGCCCTATGGCCAGCCCGCCTGATCCCGAGTGGCCTGCCATCTTGGCGATCTCACCGGGCGCGTCGGGCACGCCGGGCACTCCGCGCGTGTCCGGTGCGAAGGGTTCAGTGTCGCGGTGGCCTTTGCCAAGGGGAACGACACTTGGACGTCTGCGTCCGATCTCCACATCGCGGTGACGTGGGTGTAGCGCGACCCTTCCATTGCACGCCGTAGCGGGGATGCGCAGCCTCGCGAGGTCGTCGAGGACCAATGCTGCCTCGGCCGCGTAACGGCCGACTCCGTCGCGAAGCGATGTCGGCGCCCGATGGTCGTGGTGGCCAACCCGCGCAAGATCGAGCGCATTTGTCGTATGGCACGACCCACCTCCGCGGAGGGCGCTACCGGCTCCGATCACACGCGAATTGTCTTGATCCCAACACACCTGAATCCCCGATCCTCCACAGCACCGACGCGATCCGCTTCAGCGCCGCCTCGGTGATCCCCCCGAGGCACCGCCGACTGCGGCCCAGGGGAGACCTCGCCGAACCGAGCGGGGTTGATCGGAGAGGGTCCGAAGGCCGCGAACGCTTCGTTCCTCAACTGCGATGACGACGAGGTCGACGCGCACAAAGCCGTGATCGGGCCCCGGCGGCGGGTGTTGTCGCGGCAGCATTCAGCTCGCTGAAGACGACATTTCCAAGATGAAGGGGAGCGCGCGGGAGGGTCGCTTTCGCGACGTTCCGATGCCGGTCGGGCAGCTGTCTTTGCAAGCCTGGGTGAACACCCATGCGTAGCCGGCATCGGGGCAAGACCCCGTGGCGGTCCCCGCTGGCTCGACGAGAGGGCTGGTACTTCCCCTGGGCGCGCCACCGCAGCCCCGGCGACTGGAGCGACCCTCGCAGTGGACGCGCTGCCGCCAACGAATCGTTCGGTACAACACAACAATGTTGGGGACATCCGACTAATTCTTGCCAAACGCTTGACCCAAGTGCAGCAAAGTGGTTCGATACCGAAATACCGCAACGCAGTTCGGCGTAGACGAACAACATTGAAAGGCAGGTCTGCTGCACGTGCGGGCCAAGGGCGGGCCCGATGATGCCGACGTTGTGGGACGCGCGCGTGTACCCATCTCGACCGCGCGGCTCGGCCCCCGGCATGTGCCCGCCACTCCTGCCGCGTCGGGGTCGAAGGAGAGGGCCATGGCGGTACCGGCCGCGGAACTACCTCCAAGGAGCCAAGGTTGAACGAGAACGTGGAGAAGGGATATCGCCGGTCGTCTGCCGGACACGCCGCGTTGCGGCACCTCGGGATCGCACCTGAGGTTTCACCGCCGGCGAGCCCTCATCGCTTTCCCGACGGCGCCCACTTCCGTGTCGAGATACCGAGCATCGAGGGACCTGGTGCGCTCCTTGCGGTCGTCGAGGAGGCCGCGCAACGAGGGACCACGATCAATCGTGTGTCCCAGGGCAGTGGGGCGATGCTCCTCAGCCATGGGGAGCTCGCGGAGATGTCGAGAATTGCCCGGGACGAGGGCATCGAGGTGTCACTGTTCGTCGGGCCCCGAGATGAATGGGACACCGGGGCCACCGCTCGCTCGAGCGACGGTCCGGCGCTCGCAGGTCGAATCCGCGGCGCCAGACAGTTGCGTTACGCGATGGACGACGTAGCCCGGGCAACCGAGTTCGGGATCCGCAGCTTCCTCGTCGCCGACATCGGCCTCCTTGACGTGCTGGCCGATTCCCAACGCCGAGGTGAAATCCCGGCCGAGACCGTGTGGAAGACCTCGGTCTATATGGCGCCAACGAATCCCGCGTCGTTCCTCCAGCTGGAGAAGCTCGGGGCGTCGACGATCAATGTCCCCCCCGACATGACCGTGGGCCAGCTCGGAGAGATCCGGTCCGTCTCAGGGCTCCCGATCGATTTGTACGTCGAGTCCCCCGACGGTGCCGGCGGTGTGGTGCGCGGCCAGGAAGTGGGCGACATCGTCCCGGTCGCGGCACCCATCTACACCAAGTTCGGGCTGCGCAACTCTCGACCGCTCTACCCGAGTGGCATCCATCTCGAGAGCGACGTCATCGCGATCGCGAGGGAGAAGGTCCGGCGCGCAACCGTGGCGCTTGAGTGGCTCGGTCGAAGCGGCGCCGACGTCGTCCAGTCCCAGCCGGGCGCCAAGGGGCTGGGGATTCCCGCGCCGTGAGTCAGCGTCACGCGTGCTGCTAGGGCCGCGAACAGGCAGTGGGCTGCGGTCCGGAGGGGAGGGATGTGTCGTCGTTGCTGCGGGCGGTCAGCTGCTCGGGCGTGCCAGCAGCTCCAGGCCAACACAGCAACCAACGAGATGAGGACTGGAGGAAGGAATGGGGATGCGAGTGAGACCTCGGCTCAAGAGGACTCTGTTCCTCGTCACGGCAATCTCAGCAACGGTCGTCAGCGCTCAGAGCGCGGCAGCGACAGTCAAGGTGCACGCGCACGCGCAGGCACCGGTGAAGCTGGTGCTGTGGCAGAACTTGGGTAATGGCAACCAGGCGCAAGCCGTGCCGCTTTTGATCAACGCCTTCGAGAAGACACACCCCGGGATCACGATCAGCAACGTTGCGCAGCCGCGGGCGAACTACTTCGCGTTGCTCCAGGCCGCCGCCGTGTCGCAGTCCGGGCCGGACATCGTGAACATGTGGACGGGTCTTTTCACCATGCAGTACCGGTCGTATCTTGAGAATCTGAAGCCGTGGATTCCCGCGAGCGAACTCAAGCAAATGGGCGGGACCAACTGGAGCTCTGTCGGCTTCAACAAGCCAGGAGCCCCGTACGTCGTTCCGCTCCAACAGCAGTTCTACATCGGCTTCTACAACAAGGCGCTCTTTGCGAGGGCTGGCATCAAGTCTGTTCCGAGCACGTGGACCCAGCTATTCGCCGCATGCGCCAAGCTGAAGGCGATCCACACCACCTGCATAGAAGAGGGCACCCAGAACCTCACCGGTGAGTTCTACCCGTGGTACAACCTCAGCTACCTGATGGCGGGCGTGCTCAGCCCGGCGCAGTGGGAGGGGCTCTACAACGGGAAGCTTCCCTGGACGAGCCCTGTCGTCAAGAACCAGCTTGCCAAGTGGCACCAGCTCTACAGCGACGGCTACATCAACAAGGACGCGCTGACCGCGACAAACGTGCAGAGCGCCTTTCTGAAGGGCAAGGCAGCCATCATCGTCAAGGGCAACTGGGATACGAGCCAGTTCAGCAAGGCGCTTGGGAGCCGAGTCGGGGTCTTCGTCCCGCCGTACTCGAACACCCCGATGAAGAAAGTCGTGGAGTTCGCAGGTAACGGTTTCGCAATGACCTCCTACTCGCAGCACAAGAAGCAGGTTGCTGAGTTCCTTCAGTTCATGACCTCCAAGCAAGCGGGGGCGATCATCGCTCGCGAAGGATTGATTCCGGACGTCAGCAACGTTCGCACCAGCAATCCGTTAGCGACGACGATGATCAACCTGGTGAATTCATCCCACTACTCGGTGTACCCGATGCTCGACAACGTCACAGCGCCCGGCGTCGTGACGTCTGGGAGCAGCGTGTTCCCTGACATGTTGACGGGTGGGACGAGCGTCGCGCAGGCGACGAGCAGCGTCGAACAGGCCTGGCACCAGTTGCCCGCTTCGGAACGCGGGCACACCTGGGCGAGCTATTCGGTCCCCTCCTAGGCGACGCAGAGCGCTGGTGCACCCCGGGCGCAAGACTGGCCCGGGGTGCACCAAGGTCGAGGACCGGAGTCGCAATCTGAGCTGGGCGCCCACGTGGGTCCACCCGGGAGTCTGACCGAGCAGGATCAGCGTGGGAAGGCCGGCGCCGATCGGATCGGTCGTGTGGCACCACGGCGCGGTCTGGCTTGGAGGAGAGAGGTAGAGCCAACCGCCGAGCCGCGGCAGCGGTGTGTGGCTCTGGCGCAGCGCGATCAGTCGAGCAGACGGGGAGTGTAAGAGGGTTCGATGACAGTTGCACCCGCCAGAGCCGCGGAGCCATCCGCCGGTCGGATGCCGTTGGCCCGTGTGACGTCTCGACGTCCCGGGATCGATCGTGACCGCTCTCGTGCGGGCCACATCCTGATCCTTCCGGCGATCTGCGTCGTGACGGTCCTCCTCCTGATCCCGATTGGTCAAGCGATCTACTACAGCATGACCAACTGGAACGGCATCTCGTCCCAATGGGTCGGGCCGTCGACGTACCTGACCGAGTTCAAGAACCCCCTGTTCTGGAGGGTGTTGGAAAACAACGCGCTCCTGCTCGTCGCCGTGCCGGTGACGATGCTCTGTGGCGTCACCCTCGCCGCGCTGCTCCACGAGCACGTATGGGGCTGGAGGGTGTTTCGCGCGGCAATCATCATTCCCACGGCCGTCTCGTGGGTGGTTCTGGGCCTGATCGGGATCCAGGCGTTCGCCCAGAATGGCCTGATCAATCGGTTGCTCGGCGGCATCGGACTCGGACTCCTGGAGCGAAACTGGCTCGGCAGTCCGATCGATGCCCTGGCGGCGGTTGGCATCACTTTCGTCTACTCGCTCGTGGGCGTGAACACCCTCATCTTTGTGACCGGGATGGCCACTATCGACCCCGCCGTGTACGAGGCGGGCAAGCTCGACGGGGCCAGCTGGCTCCAGTCATACCTCCATGTAACCCTGCCGATGCTGCGCAGGTACTTCGTCTTCACGTTCGTGATCACGACGATCAGCGCGTTCTCTGCCCTATTCAGCCTCATTTACACAATGACGGGGGGCGGACCGAACTATGGAACCACCACCATCGAGTTCTTCATCTATCAACAGGCATTCGGAACCGGCGCGTTCGGTGTGGGTGCACTGCTCGGCGTGGTGCTGTTCTTGATCCTGGTTTCGTTGAGTGTCGTGCAGGTCTATCTGATGAGGCGATCGGAATGACGGTGGTGATGCAGGAGACTCGATTTTCCAAGGCAGTCCGGGCCCGAGCCAGACGAATGCGTCAGTCTCCGGGGCGGGTCGTCATCTGGCTGGTGCTGGCAGTCGTATCCGTCGCGCTCATGTATCCCTTCTACTTTATGGCCATGACGTCGTTCCGCTCGGAACAGCAGTATGAGCTCGGACGCGGTTTCTCGTTCGCGAGCTGGTCGGCGCTCTTCTCAAGCGTGCCGGTCGGTCGAGAGATTGCCAATTCCTTGGGGATCTGCGCGGTCTCAATCACGTTCATCCTGGTGATCGCGACGTGCGCCGGCTTCGCTCTGGCGAAGACGCAGTTTCGTGGTCGTCGCCTGTCGCTCTTGGCGATCATCGGGTCGATGATGATTCCCGTTCAGTCCATGATCATTGCCGAGTACGTGAACTTCTCAAAGATCCATCTCATCAACTCGTATGCCGCCGCGATCGCTGTGTACATTGCCCTGGGAACCCCCTTCGCCACGTTCTTGATGAGCACGTACTTCCGCGGCATACCGGAGGAGCTGATCGATGCCGGTCGGTGCGACGGCTTGACGTACACCGGGTGCTTCTGGCGGGTTGCCGTTCCCCTCGCGAAGCCGGCATTCGCGACCGTGGTGGTACTCCAGTTCATCCCTATCTGGAACGACCTTCTCATCGGTCTGCTCTTCCTTCAAGAGCCGAACATCCGGACCTTCACCGTCGGCCTGGGCGTGCTCGCGTCCTCACGCGTGGTGAACGTGCCGAGCCTCATGGCCGGATCACTGCTCAGCACAGTGCCGGCGGCGGTTGTGTACGTGGTCTTTCAGCGGTACCTCGTGCGAGGACTGACCCTGGGGACGGCGCGATGAGAGCCGTCGTAGGGGTCAGCTGCTCGCCACCTGCTGGGTAACTCGTAGCTGTGGTGAGCTGCCCGGCATGCGAAACGTCGTTCGACAAAGGAGAGCAGCGTGGCCATCTACCTACGCGCCGAGGACGGCGCCTATGCGAAGCGGGTGCTTGTAGCCGGGGATCCTGGACGCATCGCAAGAATCGCATCGTTGCTCGACGCGTCTCGCCTGGTGACGGAGAACCGGGGCCTGGTGGGGTACACGGGCAACTACAAGGGTCAGCCGGTGAGCGTCCAAGCGGTGGGCATGGGCTGTCCCAGCATGGCGATGGTCGGAGCCGAGCTTTTCGAGTACGGGGTCGAGCAGATGATCCGCATCGGGACGTGCAGCGCCTTCGCCGCCGGTGTGGGAAATGGAGACGTCATCGTGGTGACCGGCTCTGCGGCGGCCGACGGTACGACGGCGAGTCTCGCAGGCGGATGCCCGATCGCCGCGATTCCTGACTTCGATCTGACGGCGGCTCTGGTCGATTCGGCTCGTGCGCGACTCGATCGGTTCCACGTCGGCCCCGTCGTGACGGTCGACGTGGAACCGCACCTGTCTGCCCGCTCTACGGCGTGCTGGAGAGAGCAGGGTCTTCTCGCCGTGGAGATGGAGGCCTCGGCGATGTTCAACCTGGCGCTTCGCCGGCGTGGCGCAGGGTTCACTGCCCGTGCGGCGTGTGCGTTGACCGTCAGCGACGGCTTGGACAGTCATCCGGACGGTCCCCAGCAATACCTGAACGATGAGGAGCTAACGAGAGCGACAGACGTTATGCATCTCGTTGCCCTGGACGCACTGATCGCGCTGCCCTTGGCCGCGGTGCAGTAGGCCCCGACGGTGCTGCGGCGGTTCCAGGGTTGGCGTGAAGAGATGGTAGTGGAGCGCCTGGAGCTCTTCGATGTCAGCTCGCTTTCGTCGGCCAGGTCGCGCTCGAGCGCTTCGGTCACCTAGTGCTTCCCGTCCGGAGGTTGAGGTTGCATATCCCCGCTTGGTGGGGGCGGTGGTGGACCCTGTGACTCCTTGCACAGAGACCACGAAGGAGTCGAGCACCGTGACCCCGGACGAGATCATCGCCCGCCGCCGCCGTCGCGTGCTCGCGCTCGCGAACGAGCTCGACAATGTCGCAGGAGCCTGTCGCCAGATGGGCGTCCGCCGCACCACAAGGAAGCGGGTGCACATATCGCGACCGCACCTCCTGGGCTGTTGCACCCATGCGACGGACGATCGAGCCCCGGGCGCAGCTCGTCACGTCCGCCCCGGATGCGAGCAGATACCTGCTCGGCACGCGCAGCCCGGGTATCGTTCGGTCGCGTCGACGCGAAGAGAGGGTGCCGGTGGCCCAAGTTTATGCCGCTCGCCTAGACGTCCGCGACCGCACAACTAGGCTTCCTGCATCAGTTGAGTCCGTCGCCGAAGTGATCGGCACCTTCGTGCGAGAGATCACGCCAGCCGGGCCGCCTCACCCTGGTCAGCGTGCGACGCTGCCAGCACAGAGTCTGGCAGCGAAGACTGAGCGCGCTAGCGAGTGGTTCGTTGTTCATGCAGTCGCGAGTCGGCAGCCGCTTCACAAGCCAACGGATCGCGCACTGGTGAGTATGTGGTGCGCGCCGCTCTATGGTCGGGTACTTCAGCGCCGTGCAAGATCGATTGTCGCGAGAGGGTGGGCGAATGCTTCGGACCGCCAACGGGAGCTATCTCTATAGCGCTAGCGACCTGAGCGGGTTCCTCGCATGCGGCCACTTGCTGTTCCGCAACCGCGCGCCCGATTCTCGATATCTGACCTCCGACGGCAACGACGCGAATTTGGCCGCCACGTACGGCGACCTCCACGAGCAGGCGTTTCTCGAACGGTTGAAGTCTTCGGATCTGCGCGTCGTCGAGCAGGAAAGACCCCTTCCGCTCACTGCCGAGACGCTGCGGTCCGCATGTGATGCGACGGTGAAAGCGCTCCGCGACGGTGCGGATGTCGTCTACCAGGGAACGCTGTTCGATGGCAGTTGGCTGGGGTTCCCGGACTTCCTGGTTCGCCGAGCGGGGGGCTTGTCGGGCGCGAGCTACGACGTCGTCGACACCAAACTTGCCCGCAGCGCGAAGGCGACGGCGCTCGTGCAGGTCGCGCTCTATGGAGACCTGTTGTCCTCGGTTGCACCGGACCTCGCGCCGGACGACCTCGTGCTCGCGCTCGGCAACGGCACCGAGGCCCGCTTCCAGCTGCGCTCCGCGGCCTCCTATGTGCGCTTCGTCCAACAGCGCTTCCTTGGGGCCCTCGATGACGCCGCGCCCTATCCCTACAGAGTCGAGCACTGCGCCGTCTGTCGCTGGCAGGAGCGTTGCGAAGAACGGCGCATCGCCGAGGACCACTTGTCCCTCGTCGCCGGGATGACCCGGCAACAGGTGCTCCGGCTCGAGGCCGCCGGGATATCGACCCTTGCCCAACTCGCCACCCTGGAGAGCCTGCCGAGCACGAGGATCGGTGCGGAGACGGCCCAGCGCCTCCGGCTCCAGGCGCACCAGCAGCTGGAAAGCCGGAACTCGGGCGAGCTCACGTGGTCATCGGTGAGCCCGCCGGCGGAGGGGAATTGGTGGTCGCTCCCCGAGCCCGACGACGGCGACATCTTCTTCGACATGGAGGGGTTCCCGTACGCGGAGGACGGGGGCGTCGAGTATCTGTTCGGCTGGTGTGACGCGGACGGTGGGTTCCATCACCTCTTCGCGGAAGACCGAGCGAGCGAGCGGACCGCATTCGAGGGCTTTATGGCCGCGCTCGACGCGCAGCTCGACGCGCATCCCGGTATGCACGTCTACCACTACGCGGACTACGAGCGTTCCGCCCTCTGCCGACTCTCCAATCGACACGGTGTCTATGAGGAAGCCGTCTCCGAGCTGTTGCGGCGCCACGTGCTCGTCGACCTGTACCGGGTCGTGCGTCGTTCGCTCGTGCTGGGAGCCGACTCCTACTCGATCAAGGCAGTCGAGCCGCTGTACGGATTCGGCCGAAGCGGCGACGTGAAGACGGCGACCGAGAGCCTCGACATGTACCAGCAGTGGCTGGAGTCACAGCCGCGGGACGAGAGGCTACGGGCGGCGATCGCTGACTACAACGCCGTCGACTGTCGCTCGACGCTCGCGCTGCGGAACTGGCTGCTCGAGGCCCGAGGCCCGTTGGGAACGAGCTTCGACCCAAGCGCGGAGAGCTCAGCGGCTGTCGAGGCGAAACCCCAACCGGCCTTCTCGGACTGGCTCGCGCGCGTCGAGACCACCGCCGCCGCGTTGCTGGACGGGGTGCCGGACGATCCGCGCGCGCGCGACCACGTCCAGCAAGGTCGCGCGGTGCTGGCCCACCTGCTGAAGTTCCACCAGCGGGAGGACAATGCGCAGTGGCGTGACCACTTCGCTCGCCAGGAAATGGAGCCGGGGGAGCTGGTCGCCGACAGCGCGTCGGTCGGGGAGCTGCGTTTCGAACGCGAGCTTGGCCCCGTCGTATGCTCGAAGGAGTACCTGTACTCCTTCCCGCTTCAAGACGTCGGCCTCAGGGTCGGCGACCAACCGGACGATCCCGCCACCAACCGCTCGGCGGGCACGCTGGTCGAGATTGTGATCCCGTGTAGCGAAGATCCCGAGCGTGGTGCACTGATCCTGAAGCGAGGGGCGACCCGCAAGGCACCACATCCGGCCGCGCTCATACCTGCCGGACCAATGAACACGAAGGTCCTTCGCGAGGCGCTGCTGCGCCTTGCCGACTGGGTACTCCTCAATGGCCTGGAGTCCCCCCTGGCGGAGTGGCGGGCAGCCCGACAACTGCTGCTCGGCGCGCCGCCGCGCCTGGCCGGGGGCTCACCTGGCACTGATCGGATGCCGCTTGCCAGACCTGGCGAGCACGGTTCGCAAGCCGTGCTCCGCCTCGTCCCACTGCTCGATGGTGCGGCATTGTCGGTCCAAGGGCCGCCGGGTGCAGGAAAGACGACCGCCGCCGTCACCGCGATCCTCGACGCCGTGAGCCGAGGCGCGAGGGTTGCCGTGACCTCGAACAGCCATCGCGTCATCGAGAACCTCCTCGTGTCCTTGGTCGAGGAGTCCGAACGACGCAATGCGCGGTGCCGGGTCGCTCGCAAGCCCGGCTCCGGCGGTGCGCCAGTGCCCGGCATCGCCAGCCTGAAAGAGAACAAGGACGTGGTCGCCGCGCTCGACGCCGACTCGGTCGACGTGGTCGGCGGCACCGCGTGGCTGTTTGCTCGCGAGGAGCTCGCCGGGCGGTTCGGTCTCCTCGTGATCGACGAGGCCGGGCAGGTGAGTCTCGCCAACGCGCTCGCCGGCTCCGGTGCGGCGACAGACGTCCTGCTCGTCGGTGACCCCGCCCAGCTCAACGAGCCGACTCAGGCGCAGCACCCGGAGAGCACCGACTCCTCTGCGTTGTCCTTCGTCATCAGGTGCCGCGCGACGATGCCACCTGATCTCGGCCTGTTCCTCGAGCGGACTCGCCGGATGCACCCTGGCGTCTGCGCTTATGTCTCCGATGCCTTCTATGAGGGAAAGCTGGCAGCGGACGAGGGGCTCGAACGACAACGCGTCGAAGCGCGCATGGACCAGTCCACTCTGCCGGCCGAGGAGCAGCTGACCGGAGCCGGCGTCCGCTACCTCGCTGTCCCCCATGTGGGCAACCGGAATTCCTCGCCGGAGGAGGCGTCCCGGGTGCGCGAAGCGATCGAGGAGCTGCTCGGGGGCACCTGGACGGACGCACAGGGGAACACGCGCCCGCTCACCGCTCAGGACATTCTGGTCGTGGCTCCCTACAACGCTCAGGTGGCTGCGCTCCGTTCTGTTCTCCCCGGGAACGTCGCAGTCGGCACCGTCGACAAGTTCCAGGGCAGAGAGGCGCCGGTGGTCTTCTACTCGATGGCGACGAGCAGCGGCGAGGACCTGCCGAGGGACTTCGAGTTCCTCTACTCGCCCAACCGGTTGAACGTCGCAGTGAGCAGGGCCCGGGCACTTGCCGTCCTGGTGTGCAACCCAGCGCTGCTTGCGCCTCGCTGCCGTTCGACGACGCAGATCTGCCTCGCGAACGCGCTGTGCAAGTTCGTCGAGCACGCGCGTCACAGCGCAGGGTCGTGACCGGCGAAGGAGCGGTGCTCGAGCCGAGATAAGAACCTGCTGCCTGCACCGCTCCGGGAGCTCCTGTGCGAACTCGCCATGCGACCCTACCGGGCGTGTCGGAAAGTCGGAGGCTGCGCGTATTCCGTCTGGTAGGGCCCCTGGCCGCGATGTAGCCGGAATGTGGAAGGACGGATCCGTCGGAGAGCAATGGAAAAGGCAACGAGTTCGATCGACCCCAAGTACGCGGGCAAGGCCCGCATCGCGGGGGGTCCCAATCGTGCCTCGTCGACCCCGGCTGTGCCCAGCACCAGGGAAATCGCGTCCAATTCACGAATCGGCTGTACGGATTTCGCGAATAACCCTGGTGGGCGAGGGGGGAGTTGAACCCCCACGTCCTTTCGGACACAGGAACCTGAATCCTGCGCGTCTGCCTATTCCGCCACTCGCCCGAGGAGGGCCACGATAGCCCAGGTCGCGAGCGGCGCGTTCTCCCAGGTAGTGTGAGGGTCGCCATGGGACTCCAGCAGTTCGAGCAGCGGCTCGAGCGCCTGGTCGAGGGTGCCTTTGCGAAGGCATTCCGCGGCGAGCTCCAGCCTGTCGAGCTCGGCCGCCGACTCACGCGCGAGATGGATCTGCGTCGCGCCGTCGCCGCACGTGGCCTCATCGCGCCCAATCACTTCGAGGTCGTGCTCTGCCAGGATGACTACGAGCGCTTCGGGGGCTTCGTCGACGTCCTGGCCGAAGAGCTGGCCCAAGCCGCCCGGGAGCACGCGAATGAGGAGTCCTATTCCTTCCTCGGGCCCGTCCACGTCGAGATCGGCTGGGCGGAGGAGCTGTCGCGCAGCACGTTCTCGATCAGCGCCGAGGTCATCGAGGGAGAGGACCAGCCGACGGACTGGCTGGTGCTCCCCGACGGGGAGCGCTATCCGATCCTGTCCGAGCCCGTTACGATCGGTCGCTTGCCCGACTGCGAGATCCAGCTCGCGGACCCGAACGCGTCGAGGCGACATGCGCAGCTGCGCCGTCAGGGCGAGACTGTCTTGATCATCGATCTCGGTTCCACCAACGGCACGAAGGTCAACGGCATCCCGGTGCGTCAGCAGCGCTTGATGAGCGGAGACGTCGTCACCATCGGGATGACTGCCCTTCGTTTCGAGAGCGATTGAGCGTTGAACCGTCATGTCTCATGGTCTGCTCGAAATCCTTCGATACTTCCTGCTGGCGCTGATCTGGCTGTTCGTCGTGTACGCCATTCGGGCGGTGTTCTCTGAGGGCCGGCGCTTCCGCATGCAGCGCCGCCAGCTGGCAGCGGCCGACGGGACGGCGCTCGGCGTCGAGGACCCGCCGGGCCATGATCGGCGCAGCGGGCTCTGCCTTCGCGTCCTCGAGCCCGAAGCGCGCAGGGACCAGGTCTTTGAGCTCGGGCGGGAGGTGACTATCGGGCGGGGCGTCGACTGTGTCGTGGCGCTCGACGGCGACTCGTACGCCTCCTCGCTGCATGCCCGCGTCTTCCCGCGCAACGGCGAAGTGTGGATCGAAGACCTCGGCTCGACCAACGGCACCTATGTCAACGAGCGTCGCCTTGACGCCCCGGCGCGCCTGCGCCGGGGGGATCGCGTGCGCGTTGGAGGCACGGTGCTCGAGGTCCGACGGTGAGCGGCGATCCGGCACTCCGTCTGACGGCCGCTAGCGCCACCGACATCGGGCGGATCCGCAGCTCGAACCAGGACTGCGCCTATGTGGGCGAGGGGCTCGTCGCGGTCGCCGACGGGATGGGCGGTCACGCGGGCGGCGATGTCGCCGCTCAGATGGCGGTCCAGGTGCTCGCCGAGCACTTCGCCGGCGAGCACAGCGTTTCCGCCCTCGTCAAGGCCGCCAAGGACGCCAACCGAGCGATCCTCGAGCGGAGCGAGTCCGAGCCAACCCTCCGCGGCATGGGCACGACGCTCTCGGCTGCCGCGCTCGTGTCCGAACGCGGCGAGGTCCACGTGGCGGTGGTGCACGTAGGCGACTCGCGCGTCTACGTGAAAGACGGCACCGGCCTCAACCAGCTCACCGCCGACCACAGCCTCGTCGAGGAGATGGTGCGCCATGGTGAACTGACTGAGGACGAGGCCTCGATCCACCCCCAACGCCACATCCTCACGCGGGCGCTCGGCATCGACCCGGGTGTCGAGGTCGATTCCTGGTCGCTCGCCCTTACCGCTGGGACCCGCTTGGTGCTGTGCAGCGACGGCCTCACGAACGAGTGCAGCGACCGGGAGATCGCCACGATCCTTGAGGCCAACCCTGATCCCAGTCGGGCGTGTCGGGCGCTCGTCGCGAGCGCGCTCGCCCACGGCGGTAGCGACAACGTGACCGTGGTCGTTGCCGACCTCGTCGAAGACGCGCCGCAACCCCTGGCAGCAGACGACGGCCTTGTCGCGGCGCCAGCGATCGCGGCGTCGCTCCCGCCCCAGACGGCCAGGCGCGCCGCTCGCCATGGGGATCGCACCTCCGCCCCTCCGGCCGCGCCTCAGGCACCGTGGGCTCGCCAGGCTGGCACCCCGGCGTCGCACCATCGCCGGCGCGTGGAACGCATCGTGACGCCCTGGTCGGTGCTCTACGTCCTCTTGTTCGTCGGGACGCTCGGCGGCATCGCTGGCTTCACGGTGTGGTACGTGGACGCGACCTACTTCGTCGGCCTGCACGACGGGCGTGTCGCCATCTTCCAGGGGCGGCCCGGTGGTTTCTTGTGGTTCAAGCCCAAGCTCGTCGAGGTCACGGGCACCCCACCCTCCAAGGTCTTCCCGCCCTACCGGACCTTGCTTCGGTCAGGCATGATCGAGACCTCTTACAGCGACGCGCAGCGCGTCGCCAAGAATCTGACGAACGTGAATTCCTTCTTGGCGCTCCCCGGCAGCAACACCAGCGCCGCGGCCGCGGGGACATCGGGGCTCTCGGGAACGTCGGGCACCGCTACGACGACGAGCGGGGCACCTGCAAGCCAGCCATCGACGACCACCGCGACGTCGGCCCGCACGACGACGCCGAGCCACTCGACACCGACCGTCAGGGCCGGGGGCTGAGGGCACGTTGTCATGAACCGTCGGATCCGGATCCTCGCCGTCGTGCTGCTCGGCTGTTTCGTCCTACTCGTCGTGCAGCTCGCCAATTTCCAGGTGCGCCAGGCGAGCGCGCTGCAGCACTCGCCCTACAACCACCAAGTCTCGACCAACACCTTCGCTGGTGACCGCGGCGAGATCCTCAGCGCCGACGGCTACGTCCTCGCGAAGTCCGTGCCGAGCTCGAACGGCTACCCCTATCAGCGGGTCTATCCCCAAGGTTCGTTGTTCGCCGACATCACGGGCTACGTCGACGTCGTCGATGCCAACATCTCGACCGGGCTCGAGGCCTACTACGGCAACCCGTTCGCCTCGAGCACACGCAGTCAGTATCTGCTGGTGCACCAGTATCCCTCCCACGGCTTGCGCGGCCTGTTGAACCAGCGCCAGGGGACCGACTCGATCACGATCACGGTCTCGCGGAAATTGCAGCTGGTGGCCAAGAACGCGCTCGGCAGCTACCGCGGGGCGCTCGTGGCGTGGGACCCACGCAACGGGAACATCCTCGCGATGTACTCGAACCCGACCTACAACCCCAACAAGCTCGCCTCCCATAACGCGAAGGAGGTCACGAGCTACTACAAGTCCCTCAACCCGGCGAGCGGCTCGTCGCCGCTCGTGAATGGCGTCACTGGCATCGTCCAGTTCCCGGGTTCGACCTTCAAACTCGTGACGAGCTCGGCGAT
>JAJZKA010000090.1 GCA_021809805.1 Actinomycetes bacterium
AGGTCATGATCGGTGAGGGTCACTGGCGTGGTCTCCTTCGTGCGTTCTGGCAAGGAACACGACGAGTTTCACGCCGGTGGCCCACCCACAGGTGGACCCTTCGTTCAGTCAGCTACACCACGAGTGGGGGCTCGATCCGAACTGGCCAATCGCGTGCCGTGCTCGACGCACTTCGCCTGGACGGCTTCCTGGCCATCGAGGCCCGAAAGGCGACCCCGGCGGCGGGAAAGGGCGCGAGGGCCGAGGTCCACAAGGACGCCGGCAGCCGCGTCCAAGCGCGCGCGTCGCTGATCGCGCTTCCCGGCGTCCGCCGCGGCCGCGCGACTCAAGGCGTCCATGATCCTCAGTTCGATGGGGCGCCAGCAGACGCGATCGTCACCGTCTCGGTCGTCACGAGTGCTCCCGTCGCAAGCTCGCGCACGACGGGGAGGAACGCGTCGACCGCTTGCTCGTCGTCGATCACCTCGACAACGAGCGGGAGTCCGCGAGCAAGGTCGGGCAAGCGGGCGGCCCGGAGGTGGCCGGTTGCGCCGAATCCCTCGATGCCACGCCACACCGTCGCGCCGGCCATGCCGCGTTCGTGGGCGCGCTCAACCAAAAGGTCAGCAATGCCTCGGTGGCCGATGCGATCGTCCTCGGAAACAAAGATGAGGAGCCGTGTTGCCGGCCTGCCACCAGACACCTCGCCTCCCTTGTTGCTGCAACGCCCTTGTACACCTGGGTGCTTTCAACGTCAAGGGAAAGGCCCCAGCGATCGCGCGAGCGTTAGGCTCGGCGCCGATATGGAGCGCTCGCCAGCACCCGCCCGCTGTCGCGCATGCTCGCCGGCCGCCAGGTGGGACCGACTGAGGTGGTTGTCCGGGAAGTCGCTGGCCCGCCTTCAACGGGCCATGCGCGCGGCTGGTGCCCCGAGCTGATGGACCGCGCTGGGGCCACAACGATGCAGCGGCTCACGGTGCTGCTCGGCCCGCGCGACCACGTGCACCACCACTCCGTGGCGATCGAACTGCTTGCCCGGGCGAGGGCGGCGCGTCTTTCCGGGGCCACCCTGCTCGAGGCGGTGGAAGGCCAAGGAAGGTCGGGCGTCGTGCATCGGCCGCATCTGTTCAGCGCCGACTCGCCGCTTTGCTTGTTGATCGTCGAGGATCCGGCCAAACTCGAGCGCTTTATCGAGGAAAATCGCGACTTGCTCGAGTCGGCGATCGTCGTCATCGATGAGGTCCAGGCCTTGCGCGCTTGACGTAGTTGCGCCGAGCACCCTCGAACAGCGATCGAAATTGGGCTCCTGGCGGGCCGAGACCCCCATCAATTGTTCCCCGAAGTCGCCTTGGAGCCGCGCGCCGGGCCAGTTCCGTCCCGCCGCGTTGATCCCGAACGCGGCCTCCCCGCGACTTGCCGAGCGCCCAAGTCGAGCGGCGCGGGCGTGCATCGTGTGTCCCATCGCCCGTATTTGTTGCACGCAGCGCGCCGATTCGGCCCGGCGCGCCGCGCCGCTCGCTAGTCGTCGGGGCTCGCCTGGGCGGCGATCTGTTCGGGGGAGACGGGCGCGCGCTCTTCTTCTGGTGGCAGACGATGGAAGAACAACCAAAAGGTCGCGGCGTTCACCAACTGGAAGACGGCGGAGATCTCGAAGGGGGCGGCCAGGCTCACCTCGTCCATGAGATACCCAGTGAGCATCGGGCTTCCTGCCATCGCGAGCTGGCTCGGCAGGTTGGAGAGCGCGACCACCGAGCTCCGCTCTGCCGGATCGGCGAGGGCGATGGCGTAGGACTGGCGCAGCGGCAGCCCGATTCGCTGGACGATCATGCGGACCAGGTAGATCGCACCGGCGATGGCAAAGCTCGGCGAGAGCACCATGGGGACAAGGAGCACGGCCTGGAAGCTCCGCACGACGGTGATGGTGCGCACGAGGCCGTAGCGACGGGCGAGGCTCGCTGCCGAGAGGGCGGATGCGGTGGTCGTGGCGTTGATCACCGCGAACAGGACACCGACTTTGTCCGGGCCCGCACCGAAGCGGCGAAAGAGCCAGTAGGAAACGAAGGGGCCGAACATTCCCACCGCAATGCCGTTCACGGTGTTCGTCACCCAAAGGCGCGACAGCAACCACCACGATCGCCTGGGCAAGCGGATTCGGACGCGCCGCGACGCCGCGGCGCCGCTCGCATCGCCTCCATCGTGATGGCCGTCCGGGCGCTCTGGTCGCCGCCCCGGTTCGCGCAGGCTGAGTGCCAGCAGCCCTGAGCACAGCGAGACGGCCGCAGTGATGAGAAATACCGGCTCGTAGGCATGCATCGCCGCCGTCCCGTGGGCCCGGGTCTCGTGGACGAGCAGGGCGAGCAGGCCGCCGGCGGTGGCACCGAGCGACGAGCTGAACGCCAGCCTGCCGAACGCTGCGTTGCGATGGCGCGGTGCGACCTCGTCGGTCACAAAGGCCGACTCGGCGGGCTGATACGGCCCGACGGCCCCAGCACCGGCTCCGGCCCCCCGCCCATAGCTGCCAAGCGCGCCCATCACGAACAACAAGGGGGTCGCGTCGCTGATCGCGAACATGACGCCGGCCACCGCGGCGAACATCGGGATGACGATGAGGAAGATCCGCCGCCCGATCTGGTCCGAGATCAGGCCGATGGCGGCGGACAGGACGGCCGAGGCGAAGGCCACGGTCATCACGTACTCCGCCAGCTCGAAGGCGCTGAAGCCTTGGATCGCCAGGTAGATGGGCGTTACCACACCAGCGAGCGCGCGCCCCATGCTCATGGTGAGTCGCGCCGCGAGGATCAGATCGAAATTTCGGCTCGACCACCGGGGATGGACGCGCTCGAGCCACTGCGGCATTGGTCGGACCTTAATCGGGGGCGGCCGGGCTGCAGGCGGGACGACCTGCCTCCAACGCACCGCGATGGCCGGATCGCGCGGGCGAGCCCAGCGCGTGGTTCAGGGGTGCATCAACCGCCAGCTGAGCGTCGGGCCCGACAGCGCGCCGGTGGTGCGCAGCGGCAGGGACCGTTGAGCGCCGGCGAGCTCGACCCCGAGCGTTCCCGCCCGCGCTCCGGCGCTGATCGAGCCGCTCTTGAATCGCCGCGCATGGAGGACATAGCGGATCTTTGCGCCCTGCCAGGTGGTCAAGGTCATCGACGAGGCGGTCACCACCCGGATCGGATTTCCGTACGGGGCGGTGATGGTCGCGACCGTCATTCCCGCAGGAACGCGCACCGTCGTGATGACCTTCTTGCTGGCGAGCACGAGTGTCTTGGCGGTGGCGAGTGCGGTCGGGATCGGCGTACCACCCTGCACGCCGATGACCGCCCCGACGATCGAGCGCGGCGCGCCATTGACGCGGGTGGTGGCCGAGAAGACAAAGCAACCGCCGCCTTGGGGCACCCAGCCCGTCTTGATGCCGTTGATGCCGTCGGTCCCAAGGTCGGCGTTGACGTTGTAGACGACGCCCGCCACCGGCAAGTTCACCTGGGCCATGGCGACGATGTGGCGAAAGACCGGGTTGGCCATCGCCAGCTGAGCAAGGCGGAGCTGATCGGTCGCCGTCGAGACGGTCGCCGGGTTGACCCCGCTCGGTCCGGCGTAGTGGGTGTGGGCAAGGCCGAGGGAGCGGGCGTAGGCGTTCATCTTCGCCACGAAGGCGCTCGTGCTTCCCGCGTCCCAGCTGGCGAGCAGCTGGATGATGTTGTCACCTGAGGGAACCAGCGCTCCCTCGAGCGCCTGCAGCTCGCTCAGCTGCTCGCCGACGCGCACCGCGACGACCGAGTCGTTCTGGGCGAGCTCTTGGCGGTAGGTCGTGACGTCGGCGGCAGTGATGGGGATGTTCGGCCCGCTCTCGCCGCGCCGGAGGGGATGGTCGCGCAAGATCACGAGCGCGGCCATCACCTTGGTGAGGCTGGCGATCGGGGAGGGGCGTTGCGGGCCGGCGCTGGCGATCGTGCCGCTGCCTTGGAGCGCGACCGCCTCCTCGGCCCCGAAGGCCGGTTGCAGCACGAGGGGAGTGCCTGAGACGGTGTGCTCCGTCGCCACGGTGGCGTGCACGCTTGGCGACGGCGGCGTGGCGAGCAGGGCGGTTGCGCCCCAGGCGATCACCAAGGCGACGATGAGGATGGCGGCGGCGGCGGCGATCTTTGCCAGGCCCGGCCCGCGGCGCGCACGGCGGGCGCGATAGGTGGCGCGCCGATGACGGGAACGACTCAATTCAAAACCGTCACGAGCGTCCCGTAGGCGAGGTAGGGCCAAGCGGCAGCGGCATTGGGCAGCGCCAACTCGACGCAGCCAAGGCTCTGGGGAACCCCATAGTCGGCACGGGGGAAGTAATGGACGGCGTCACCGTCGTAGAAGTACGCGACGTATTGCACCGGATCCGCGTAGTGGGAGCCGTTCGGGTTCGTCCCGTGCATGATCTCGTTGCGATAGCGCGCGTACACGGGGAAGTTGCCCGAAGGCGTGGGGGACTGGGGGATTCCCGTATTCGCCGGGGCGCGCAGCACCACCGAGCCGTTGTGCCAGATCGTGAGCGACTGGGGTTGGGTCTTGTTGGCGATCGCGTAGTTATAGCCGCCCGTGTTGACCACGCCGGCCGCCAGGGACTGGACGAGGTCGTTCCACAGCCCACCTGACGGCGCCCCCGTGACATTCAGCCCGTGGTCGGCCTGGAACGACATCACGAGGCCCCGGGTGAACACGTTGTAGACGCCGGGCCGCCACAGGGCCACCAGCTGGCTCGGCCAGCCGGCGGTGCGCCAGTGGAACGCGCCCTTTGGCGCTGCGTACAGCGCCGCAAGCTGCGCCGCGGTATTGGTGGGGGCGAGGGCGGGACCGGCCGGGGCCCACGCGAGCGGGGAGTACTGGAGCAGGCTGAGCAGCTGCTGGAGGCGGAAGATCGAGCCGTTCTGGATCGTGAAGTTGTCGACGACCCGGCGCACCAGCCGCTCGCCGTTCTTGGCAACAACGCCCTTGCTGCCGCCGGGCACGCTCACGGTGACCTGGCTGAGCGGGACGAAAGGCTCGGCGGGCACGAACGTCAGCCGGTCACCGCCGGTGTGCCAGCTCCCAGGGAGCTGCGGGTTGATGCTCGGCATCGGCGAGCGCGCGGAGATCGCCGCCGAAAAGGTGATCGAGATCGGTGCCTTGCCGGCGACGTCGGTGACGCCCTGGCGGGGCGACACGGCGACGACGCGCAGCGCGGTCTTGGCGGCCTTCCTGGCGGCCGCCGGAGCGCGCAGCGCCGCAGCAGCCGAGGTGCCTCCGGCCAGTGTGAGCGTCGCACCCAGCGCGACGAGGGCGAGGGGGCCCGCCACGTGCCGGCGACGCGGCAGTCTCACTGGGCACGCGCGCGATCGGGTTCTTCGGCGAGTGAGCCCCACGGCCGGTAGCGTACCGACGCCGCCCGACGCGCGGGGATCGCCCCCGCGGCCCGAGCCTGCGTCATGGCCGGGCAACGACGCCCGGCCTGGCCGCATTTGTGCTGCTCCCGCGTCGGGACATACAAGATCGATCGCGCCGCCCAGCTTGCTCGCAACGCCGATGGGGACGGTGGTTCAGATCGCCGATTCGGAGCATTCGCGCCGATCGCCGGGCTTTGTTCGATCAGCGGTCTTGCGGGCTTGTCCCGTGACTCTCGGATCGCTCACGCCGTGGCCGGGATGCATCTCGAAGATGTCGGCGTCGTGGTCCTTGTCGTCGCTGCCGGGCCGGGCCAAGGTGAACCAAACGGCCTTGCCGTGCGGCGTCGCGCGGATCCCCCAGTCCTGGCTGATCGCTGCGACGATGGACAGCCCCCGGCCGTGGTCGACAAGCGAGGCCGTGGCAGGACTGAGCGGCCGGCACAGCTCGCGCCGGCCGTCCTCGATCGTGACGACGATCTCCGCATCGGCACGGATCGACAGCACGAGGTCGGTTCCGGCGTGGCGCACGGCGTTGGCGACGAGCTCACTCGCGCCGAGCTCCGCGTCTTCGATTAGTGCCGCGAGTTGCCACTCGACCAGCGTGTCGCGTACGAAGTGCCGACCCACCGTCACGCTCGACAGGTCCTTGGCGAGGGACAGCCGACGTTCGAGGGGATCGTTGGTCATTGCGGCGGGCCCTCGTCCCCCGTGCCGGGGGCGGCAGCCGGGCTGGGACGCATGGCACCGCGGCGCGCCGCCTCGAGCGTCGGGTATTGGGGGAGCACGGCCGCCAGGCCGCAGATCTCGATCACGCGACCGATGACGTGGTGGGTGAATACGAGCCGCAGCCAACCGCCCACTTCGGTGGTCGCACGCTCTGCGAGCAGCAGGGCGTCCACCACCGAGGAGTCGATGAACGACACGTCGATCATGTCGATGATGAACCGGCTCGTGTCCCCCTTGATCGCTCGGAGGAGCACGTCGCACCAAGCGGGCTGTCCGGCGTCCAGCTCACCTGCGAAGCGGATCACCACCCCCTCGTCCAACGGTGTTCGGCTCCGACCCAATCCATGCCCCTTCCGGCTCGGGTGCATGGCGCGGTTCCCCGATCTGTTGTGGAAACTCGCGGCAATGATCGCGTTCACGAACGGTCCTTGCCCTGGTTGTGGCACCACGATGCTCAGACCAAGCGGCGCGGATGGCAAGCATCGGGTGCCAGGGCGCCGGCCAGGACTTTGCCTGGTTCCTCGCCGATCGCGATCGGGCGACTGCCGCCCGATCGGGCATCTGGGGCTGTGCTCGCGCCTCGCTCGCCTCGCTCGCCGGCCGGCGTGCCACCGATCGCACCCGTGACGCGCGCCGAGACCGGGCCTGACAACGATCGCCGCTCGGTTGCCCGCCACGCAAAGCGCAATGGTCATGCGCTCTTCATCGCGGCGCGGCCCAGAGCCGGGCGCGATCCGTTCCGGTGCCCGGGCGGCTCGCCGCCAGCTCAGGTTGCGCGCCGGCCATCCCACGCCCGGTGCGTCGTGCCCGCCCGGGCGCCGTTGGTCATCTCAGCGTTCGAGCCCACTCGCAACGACCGCACCGCTGTGTTCGCCGCTGGGGCCCTTTGCCTGCCCTCCTGGCAGGACGTTCGTCCGCCGGAACTCGACCCTTGGGAGCAAGAAGGAGACGACGAACGCGAGCGCTGCGATCGGCACGGCGATGAGGAAGACCTCTTGCACCGAACTGGCGAAGGCCGACTCATAGCCGGCGCGGATCGGCGTGGGGAGCTTGGCAAGCAAGGCCGGCGACACGCCTGAGCCCGTCACCCCTGGCGGCAGGTGCGTCCCGCGCAGCGCGCTCGCCAGCTTGCCCACGAGCACATTGGAGAAGATGGCGCCGAAGATCGCGGCACCGAACGAGCCCCCGATCGAGCGGAAGAAAGTCGCCCCGGAGGTCGCAACCCCGAGCTCTTGCTGGGGAACTGCGTTCTGCGCGACGAGCACGAGCACCTGCATGACCGAGCCGAGGCCGATGCCGAGCACGACGAGGTAGAGGTACTGCACGGTGCTCGAGGTGCTCGGGGTGACGAGGGAGAGCAGCCAGAGCCCGAGGGCGATGATGGCGGTGCCCAAAATCGGGAACGCGCGGTACTTGCCGGTCTTGGAGATGACCTGTCCCGACACGATCGACAAAAAGAGCATCCCGGCCATCAGCGGGAGCAGCCTGAGTCCCGAGTTCGTCGGGTTCGCCCCCAACACATCTTGGTAGAACAGCGGCAGGAAGGTGATGGCCCCGAACATCGCGAAGCCGACGATGAAGCCGACCGTGCTCGAGGCAGAGAACGCCCGGTTGGCAAACAGGTGCAGCGGGAGCACCGGTTCCTTGGCGCGGCGCTCGACCAGCGCGAAGGCCGCGAGCAGGACGATGCCGCTGACTGCCATCGCGACGATCGGGAGCGAGGACCACGCATAGGTCGTGCCGCCGAGGCTCGTGAGCAGCACGAGGGCTGCCGCGCCGAGGCTGAGGAGCACGATGCCGAGGTAGTCGATGTCGTGGTGGACCCGGCGGAGGTGGCCGGGGACGCGGCTCGCGATCACGAGGAGCGCGACGGCACCGACGGGAATATTGACGTAAAAGATCCAGCGCCACGATAAGTCGTCGACGAGCACGCCGCCGAGGACCGGCCCGACGACGCTCGCCACGCCGAAGACGGCGCCGAACAGGCCCTGGTAGCGGCCGCGGTCGCGGGGCGGAATGATGTCGCCGACGATGGCCTGCGCGCCGACCATCAAGCCACCGCCGCCAAGTCCCTGGATGGCGCGACAGGCAATGAGCATCACCATGCTGGTCGCCAGGCCCGAGAAGATCGATCCCAGCAAGAACAGCAAGATCGACGCCTGGAAGAAGCCCTTGCGCCCGTACTGGTCGCCGAGCTTTCCCCACAGCGGGGTCGACACCGTCGCCGCAAGCAGGTAGGCCGTGACGACCCAGGCGATGTGTGAGCCGCCATGCAGGTCGGCGACGATCGTCGGCAGGGCGGTCGAGACGATCGTCTGGTCGAGCGCGGCGAGCAACATCCCGAGCATCAAGGCGCCGATGATCACCATCACGCGCCGGTGCGGAAGGTCGAAGGACGTTGCCGTCCCCGCGCTCGCTTGGGTGGGCATTGCTTCAGCCACGCGTGCTCCTGTCATCGGATTGGTCGCCCGGGCTCGACTCGGCGCCCTTGGCGTCGGCGGGCAGGGAGAGGTCGTGTGCGAGATCGAAGCGAAAGCCGTGGGCCAGCAAGAAGAAGGCCTTGTGGGTCTGCTCCACGAGGACGGCGATCCCTCCTTCTCCGCCCCAGAAGGTGCCGACGGCGCGCAAGACGGCGAGCGCCGTGGCCGCGACCGTCGCCGCATAGGGCCGCAGCGCCTCCTCGCCGCCGAGGCGCTCGACCAAGGCGTCGCTGAGCGTGCGTTCGATCTCGGCCACGTGCTTGGCCCACGCCGCGCGCACCTCGGGCTGTTCGCGGACGGCTGAGAAGCGCTGTTTCCAAGCGTGGTGGTCGGCGCCGCTGAACTCGAGGTCCTCGTGCGCGGCGCGTAGCCAGCCGACGAGCGCCGCCTCGACCGCCTCGAGCGGCGAGAGCGAGGCGGGGAGATGGACGACCTCGGCCCGCAAGCGAGCCCTCAGTGCCGGGTCCTCGCCGACGAGCGCCTCTTCTTTGGAGGAGAAGTAGTTGAAGAAGGTCCGCACCGAGACATCGACGGTGTCCGCGATGTCCTCGACGGTGACCTTGGCAAAACCCCGCTCCGAGATCAGCTCGAGCGTTGCAGAGCGAAGGGCGAGCCGCGTGGCGCGCTTTTTGCGTTCGCGGCGGCCCTCCTGCGCCTCATCGAGCGGTGTCGGCCCCATTGCTGCAGAGTATACATCTTTTCATTGGATGCAAGATTGCTCTCTGCGCAATAATGATGGCGGTCATCCGTGGGGCGCGCTGAGCTCCTCGATCCTGAGGTCGAATCGCCCCTGTTCCCCCATCGAAGCGGCACGGGATCGGCGTGGGCGTGCCAGGGCGACCACGCGCTCTTCGGGCAGCGCCCGCTGGCGGCGAACGACGCGATGTCCGCCGTCGTCGCTGGTCCCGGCGGCGGCGAGCTCGTCGAGCTCGACCCAGCGGGCATCGTTGGCCCGGTTCGTCACGTGGCAGCGAAAGACGAAGCGGGCTCCCCGCTCACCGCGCACGCGAACGAGATCGCCAGACGACAGTCCGTTCCAGCGCGCGACCCGCACGTACTTGGCGTCGAGCTCGGCACGCAGCTGTTTGAGATCGGACGGACGTGGTCGTCGTCGGGGGCTCACTCAGGCTCCTCGGATCGGTTTTGGACATTGTGCTGCGTCGGTGCGCGCGAGGCGGTGATCCCGGCAACCGGCGCCGCCGCCGCGTAGCCTTTGGATTTCCCGGCGCCCACAGGCAGGTACCCGATGACCGACCCGCCCTCCCCCCCGCCACCGGCCTGGATGATGGCTCTGCCGGCAATGGATCGGGCCGTCCTCGTCGCCGCCTTGACGGTCGCGATCCAGGCGCGACGCAAGATGGCCGAGGACGTGGCGCTCGTTCAGATGGACGCGGCGATGGCGGGGATGGCGGATGCCAGCGAAGCACTCTCGTCGTTCCGCGCCCAGGCCGACGGGGCACGGCGGCTCGCCGATGGCTACCTCGAGATCGCCGATGCGCTCGAGCGCGTCGCGGTGATGCTCGAGGGCCACGCCAAAGAGGATCAATAAACATCCAGCTGGGCAAGGCATCGGTATCTGCCGGGCTCGGTAGCCTGGCTGCACGCGCCGTAGAGGAATCGGCAGGGAAGCGGCGCCGTTGAGGGGGTATGGCGATGCCGCAGGCCATGTGGACCGGCTATCTGAGCTTTGGTCTCGTGAGCGTGCCGGTCGCGCTCTACAGCGCGAGCGAGGACCGTTCGATCCGGTTCAACCAGCTCCACAAGGGAACCACGCACCGCGTCCGGTACCGCAAGGTCGACGAGGTGAGTGGCGAGGAGCTCTCGAGCGAGGACATCGTGCGCGCCGTTCCGGTGGACGGCGGCGACTACGTCGTGATCGAGGACACCGAGCTGCGCAAGCTGGCACCTGGCCGCAGCGAGCTGATCGATGTCACCGACTTCGTCGAGCTCAAAGAGATCGATCCGGTCTATTTCCAAAAGTCCTATTACCTCGCCCCGCGCAACGCTTCGGCGGAGAAGGCCTACGCGCTCTTACGCGAGGCGATGGCGCGCGAGAACAAGGTCGCGATCGCCACCTTCGTGCTGCGCGACAAGCAGTACCTCGTCGCCGTCCGTCCGAACGAACGGGCGCTCACGCTCGAGACCCTGGCGTTTGCCGATGAGATCCGCCCGGCTGAATCCGTGCTCCCCGCCTTTTCGTTACGTCATGACTTCACCGAGCGCGAACTCGAGATGGCCGAGCAGCTGATCGCCTCCATGAGCACGTCGTGGGACCCGAGCCGTTATCACGACACCTACCGGGAGCGGGTCCTTGGCCTCCTCGAGGCGAAGCGGGCGGGCAGGCCGCCCTCGCCCGCCGAGGCCGAGCCGCAGGCCAACGTGCTCGATCTGGTCGCCGCGCTCGAAGCCTCCGTGGCGCGCGCTCGCGGGTCGCGTGCTCAACCACAGCGCCCGGCGCGCCGCCCGAGCGCCCTCGGGCACGCCGAGCAGCAGGCCTTCAGCGGGATGAGCCGCGCCGAGCTCTTGGCGCTCGCCGCCGAGCGGGACGTCCAGGGCCGGACGAAAATGACCAAGCTCCAGCTCGTCCAGGCGCTCACCGACGCCGAGGCCGCCGAGGCCGCCCGCTCCGCGTCCTGACGCGCATCTGGCCGGTCCCCGGCCGACCGGCCAGGCGAGCGCGCCGCGTGCGACGGGCACCGCCGGTCCCTCGAGTCCGGCGAGGTGGAGCATCGTGTCGTTGCGTCGATGTGTGCGGGCAAGGACCGACCCGGCGAGCGCCGGGAGGTGGGCACATGATGACCCGCGCCAGGTGGCGTGGTCGTGGGGCGCGAGCTCTCTTGGGGGAGCCGTGGCGAGATGCCGGCGCATGGCCTGATTGCACGATATGGGCCGCTTGGCGGCTCGCCGGGCGACGCGCGTCGTCGCTGTGATGCCCGATCGGGCAGCCAAGAGGCCGATCCTGGGCCTGAGGTCTGACCCGCGCGAGCAACGGCCGATGGGCCCGGGAACCGGTGACGACGCCGGCGTGCAGATGTCCGATGCCGCAGGCACGCCGCGCCCGGGGATCCTTGCGCCCCTTCCCGCCTCGGCGAGAACGGCCCGGCGCTTGGTCCGCGAGGGACTCGCCAGCGCCGGGGACGTGGCGGCGGTGGCCGAGTCGTTGGTCTCAGAGCTCGCCACCACGGTCATCGGTCGCGGCGAGAGGAGTGCACCGTGGCGGTCGATCGATCGCGCTCGAGCGGGCGCACGGCAATCTTTGCTCCCTCGATGACCGCGGCACGGCCGGGCGATCCGAAGACGCAAGAGGCGGTGGCCCGCGGGCTGCGGGTCGTGGCGGCGCTGGCGCAGCGCTGGCGGGTCGGGCCCGCCGAGGACGGCGCGCGGATGTGGTGCGAGCTCGCGCTTCGCGATGCTCTGCAACCGCTCCGGTGCCCGCGTTCGACGCCCGCATCCGGTTGCGGACCATGCCGGCGTGCCGCTCGCCGCGCGCTGCCGTTTGCTACCTTCGGGCCTCCCCGCGGGCCACCTCGGGGTGCGCCCTCCCAAAAAAGACCTGTACGCGATGCCTCGATCGATCCGGCTCCGGCCCTGGCAGAAGCTCGCCCTCGAGCGTTTCGGCGCAGCCGGGAGCTCCGACTTCCTCGCGGTCGCGACGCCTGGAGCGGGCAAGACCACCTTCGCCCTGGCTGCGGCGCGCCTCGTGTTGGCGCGCGACGAGGCGCGCCAGTTGATCGTCGTCGTCCCGACTGCGCACCTGAAGCGCCAGTGGGCTCGGGCGGCCGCCGCGCTCGACCTGCACCTCGAGACCAGTTGGGCACCCGGCACACGACAGGTGGCGCGGGACATGCACGGGATCGTGACGACGTACCAGCAAGTCGCCAGCCAGGCCCGAGCCCTTGCTGGCGTCGCACGGGACGCGTTCGTCGTCCTCGACGAGGTCCACCACGCCGCCGACGATCGTGCCTGGGGGACGGCCTTGCGCATGGCCTTCAGCCCTGCTGCCAGGCGCCTGTCGCTGTCGGGGACGCCGTTCCGCTCCGACACGGTGGCGATCCCCTTCATCGCCTACGACGACGAGGTGGCCCGTCCGGACTTCGAATATGACTACGGCGAGGCCCTGAGCGACCGCAGGGTCGTCCGGCCGATCTATTTCCCGCGCACCAACGGATACATGGAATGGCAGGCCCCGGACGGGTCGCTTCATGCGGCGAGCTTCGATGACCCGCTGGCCGCGTCCAGGGCGAATCAGCGGCTGCGCACGGCGATCTCCCTTGAGGGGGAGTGGCTGCCCGAAGTGCTCGGCGCCGCGCACCGCAGGCTGACCGAAATCCGCACGCACCAGCACGACGCGGCCGGCCTCGTGATCGCCGCCGACCAGGACCACGCCCGCGGGATCGCCGAGCTCTTGCACCGCCGTTTCGGCACTGCCGCTGTGGTCGCGACCTCGGACGATCCGCTCGCCTCAACGCGCATCGCCCGGTTCAAAGACAGCGACGAACCCTGGCTGGTCGCCGTCCGCATGGTCTCCGAAGGCGTCGACCTCCCGCGCCTGCGTGTCGGAGTCTTCGCGACGATGACCACCACGGAGCTGTTCTTCCGCCAAGCGGTCGGGCGCTTCGTCCGCTGGACGCCGGGAATCGGTCGCCAGCCCGCCTACCTCTACATCCCCGACGACGCGCGCCTGCGCCGGGCGGCCGCCGAGGTTGCTGAGCGGCGGCGCCACTGCTTGAGGGCACGGCGCCGTGACCAAGACGCCAACCCCGCGCCCGTCGAAACCTTCGACGAGGGCCCCGGCGAGCCCGAGCTCGTCGACGCCCAGCTCTCCCTGTTCTCGGTCATCTCGGCGGTCGCGACCGATGCCACCTTGCCCGAGGACGAGGCCGAGGACGACGACGCCGTAATGGGCGATGATGACCCGTCATTGGTGCTTCAGCTTCCGAGCCCGCCGCCGCTCGCCGGCGCAGGCACCAATGAGGACGAACCTCACGGTCGGGCCGAGGCCAAGGCCGATCTGCGCCGGGCGAACCTCGAGGTCGCACGGGCGATCGCGCGGCGCACCGGGCGATCGCACGCCGAGGTGAACGCCGAGCTGAACCGGCTTGCCGGGCTCACCAGCGTGAGCGAGGCGACGGCTGATCAGCTCCGCCGCCGCCTCGAGCACGCAACGCGCTGGCAGGCGCGCCTCAACCTCGGCGCAACGGGTCAACCGCGTCGCTCGCCCGCACCAAATTGAACACGCGCTGGCGAGAGATGCCAAAGCGCCGGGCGATCTCACTCAGTCCGTCGCCCTCGCGAACGAGCGCGAGCGCGAGCGTCCTTCGGAACGACGCTCCGCTCTCGCCGAGGCGACGGGCAATCTCGCCCACCACCGTGACGGCGTGCATGTTGGCATCGTTTGCGAGGACTTCTCGCCACTCGCGCCCGGCACGGCGCGCCCTTTTCATCGCGTCGAGTTGGCGGCTCAGCGCGGCTTCGCGTCGGGCGCTCTCTTCGAGCGAGTGCTGCAAGGCGTTGATCGCGAGCGTCACCGATGTGTCGGGCCCGGCGGTATTGCTGGTGTTCGCAGGATATTGAGGCGCGGCCTGCGTCGAGGATCCGCGGGGAACACGGTATTCCTCTCGTTCCTTGCCGTATGTCTCCATGGTAAGTACTGTTACCCGTCAATGACCGTTGACATCCGTCGTTTTCACGGTGTGAACCCACGGTCATGAGTGACCTGCGTCCTTCGCTAGGCGCGCCGCTGGGCGGGCGGAGCGCCGGGGTGATCCGGCGAGAAGCGGTCGCGGTGTTCGAACCCCTCCCGCGCGCGGTCCGCTCGGCGCGTCGCTTCGTCGGAGCACTCATTCCCGATGCAAGCCAACGCGAAACCGCCGAACTTTTGGTCTCCGAGCTCGCCAGCAATGCCATTCGCTATGCACCGGGGCGCTTCGAGGTGCGCGTCCAGCTCACGCCGATGATTCGGATCGAGGTCCGGGACGCGAGCGAGCGCATGCCATCGATGATGACGCCCCGCACCGATGTCGAGCGGGGGCGCGGCCTGCGGATCGTGAACGAGCTGGCGACTTCGTGGGGGGTCGAGCCCGAGCTCGGTGGCAAGGTCGTGTGGTTCTCCCTGTGACAGCCGAGCACCGGCCCAGCTGACTGCGTCGCGCGGCGCTGTTCTCTGGCCAGGTGTCGGCAATGCGCCCCGTTGTGGCATGAAATCGCATCGCGCCAGTGGGCCTTGAAGGACGCGCATGAACTGAGATCTCGGCGGACATCTCTCCTGTAGTGCTCTCTCGCCAGCCGGTCTCGAGCAGCGGGCGGGGATCCTGCACCGCTCGCGCTCGTTCGATCCTGCACCGCCCGCGTGCGTTCGATTCGGCCATCCCGCTCGATATTGGCGTCGAGTCTGCGTCGGTGCGCGCTGAGTGCCGTGGGATCTCGCTCGATCAGGTCATTGCGAGGCCGCGCCGCCCCGGAGGAACGCGCCGCGGTTGAGCCTCGCAGATACCACCTCGTCGGCCAGCACCGCGAGAACACCTGACGCCCACCGCTTTGCAATCGGCAAGACGGGCCGTCCTTGCCGACGCGCTCGCGCGCCGTTTTCACCACGCAGCGCTGGCGTTCGACCTTGCCGCCCGGCACGGTCTTTTGATCGGGCTCGGCGTTGCAGCGGTGCGCACCGAGCCCGCGGTCCCCCGTCGCGATGCGAACAGCGCCATGGCCGTCTTCGCCCTCGATCGCCGGCTCTCGCTCGCGGGCGCGCAGCCGATCGGGGCCCGTCGGCGACCCGGCCGCCGCCTGGGGCGGTCGTCAGTTGGGCAGAACGATGACCTTGCCGAGCGCGCCGTTGGCAACGGCGTCCTGCGCGGCCGCGACCTGC
>JAJZKA010000091.1 GCA_021809805.1 Actinomycetes bacterium
TCGGCCCGCACCCTTGTCATCCACCCCGAGAGCGACGAGCGCCTCGTGCACAGCGGTGAGATGCGCGCTCATATGGCCGTCGGCGAGGCAGGCGCACATGCCGAGAAGCCCAGCTCCGCCTCGCAGTGCTCGCCTCCTGGCGGAGCGGGCTGCACCGCCTCAGCTATCGCCAGATCGAGTACACCGCATCGCTCATCTTCCGCGCCCTTGCCAAACAGCGCCCCGACGGGGCGCCGTCGGAGGACCTCCAGTCGCTCTGCGACGCGCTCGTCGAGGCGAGCATCCCAAAGCGCTTCAAAGACGCCACCTCGAGCTACGCGATCGACTGGACCGACGTGGCGAGCTTCTCCCGCCCGCCGGGCGAGCCGGAGGGGCCGTCAGCAGATCCCGAGGCCTCCTGGGGACACCGGCGGGGCAATGGCCCGGGGCAACGCGACGAGCTCTTCTTCGACTACTACCTCTCGCTTCAGACGATGGTGAACGACGAGCACGGGTCGGCCATCCCCGAGCTCGTCCGGCGCTGCCGGGTCTCCTCGTGCCGCCACGACCCGGTGCCGCAACAGCTGGCGTCGTCGTGCACGACGTGCTCGCCGACTCGGGCTATGCCTACAAGATCCCCGGTCACTTCGCGTTGCCGCTTCGCCGGATCGGGGCACGCCTCGTGATCGACCTGCACCCAGCTGACCGGGGCATGAAGGGCACCTTCGCCGGCGCGATCTGTGCCAACGGCAACCTCTACTGCCCCGGGACCCCAAAGGCGCTCTTCGGGATCGGACCGCTTCCCCGCGGGGCGAGCGCGGAAGAGACCGCCGCGCACGACGACAAGGCCGCCGAGCTCTCGCGCCACAAGCTGGGGCGGCTGAGCGCCGACGACGCGGACGGCTATCACCGGGTGGGCTGCCCGGCGGTGATGGGAAAGCTCCGCTGCGCGCTCCGGCCAGACTCGATGATGCTTGCTTACGCACGCCCGGAGGTCCTTGCCCCGCCCGAGCACCCACCGACGTGCTGCACCCAGCAGAGCCTTACCGTCTCAGCCCAGGTGAACGCAAAGACCGCCCAGAAACACGACTACCCCTCGGCCGCCTGGCGCAGGTCCTATGGCCGTCGCAGCGCCGTCGAGCGCTCGAACTCACGCCTCAAGGACCCCGCGGGGATCAACGTCGACGTCCGCGGCTGGTGCAAGCTCATGGGCGTCACACCGCTTGGGCTCTTCCTCGCCTGTGGCTGTGTCGTCGTCAACTTTGGCCTCGTCGACGCGTTCGAACGCCACGAGATCACCGAGGCCCGACGGAGCACGCCGCTCGTGGGCCGGCCCCGACCCCGAGGCCGCCGCACTCTCGGGGACCTCGTCGCGGCCAGCGCCAACGCGCCGCCGTAGTCCCACCCCAGCCCGCGCGCGTTCCGGCTCGCTCAGGTCGCCACGCGCCTCGAGGCGGCCAGAACGCGACGAACGGCCCCGACGGGGCCGTTCGCTCGAGTGTCACACCCCAAATGTGAAGATGTGGGAGGTCCAAATGTGAAGACCTCGGAGTGGGCGCTGAGGGACTCGAACCCCCGACCTGCTCGTTGTAAGCGAGCTGCTCTAGCCAACTGAGCTAAGCGCCCCTCCAGGATCTTCTCACGCTGGGGGACTGTGCCTGGACTCAGCCCGGCGGCGGAGTCGCGCTCAATGGATAGACGCCGATTGACGTCCCGCACGCCTGGAAGGTATCCGGGAGCGAGAGCGATTCACTGCTGCCAGGAGGGCTCACCTCGAGCGATGCGACCGTCTGGCAACCGGCCCCATTCACGGGCACCTCGGCGACCGAGACGATGAAGTTGGTCCCGTACCCCGGCGCCAAGAGCATCGGCTTCGGCGGACCCCCGAGATCGATGTCGCTCAGCGCGAGCTTGCGGCCCGCGCCCGCGCCGCCGGCGCCCGAGGGCCCATAAAGGGCAACGGTCGGATAGCCCTCGAGCGAGCACGGGCTTGGCCCTTGGTTCTTCAGCGCAAAGGTCATCCGTGTGGTGCCCGCAGACGTGCTCACGCCATTGGCCGCCACCGCCAGGACGCCCGTGGAGCAGCGCTGGGCGGGCAAGGTGGTCGACGTGCTCGTCGAAGTCGAAGTCGACGTCGAGCTCGAAGACGAAGTCGAGGACGAGCTGGACGGCGCCGTCGTCGTCGAAGTGGACGTCGAGGTCGACGTGGTGGTTCCAGCGGCGTGGTGAACGGGCGCGGACGAACAGGCCGAGGCGACCAGTCCGCCGCCGATGAGGAGCGTCAGCACCACAACGCCGCGATGGAACCGGCTCATGGGAACAGCCCCCGCAGCCTCGTTGCTTCCGCCACACGCTCGAGGCCGAGGGTGATCGCGGCCTTGCGTAGGGGGACTTTGAGCGCCTCGGCGCGCTCCCAGGTCGCCTCGAATGCCTGTTGCATCACGGCGCGCAGGCGCTCCGCCACGAGCTGGCCGTCCCAGGCAAAGCCCTGGCGTGATTGCGCCCACTCGAAGTAGGAGGCAGTGACGCCGCCCGCGTTGGCAAGAACGTCCGGCACGACAAGGATTTTCCGCCGCTCCAGCACCGCGTCGGCATCAGGAAGCGTGGGGCCGTTCGCGGCCTCGACGATCATCTTGCAGCCCAGCTGCTCGGCGACGCCGGCGTCGATCACCCCGCCGAGCGCGGCCGGAACCAGCACCTCGCACTCGAGCCCGAAGAGCGCGCCCGGGGGGATCGGGTCGGCGAGGGGAAAGCCAACGACGCTGCCGGTGGCGGCGATATGCCCGTTCAGCGCCGCAGGGTCGAGTCCGGCCGGGTTGTGGATGGCCCCGTAGACGTCGGCGACCGCGATGACCCGCATCCCGAGCGACGTGAGCAGGTACACGAGCGGGCCGCCCACCTTGCCGACCCCCTGGACCACGGCGCGTGCGCCGGCGAGCGACGCTCCGAGCTGGGCGAAGATCGACTGCACGCAGATCGTCACGCCCGTCGAGGTCGCCCCGACGTGGCCCTGGCTGCCGCCGATGGCAAGCGGCTTGCCGGTCACGACACCGGGCGTCGCCTCCCCCCGCATCATCGAGATGGTGTCCATAATCCAGGCCATTACCCGAGCATCGGTGTTGACGTCCGGCGCCGGGACATCGCGGTCGGGTCCGAGCAGCGCCGAGACGTCAAACGCGTAGCGGCGCGTCAGTCGCTCGAGCTCCCCGACCGAGAGCCCTCGCGTCTCGACGCGGACGCCTCCTTTTGCTCCGCCGAAAGGCAGCCCGACGACGGCGCACTTGATCGTCATCTCCGCCGACAGCGCCATCACCTCCGACGCCGTCAGCGCTGGGTGGAAGCGCACTCCCCCCTTGCCCGGTCCTCGGCTCGTGTCGTGCTGGACCCGCCAGCCCTGGCACATCTCGATCCTGCCGTCGTCGCGACGGAAGGGCACGGCGACTTCGAGCACCTTTTCCGGGGTGATCACGATCTCGGTGAGCCCCGGCTCGAGTTCGGCCAGCAGGGCCGCCTCCTCGAGACGACTGCGGAATGCCCGCCAGGGGTCCTCTGGCGCGGCCTGTGGGACGACCGTGGTCTCGCTCATTGGGCCAGTTCCTGGGTCGGCAGGTCGAGCGGCGGGCGGCCGCTTGACAGCTGCTCCTCGGCGGCACCGGCGGCGATCATCGGGGACGAGGAGAGCAAGAGCAAGGAGGCGAACATCACCGCGAGCGCCGCGAACTCGCCCGCGAGGCGGCCGCCGGTCGTGTGCAGGTGATCGCCAAAGAGCCACACTCCCATGATGATGCTCGAGATCGGGTTGACCACGAGCAGCGCGGACTGCGAGGCAGCGACCGGGCCCGTCTGCAGGGCGTGTTGGGTGAGCACCAGCCCACCAAGCCCGGCGACGGCAATCCCATAGGTCTGCCAGTGCGAAAAGACGCTCAACAGCCCGTGCGACCACACCTCGGCCACGGATTTGATGAATGCCGCGGTCAGCGCGAAGGCGATGCCCCCGGCGAAGCCGTACGCCGCAGCGCGCCATGCCCGCGGCCCACGCCGGGCGCCGCTCGCCGAGAGGCCGATCGCGCCGAGGCTCGCCGCCAAGAGCAAGATCCAGTCCTCGGTCTGAGGCCGCGAGGTCCCTGCCCGAGCCGCGCTGACCGCCAGGAATGCCCCGAGGCCGGCCACCGTGCCGACGGCACCGGTCCACTCGCGCCAACCGAGCTTGCGCCGAAACCACAGCGCCAAGATGGCAAGGAGGAACAGGAGCTCGGTGACCATCACGGGTTGGACGCTCGAGAGATCCCCGACCGCCAGCGCGATGGCTTGGAGGAGGAAGCTCGCGGTCATAAGGGCCAATCCGGCGAACCAGATCGGCCGGCGCAGCACGCTCGCCATGAGCCGCTCGCCGGCCTGGTGCGGCGCCGCCTCTTCAACGCCGATGCGCTGCAGCACCGTCGCGAGCGCGTTGGCCGCCGCAGCCAGCAGGGCAAAGATGACGGCCATCGCCCACCGTTATAGCCGAGGGGCTGGAAAAACGCGCCCCGCTTCGCCAGGCGGGCCATTCTCGTGCCGGACCGGTTGTTCGCGCGCCGAAGCTTCCTCACGGCGCGCGGAGTCGCCACCGGGGCGGACCACCGCGGCCCCCTCGCCACGCTCGTGCGTGCCGTAACAAACCGACCAGCTACGCCGGTGGAGCGGCGACATCCCATTCGATGCGACCGCGGCGCGGTGTGCGGCAGACGCGTAGCCCTTGTTGCGCTCAAAGCCATAGGCCGGCCAGGTCGGCGCATGGGCGATCATCTGACGGTCGCGGGTCACCTTGGCGAGCACCGAGGCGGCCGCCACCGGGAAACACGTGGCGTCCGCGCCGATCACCGCCCGGGCCCCGGGGTGGCCCGTGTAGTCCCACTTGCCGTCCACGATCAAGATCTCGGGCTGCAAGCTGAGCCGCGCGAGCGCCCGGCTCGCTGCGAGCTGCTGAGCGGCGGTCATGCCGAGCTCGTCGCACTCTTGCGGGCTGGCTTCGCCGGTCGCCGCAGCAGGGCACCACGAAACGAGCGGGCCGTAGAGGGACTCGCGGGCGCGCTCAGCAAGGAGCTTTGAATCCCGAACCCCACGGGGCGCCTTGGGCAGGCAGCCAGCTTCAACGACGACGATGCCGATGGTCACCGGACCCGCCCACGCGCCTCTTCCGACCTCGTCCAGGCCACCGACGAGCGCGCATCCCTCAGCAAAGAGCTCGCGCACGAGCCGCCAGTTCGGCACCGTCACCCGCCGGCGCTCGACCGGGCTCATCGCGACGGCGCGCCCTTGTGCTCGAGGCGGGCCACCGCCTCGGCGGTATCGGCGTCGGGCTCGGTGGAGAAGAACGCGTCGAGGATCTCGCCCGCAAGGGCGTGCGAGCACAATCGCAAGGAAAGCGCGAGGACGTTTGCGTCGTTCCATCGCCGCGCTCCCCTCGCCGTTTCGGCATCGACGCACAACGCGCAGCGAATGCCCGGGATCTTGTTCGCCGCGATCGAAACGCCGGTTCCGGTGAAGCAGCAGGTGATGCCGCGCTCGGCCTCGCCGGCGGCGACCATCGCCCCGACCAACTGGCCCACTTCTGGCCATTGTTCGTGGCGGGCGACCCGGACCACCTCGTGGCCGAGCGCGACCAGGCGCTCGGCGAGCGCGGCAACGACGTCGTGCTCTTCGTCGCTCCCAAGCGCTACCCGCATCGCACGCGAGGCTAGTGGGCCCTGGCAGCACCGCCACGCCAACGCAGCGACTCGGTCCCTAGACTCGCCGCGTGCGGGCGCTGCTTGTGCCAGTGAAGGCTTTCCGCTTCGCCAAGTTGCGACTTGCCCCGGTGATGGGGCCAGAGGGTCGCGCCGAGCTTGCCCGCGAGCTTGCCGCAAGGGTGCTCTCCTCGGCGCCGTCGCTCTCGACCTTCGTGGCTTGCGACGATGGCGAGGTCGCCGACTTCGCGATCGACCACGGCGCGCAGGTGCTGTGGACGCCGGGTCGAGGACTGTCCGGTGCGGTCGGGGCGGCGGTCGTCCACCTCGCGACCACAGGCTTCGAGCTTGTCGTGGTTGCCCATGCCGATCTCCCCTTCGTCCCTCCCCTCGCCGAATTCGGTCGGGAGAACGCCGTGACCTTGGCACCGGACCGCCAGATGGACGGGACCAATGTGATCGCCGTCCCCGCCCGCTCGGGCTTTCGCTTCGCCTATGGGCCGAGTTCCTTCCACCGGCATCTCGCCGAGGCGGCGCGACTTGGGCTGCCAACCGAGACCGTGCGTGACTGGCGGCTCGCGACCGACGTCGACCATCCTTCAGACGTCCCGCTCGTCCGCTGATCGAGCGCCAAGGAGGCCTCCGTACCGTGAGCACCACCAACCTCGACGTGCCCGAGCGCGCGCTCGCGATCGGCGCACACCCCGACGACATCGAATTCGGCTGCGGCGGCACGCTCGCGAAGTGGGCGGCGCACGGCTGCGAGATCCTCCACGTCGTCTGCACCGACGGCTCGCGCGGGACGTGGGACCCCGAGCAGGACCCGACCGCACTCGTCGCCCTGCGCCAGTCCGAGCAACGCGCGGCATCCCGCGCGCTCGGCGGCCGCGGAGAGGTCGCCTTTTTGGGCTGGCCCGACGGTGAGCTCGAGTGCGGGATGCGCCAGCGCTTCCAGGTCGCCGACGCGATCCGGCGCTTCCGGCCGAACGTCGTGCTCGGTCATGACCCGTGGCGCCGCTACCGGCTGCACCCTGATCACCGCAACGCCGGCTTCTTGTTGACCGACGGGGTCGTCGCGGCCCGCGATCCCTTGTTCTTCCCCGAGCTGCGCGCCCCGCACCATCGGCCGGCGACCATCTTGCTCTTCGAAGCAGACGAACCTGACCACGTCGAGGACATCACCAGCTCTCGGGCGATGAAGCTGGCGGCATTGCTCGAACACCAGAGCCAGCTGCGCTCGACGATGCACATTGCCGACACGCTCGACTCCCCCGTCGGGCAGGCGGCGCTGGCGGAGTTCAGTGAACGGATCGACGCCCGCCAGCGCGAAGCCGCCCGTGGCCTGGACTTCGCCTTCGGCGAGTCGTTCAAGCGCATCGACGACCGCTAACAGCGCCTCAACGCAGGACACAGCCAGCTCAGCCGCCGGCCAAACGCGGCGGGTTGATCTCGGCCCTCACGCGATCGACCCCGGCGGAACGCCGGGGTCGATCGAATCTGCATGCGGTCGGCGCGTCGCGCCGGATCGCTCAGCGCTTGGCCGTGGCCTTGCGGGCGGTGGTCTTCTTGACCGCCGTCTTGCGTGGGGTCGCGGTCTTCTTCGCGGCCGTGCTCGACGCGGCCTTGCGAGCAGGAGCGGCCTTCTTGGCGGTCGCACGGCTCGAGGTGGCTGCCGCGACACGGGTTGTCGTCCGGGTGGCGGTGGCCTTGGTCGCCGGAGCCAGTGACTTCGGCTTGGCAACCGCGCCGCGCGCATTGAGGTCGCTCTTCAGCTTCACGCCAGGCGAGAAGCCGATGCCCTTCGAGGCCTTGATGCGGACGGCAGCGCCCGTCTGTGGATTACGACCACGCCGCGCGGCACGCTCGCGCAGCTTGAAGGTCCCAAATCCGGTGATCCGCACGGGGTTGCCCGAGCGGACACCAGAGGTGATCTCATAGACGATGGCATCGAGCGCGGCCTCAGACTGCTGCCGGGTGAGCCCGGTGTCGCCGCTCACCGCCTCGATGAGCTCGGTTCTGTTCACGGTCATCTCCTGTTCTGGTACGGAGTCTCCGCTATACAAGGCGATGGCACGGAAAAATGCAAGCATTCTCGCTTCGCGCGCACTCTCTCCTCCCCAGCTCACCGGGCGTTTCGTCGTATGCCGCTCGCTAGCGAGCGCGCGATATGCCTTGTTTTTCAAGTGTTTTTTGCATGTCAAGCCGGCTGAGAACGCAGCGTTGGAGCCGCGCGACGCATTGGCCGGTGCGAAAGAATATTCGCGGCCGAAGGCCCCTCAACTCCTGTGATTACCGACCTCGGTGCACGAGACGCGGTGCGCGTGGGCCCCTTTGGGCGCTGGATTCGGGGGCGTCGATGCACTCGATGTCTCCGCGCCAATGCGCGATCGCCTTGCCATGCCAACGCGCGCGGCCTGTTGTGCACAAGTCACGGCATCTTTCGGGCCCACGCGGGTCTCAGAGCTCATCGCGTTGCGGTTTTCGGCGATTTCTCGCGCTGGCGGTGCCAGCGTCATGCGCGCGCCGGTAGGTCAAACGGGCATGGCGGATGCTGGCAATGGCGAGATGCCCTTGCCAGCTGCGACCGAGCAAATGTTCAAGCTACGGACGCTCGCCGGACTCCACGGTGGCGGCTGCTACCTCGGGAGCATGGGAGCGCCCGTCTTCGGGGGAAGCGAGCAGTGCGTCCTCGTGCTCGGGCCGCCGCGCTCGGGCAAAACAAGCGGCGTGGTTGTGCCGAACGTGCTCGCCGCCCGATCGGTGGTCGTCGCCTCCACAAAGCGCGACGTGCTCGACGCGACGTATCGCCAGCGTCGCGAGCTCGGACATTGCCTGCTCTATGACCCCTCGGGCGCGACCGCCGCACCCCCTGGCGTCCGAGTCGTCGGCTGGTCGCCGCTCGAGGCCGCTTCGAGCTGGCCCGGGGCGGTCGTCGTCGCCGAGTCGATGGTCGGCGCCGCTCGCCCGGATCACCATGGGGAGTCGGCACACTGGAACGAGCGCGCCGCAGCGCTGCTTGCCTGCTTGTTGCATGCCGCACACCTCGGCGGAGTGGGTATGGACGAGATGGTCTCGTGGGTCAACCGACGCGAGCCCGAAGCGCCGATGGCCTTGCTCGGCGAGGCCGACGTCGAGCTCGCCGTCGACGTCTTGACCGGGCTGGTGGTGACCGATCACCGGGAACTGAGCGGGATCTGGTCGACGGCCTCGTCGGTGCTCGCCGCCTACCGCACCGCTCCCGCACTCGAGAGCACCACCAAAGCGCCGATTGACTTCGCCGGGCTGATCGAAGGGGGCGACACGCTCTATGTCGTCGCCTCAGCCGAACACCAGCGCCACTTGGCGCCGCTCATCGCCGGGCTCGTACGCGACCTTCGCGCCCGCACCTACGCCCGGCGGCCGCCCGGGCCCGTGACGCTCGTGCTCGACGAACTGGCCAACATCGCGCCGCTGCACGACCTGCCAGAGCTCGTCTCAGAAGGTGGCAGCCACGGCCTCCTCACCTTGGCCTGTCTGCAGGACCTCTCCCAGGCGCGCGCCCGCTGGGGGCAGATCGCAGACGGGTTTTTGTCCCTGTTCGGCTACAAGATCATCCTTGGCGGCCTCGCAGACCCACGGACTCTCCAGGCCATCTCGACCCTGGCGGGTGAGCGCGACGCACCGCTGCACAGCGCCTCCTGGCGCTCACCGCTGCATCCCACCCAGCACTCGCTGAGCTCTCGGCGCTCAGCGGTCCTGCCCCTGGACGCGATTGCAAAGTTGGCAGTTGGCACCGCCTTGCTGATCGACCGGGGCCAGATGCGCAAGGTCGAGCTCGCAGCGATGCACACGACCCGAGCCCTCGAGCCCCGCATTGAGCGCCGGGTCGGCGAGATCGCGCGCACCCGGGAAGGTCTCGGGCGCTGAACGCGGTCATCAGCGCCACCGCTGCCATCCCTCGCTTTGCTCGAGCCGCTCCATGGCGCCGGCACTGCGTCGTGGAGCGCGCAGCTCGCCGCGCCAGTTTTGCGGGGCGTCGGCGGCACGCGCCGCGTGGCCAAGATCGGCCCCGAGACGCTGGGCGACCTGACGCAAGAGTGCCCGCTGAGCGCCCGGCGCGCCGGCCGGCGCAACGTCGAGAACCAAGGCGACGTCCGCCCCCGTTGCTCGAGCCTGCTCGGCGAGCGCCCGCAGCACCGAAAGGCGCGCCCGATCGGCGCCCACGAGCACGGTGACCGAGCGCGCCGAGGCCATCGGCGCGACGAGCGCCGGGGCCGCGACGCCCCGTGCCTCGAGCCACGCGCGCGCCAGTTCATCTGAGCCCCAGGCGTGCAACGCGACGCCCGAGCGGCGCGTCTTGGCGATGAGCTCGAAAAGACGCTCCTCCCCCTTTCCCGAGGCCATCTCGAGCACCACGAGGCCGCAGCCGGCCAGTCCGCGCGGGCCCTCGACGACCTCGCTCCCCCGGCCGAGCGCCTGGCGCAGACGGCGCTCGTCGGCGATCGCGCCTTCCCGGCGGTAGTGCGGGACCCGCATGCCGACGGGGAGCCGCCGAGTCGGCCCGCGCAAAGAGAGCGAGGATGCCCCGATGAGGCGGACTTCGTCGAGGCCGAGCAGGCGGTCGGCCTCGGCCTCGAGCGCCGACACCGGTGCCCCGCCGAGCGCGTGGCGGGCCATTTCGACGAGCAGATCGCTGCGGGCAAAAGCGCCGTCGATCGAAGCCAGGGCCGTGGCCCCGTCGATCCTCGGCGTCAACGGCCGCTCGGGGGCCACCCGGCGCCAGCGGGAGGCCGCAAGACCGCTACGGGCCGCCTGGGCGCGCCACGGCGCCTCGAGGTCTTCGAGGGGCGTTTCACGGTCCTTTGGAGGCCTCGTGCGCAGCGCGGCGATCGCGGCGGCCTTCGGCGAGCTCCAGCCGCCTTGCGCGAGGTGCTCGGCGATCGCCGCGCTGCGCCGAGAGAAGACCTCGCGGGTCGCTCGCGTGATGCCAACAAGATCGATGCCGCCGTGCTCCTCGCGCCGCCAGCGGACGCCGAGCTCGGCGCTCAACAAAAACCGCATCTCGGCTTCATAGAGCGCGCCCACCACGCCCAGCTCGCGGAACAGCCGGCGGGCGTCGAGCGCCGAATAGCGGCCCTCGGCGTCCCGAGCAAGGTTGGCGATCACCACATGGCTGTGCAGGTGCGGATCGGGTGCGCGGCTCGTGTGGTGGACAAAGGCGGCCGCCGTCACACCGCTCGCCGCGATGCTCACCCGCTCCCCGTCGACTTGGCGCCGCACGACGGCCGCCTCGCGCTCGAGGTAGGAGAGCGCCGAGGACACGGCTTGCTCGTGCGCGCGCCGCGCCGGCGATGCCAGCTCCTCGGGCGCGAGGCGCTCGAGCACGCTGACGGCCTTTGGCGCTGAGAAGGTGCAGTCGAATGCCACGATCTCGACCCTGCGGTGGCTCGTGGCGAGCGTCACCTTTTGGTCGCGCGGGTGCTCGCCCGCGAGCAGGCGGGAGAACTCGGCGAGCTCGACGGTGCCACTCAGGCCGAGCTCGGCGGCGCCGCTGCCGAGGTACCTACCGGGCGCCTCGCGCAGACCGGCGTGACGCTCCTCGGCGACAAGAGAGGCGAAGTAGTACCGCTCGCCGCCGTGTCGGATCTTGGCGATGCTGAGCACCGCCGCAGGCTAAAAAGCGCGCTTCCCGCTCCCCCTACCGCGCCTCGCCCGCTTGGCGTCGGTAGCGGCGAAGTGCCCGTCGAGCGGCGTCGCGGCGGGCGTCGCGCAGTTCCTCGGGCTCGAGCACCTCAGCGTCGCCGCCCAAGCGCAAGAGCACCAATCCGAGGAAGCGCTCGTCCGCGACCGCGAGCGGGACGATCGCCCGCCCGTCGCGCTCTTCGATCGGGCCGTCCGCGTGGGCAACGAGCGCGCCGGCCTGCTCGATCGGTACCGAGATCTTCGTGCGGCGCGCCGCCTGGCCGCCGCTGAAGGCACCGGGGCGCGACATGGCCTCGGGCAGCTCGCGGCGCACAAAGGCCTCGCCGAGCGGCCGGACGGCCTGGATGCGCTCGAGCGAAAAGCGCCGCCAGTGCCCGGCGAGGTGGCACCAGGCGTCGAGGTAGGCGTGTCCTTCGCGCAGGCTGACCTCGTGCGGCTCGACGATGCGCGTGGTCTCGCCGCCGCGGAAGGCGCCGAGGTAGTCGATCTCGACGAGCTCGTGGCGCTCCGCGGCAGCACGGAGCTTTCCCATGTGCAGCGGCAGGTCCACATCGACAAGGACGCGGTCCTCGCCGAGCACCGCCTCGAGCTTGTCGAGCGCCGAGCGCAGCGGGCCGGCGTCCGCGCCCGGGACCGCGAGCAGTGCGCGGGCGGCCGCGGCCACCGCGAGGCCCTCTTCGGGGCTGAGCCGCGGGGGACGCGAGAGCGCCTCGAGGCCGTGGGCGGACACGCCTTCGTCGTCCACCACGAGCTCGAGCAGTTGGTCGGGCGTGTACGGCGGCAGTCCGCAACACGCGGCGAGCTCGAGCTCGGCAACGAGCGTCGCGGCGGGGACCTCGAAGCGCTCGGCGAGCTCGGCGATCGACGCCTCGCCGACCCGGGCGAGGTAGGCGAGCAGCGCGAGCAGGCGGTTCAGGCGCGCGCCCGCGCGCTCCGACTCGCTCACTGCGCCTCCCCGCTCAGCGCCGCGAGCTGGGCGATGACCTGCTCGCGCAGCGCCGGGGGCCCGATGACCTCGACCGCGTCGCCGCGGCCGAGCACCCAGGCGACAAATGCCGCCTCGTCGGCCACGGGGAAGACGAAACGCCCCGAGCCGTCGGCCATGCGCTGGGCGAGGGCGTGCTCGCCGAACATGCCGCGAGCGTAGGCAAGCTCGCGCACGTCCACCTCGAGGGTCACCGTGACCGGCGCGACCCCATCCTCCTCGTGCACCGGCCCGGCCGCCCACGGCGCGAGGCGGACCGCCTCGCCGCGCTCGGCGAGGGCCGGGCGGTCATAGGCCGCCGGCTCGCCGAGGGATGCCGGCGTCTCGAAGCGGTCGACGCGAAAGGTGCGCAGCTCGCCGTTCGCCGAGCGGTCCCGGCCGGCGAAGTACCAGGCGCCGAGCCGGAACACGAGCTCATGTCCCTCAACTTCGCGCGTGCGGGCGTGGTAGACGAAACGCACGACGCAGCGGCGGCGAATCGCGTCTTGGAGCACCGGGAGCGCCGGCAGGGTCGGCAGGACCGCCATCGGGGCGAGGTCGAGGACGGCCTCGGGCGAGAGCTTCTCGAGTGCGCTGCGCCCGACGCCGCCCTCGAGACGGACCGCCGCGAGCGCGAACGCGAGCGCCTCTTGCTCTTCGGAGCTGAGGCCGAGGTCGGGCAGGTAGTACTGCTCTGGTAAAATGCGATACCCGACCTGCTCTTCGCCGTCGATGCGCTCGGCTGCGACGGGAACGCCTTCGTCTCGCAAGGTTCGCTTGTCGCGTTCGAACGCCTGGCGGAGCGCGGTCGGCTCGGTGGGGTACCCCGCGACGGCAACGCCGATCTCGCGTAGCGAGAGCGGCCGCGGCGTCTCGAGCAACGCCAGGAAGAGGTTCGTAATCCGTTCAAGCCGACTCGGCCTACTCGCCACGGCGTGAATCTAAGCGGCAGCGGACCGTTCCACCTACCGGCCGCCCTTCGGGGCGCGAACAGGACACATGAGAGCAACCGAGGAGGAGCAGGTGGCCCAGCGCGACGAGCTGAGGGACGTGGCGATCATCGCCCACGTCGACCACGGCAAGACCACGCTGGTGGACGCCTTGCTGCGCGAGGCGGGGACCTTCCATGCCCGCGCGGAGATGCCAGAGCGCGTCCTTGACTCGATGGACCTCGAGCGAGAGAAGGGCATCACGATCCTCGCCAAGCAGGCCTCCTTTCACGTCGGGGACCGCCGGCTCAACATCGTCGACACGCCCGGCCACGCCGACTTCGGTGGCGAGGTCGAGCGCGCCCTTGCGATGGTCGACGGCGCGATGCTGCTCGTCGATGCCGCCGAGGGCCCGCGGCCCCAGACGCGCTTTGTCCTGCGCAAGGCCTTCGAGGCCGGTCTGCCGGTGGTCCCGGTGGTGAACAAGGTGGATCGCCCCGACGCCCGCATCGCCGAGGTCGTCGATGAGACGCTCGAGCTCTTCTTGGAGCTCGATGCTCCCGAGTCCCAGCTGGACGTGCCCTTCTTGTTCGGCAGCGCCCGCGACGGCTGGTTCTCTGCGCACCAGCCCGAGGCCACGGTGGCCGAGCGCCCTGCCGGGGCCAGCTTGGAGCCGCTGTTGACGTCGCTCTTCACGCACCTGCCGCCCCCGGTCTTTGACGAGGAGGCGCCGCTGCAGGCGCTCGTGACGAACCTCGACGCCTCCCCCTACCTCGGTCGCCTCGCGCTGTGTCGGATCGTCGCCGGCACGATGCGCCGCGGACAGAACCTGTCGTGGTGCCGGCGCGACGGCACCATCGAGCGCGTGAAGTGCGTCGAGCTGCTCGCGCCGGAGGGACTCGAGCGCGTCTCGGTCGAGACCGCCGAGCCCGGTGATCTCGTCGCCGTCGCCGGCATCGACGAGATCACCGTCGGCGAGACCCTCGCCGATCCCTTCGATGCGCGGGCGCTGCCGGTGCTGCGCGTCGACGAGCCCAGCCTCGCAATGACCATCGGCGTGAACTCCTCCCCGCTTGCTGGCCGCGAGGGCACCAAGCTGACCGCGCGTTTGTTGAAGACGCGCCTCGACAACGAGGTGCTCGGCAACGTCGCGATCCGCGTCCTTGCGACCGAGCGCGCCGACACCTTCGAGGTGCAGGGCCGGGGCGAGCTCGCGCTGGCCGTGCTCGTCGAGACCATGCGGCGCGAGGGTTTCGAGCTCACCGTCGGCAAGCCCCAGGTCCTCACCAAGATCATCGACGAACGCCTGTACGAGCCGGTCGAGCGGCTGTCGATCGAGGTCCCCGAGGACCATCTCGGCACGCTCACCCAGCTGCTCGCTCGCCGCAAGGCACGCACCGAGCGGATCGTCCACCAGCCGACCGGCTGGGTGCTGCTCGAGTACCTCGTGCCGGCGCGCGGCCTGATCGGCATCCGCAGCGAGGTCATGACCCAGACGCGGGGCACCGCGCAGCTCCACCACAGCTTCGAGGACTACGAGCCCTGGTTCGGCGAGATCCGGACCCGCACGAGCGGCTCGCTGGTCGCCGACCGCAAGGGCCAGACGACGGGCTATGCGCTCGCCAACCTCGCCGAGCGCGGCGAGCTGTTCATCGGCCCGGGTGAGGAGGTCTACGAGGGCATGGTGGTCGGTGAGAGCTCCCGCTCGGACGAGATGGACGTCAACCCGACCAAGGAGAAGAAGCTCACCAACATGCGCTCATCCACCGCGGATGAGCTGGTGCGCCTTCCGCCTTTCCGCCAGCTCACCTTGGAGCAGGCCCTCGAGCACGCGGATGAGACCGAATGCGTCGAAGTGACGCCGTCTTCGGTGCGCCTGCGCAAGGCCGTGCTCTCCCAGGCCGATCGCGCCCGCGGGCGGGGCAAGGAGCGCCGCGCGGCAGCGGCCGCGGCCGAGCGCTGAGCGAGGCGGCGACCCGCCGCCTCGCTGGCTGGTCGCGATCGGCTAGGGACTGAGCACGGCGATGCGGGCGCGCCGGGCGGCGCTGCGGCTCGTGAGGATCGTCGCCAGCGGCCGGGCGTCGCGGGTGCGCACGACGACCGCTGCCAGGTCGGCCGGTGCCCGCCGCAGC